>JACPKG010000015.1 GCA_016187175.1 Candidatus Saccharimonadota bacterium
AACACCTATCATCCGCACGATCTCTCGTTGGCCGTTCATATCTACGGTAATGGTGTCACCGTCATCAAACTTCACCACACCATACAGCCCAGGCTGGCTTTTTTGTAGAACATTTTCATGCCCGGTCAGCTTGAACGCCAAATAAATAGTAGTCGCGACCAGCAAAATAAAAACCGGCCACCAAAAGAGTAAATTCCGGCGCGGTTGGTTTTGCTGATTCAGAAGTCAATTCCTTTATTGGCTAAATACTTCTTATCAAAGTGATGGCGGAGCTTGGTCATATAGGTGGCGATATCGACTTTAGCTAGCAAATCTTTCGGAAAGTCACGGCCAGTCAGGCACAAGCTGGTTTTGGGCGAACGCTTTTTGATAAGGTCTGCTAGTTGTTTTTTAGTGATTAATTTATGATTGACGGCATTATTTATCTCGTCACAAATTACCAGGTCAAATTGACCGTTGGTGACTGCCTTGAACGCCTGCGCATAAGTATCTTGGGCGGCTTTTTTATGCTCAGCTGGCGTCACGTCTTTGGCCGAGAGCTCACCAGCCTTATAAAATCCCTTGCCGCCTTTATAGAAGAACAGTTTGCTTTTAAAAACTGGTTCGATTCGCCTGATAAATTCGTGCTCGCCAACTTCCCAGTGTTTGATGAACTGTATATATGCCACCCTCCAGCCATTACCCAGTGCGCGGGCGAGTAACCCGATGCTGGCACTGGTTTTGCCTTTTCCCTCGCCTGTATAAACCACCACTACCGACGACTTAGTTTTATAGTCCTCAAACGCCACTTGCCCGCCTAAACTTTCTTCATAATACTTAAATAATTTATACTGCCGTCGATTTTAATACTAGTTTCATACCTTTAGTTTGAAAGTTTGGTGGGTAATCTATTCTACAGGCCTCGGTCGTATCTCTTCCAAATAAAGTGAACGAATAACCGCTTCTGCTAGACGCCTGGTATCACCATCTACTGCCCACTTTTCTTTATCTGCCTCTTGCCTTATCCGATCTTGAATAGTAATGCTATTGACGCTGTTTGACAGTTTAATTAACGCCCTCAGTGCATGCATTACGGGTGATAAGGTAGTTTCGGTTCGCTCACCTTCGTCCCTTTCTTGACCTTCCATCCCAATCAATTCAGGTGTCTGGCGGGAAAGCTCCAGCTGTTTTGAATAATCCATAAGGTCAGCGATGGTATTTTCAATCTTCTCTTTGACGGCAAATCTATCTAATCCGCATATTTCATAGGCTCTTAATACTAGCTCGGTGGCATGCATTCGACGCCGATTTTCGGAGTGGATAGGGTTAAACCAAAAGTAATCAACCATTCGCGCCACTAAAATGCTGTTTAACGTCGGATCGCTCGGGTCAAATTCGCCGGCCAGAACGGACCAGGCTGGTTTTTGAGGTTCAGGCTGCCCTGTTTCTGTTTGGTCAGATCGTTCCATATATAAAATATAACACCAGTTAAGCTATCTGTAGTGGTTTAATTGTTATTGCTACTCTAGCTGTAGTGTATTGAATACAACTTACTTTACTTATTGCTATTTGCTGTTTTTTCCAGGGCGGCGTCGATGCGGGGGCGATCAAAGCCCAAAATGAGTTCGTCGCCAATTTCAATTTGCGGCACGCCAGCACTACCAGTTTTGGACATAATGTAATGCATGGCTGCGTGGTCTTGTTCAAGGTTAATTTCTTTGTAAGGCACCTTCAGCTTGTCTAGGTATTCTCTAGCCATACGGCAATAGACACACCAAGTGGTGGAATATAATTTTACAGTTTTGTCCATGGCTTCTATTATAACACTACCTCTGTTCACTTTTAGCCACACACTGGTCCCGTCCATTGAATATAAGCGGGGCCGCTAGGCTAAAAAAGCCACGGATCTTGGTGTGTGGAGCGCTTCACTTTTTCGGCTAAGCGTACTATAGTTGGCGGTAAGATCAAGCTAAATATCAAGGAGGTGTATAAAAATGCTGGGTAGATTCAACAAGACAAGGCTGGCGCCGCTGCTGGCAGAATTTTTGGGAACAGGCATTCTTGTTATGGTGGCGCTGGTTCTTACGCAAACAACGGCGGTACCTTACTTTATCGGCACTAGCGTAGCGGTCGCGCTAGTCCTGGTTTATGTACTGTTTGGTAGTTTATCAGGCGGTCATTTCAACCCGGCCATTACCGTTGGTATTTGGACAGCCCGAAAAATCAGCTCGCTTTGGGCTGTTGCTTATATTGTGGTCCAACTGTTGGCCGGCGCCGGCGCTTGGCAACTATTCCAGTATTTCACCAACCAGGCCTTGCCAGTTAAAGGTACGCCCTTTAGCACGCCGCTGTTTTTAGCAGAAATGGTCGGCGTGGCCATTTTGGCTGCTGGCTTAACCGCTGCCTTCGTTAAGGGTTTAGACACGTTGACCTCAGCCTTAACTTATGGGGCGTCGTTCTTCATTGGTATTTTAGTGGCTGCTACGGCCTCCGCTGCTTATCTCAACCCGGCTACAGCGCTGGCGCTACGTAACTGGAGCGCTGTTTACGTGCTCGGACCGATTGCTGGCGCTATCATTGGCGTAAACCTGTACATGTATATGTTTGGTCCGACTGCAGTTGCCCGCAAAAAGAAGTAACCAACTCTAATCTCTATCTGTCACCTGTAGTCTTAATAAGGTCTGCTTCGAATTGTTGGATACCCTTGAGCGATGGTGGGTATGGGCTGGTATCGGGAAAGTCTAAGGCCTGAATGTGCTGCCAAACTGCCATGACTAACTTTCTAAACTCCCTAAGCTTGGACTCCTCATACAGCAGCGGCACGGCTCTAATTTTGCCATAGGCGTCCGGCTCAATAAAACGCAATCCGGCCTGTTCTAGATGCCAACCGCGCTTACCCCAATCAGCCGCGCTATCGAATAGCAGCTTGTAAAATAGCAGCTGGTTATGATAACGCCAGCGTCTGATCTTGTCATACTCCTGGGCTTTGGGCGGAGCCTGCCATTTAGTAAAAACTGACCCAGTCTTGTATTCACTAAGGACTGCCGTTTTGGCTCTTTGGTCTATGTCTAGCCGGTCGATCACACCGCTTATAAACGCCTTGCCTACAGTTGCACCCTGGGACCTGAAATCAATATCAACTGCCTGGTTTTTGGTAAACTTATCGCCAGATTTGGCCAAGTAGGCTGTCAGCGATTTTGAGCCGCGCTGCGCGTAAGCCTGTTTATCGGCTTCGGATAGGGGCTCACCATGAAGGTTTGATAAAAACCCGGCGATTATTTTTTTGATATCCACCTTCTGGCCAGATTGCACGGCGGCGTGGGCGCGGCTGATGGCCCGGTGTATCAAATCGCCGTAAATCGCCGGCGGTGTCTTGGCCTGCGGAAAGTGCAGCAGGTTCCTGGTAAAAAAGTAGCTGGGGCCGCCTAGGCTGACGTCCAAAAAATTATTAAATTCGGTTGAGCTTAATTTGTACCTACTCAACTGATCTTCCAAAAAGGCTTTCAGCTCACCGTCCTTAAGGCTGCCGTGAGTACTCAGCCAGCGCTGTTCGTACTCGACAGCTAGGCTGCGAGCGTCACGCTTAATCTTCGGTTTGCTAACTGTGGCCGCAAGGGCTAGTAGCGGCCCGTGGGGGTGGCTGGAGTTGCCATGCTCGTCGTGCCTAAAGTAGTTCAAATATAAGTTCTGTTTGGCACGGGTCATAGCTACGTAAAGCAAGCGCAGCCCATCGTCATCCTCGCCCTTGGTTGGCTGGATCGTTTTGAGATTGAGTGGGTAGCTAAAGCGGCCGCGGCTGCCGCTACGGCTCCAAACGTTATTTTGCAAGCCGATGACAAAAACGGATTCAAACTCCAGCCCTTTAGCTTTATGGGTAGTCATCAGCTGGACGGCATTTTGGTCTTCGTTGTGTGGCGCTCGGTCCAACATTGTCAGGTTGCCGACTCGTTGGTAAGAGTTAACAAAATCAATCAAGTCCTGAAGGTAAAGAGTTCGCCGGCTATCTGTTTGGTAGTTACGCAAATGGTCGCGCAGAGTTTTGAGATGCGAAAGCAAAGTCAGATACTGCGACGGCTGGCTGGCCAGTAGTTCATGGCCGAAATAAAAATCTTTATATGGGCTGGTGAAACCATTAGAGCTGCTTTTGGTGCCGATCAACTGGTCTAGTATTTCTTCAGCTGGTAGACTGGCACTAGAAAAGCCCAGATTGATAAAAAATTCGGCTATTTGCTTAGCCCGTCCATCGTCGCCGGACATAATAATATCAAACCATTGTTGATTATATCGGTAAGCTTCAGCGGCTATCCGCCAAATCTCGCTGGCCGACAGTCTCCACATCGGTTGGCTTAAAATCTGAGCAGCCAATATATTGACCGTCTCCAGCTCATGTCGAGTTAAGGCCAGCACCAGCCGGGCCATAGCCAGTAACTTAACAATGTGCTTTTGTTCCAGCACGTTCTCGCGCCGCTCGTAATTTATCGGTACTGATAAAGTCCGCAGGTACGGTAGCAGCGCGTCTAGCTGTGCCCGCTCGCGGGCTAAAACAGCTATTTCTCTGCCGGTAGCACCACCAGCCAACAATTTTTTAATCTGCCGGGCGATGAAAGTATAGTGTTGGCCTTCGTCTTCAAAGTCATTCAGTTGCAGGCCGACCCCAGTTTGCTTAACAATTGGCGTAAGCGTTTTATCGATTTTCTTAGTTTTGGCCAGCGATTCCCTAATTTGATCGGCAACGCGGCGGGCCTCCTGCAGGATATTATCGTTGCTACGGTAATTGACCGTTAGGGGTACTATCAGCGGGTCTTTATATTCAGATTCAAACAAACCGACATTGGCGATATCGGCTCCCTGAAAACGGTAAATTGCTTGGTCATCATCGCCGACCGCCAGAATGTTCGGTCGGCCCTCATGCACCGGCGCGTCGGTCAGGTATTTAGCCATCAACAGTTGCGATCGGTTGGTGTCCTGAAATTCATCAACCATGATGTACTGGAAGCGTTCCTGTAGGTTATAACGCAAGTTGTTATAGTTGCGCATAGCGGTCAGGACCCACATAATCTGGTCATTAAAGTCAGCGCAGCCGCGGGCCTTGAGCTCGGCTTCGTACTGTTCGTAAATATCAACGGCTGCCAATAGTTTGGCCTGATATTTTTGGCCTCTAAAAATCAGTTGATTATTGTCGTCTTTACTGAACCATGTCTGCTTAAAGGCGCTGAACGGTTTGGTCTGGCCGCTCTCCAAATGGGCCGATTCCACGGCTGCTGCGTTTAGCGAGTTGGTAATCATCGTCTGTAGCGACACCACTGCCTCCAGCCTACTTTTAGTTGGGGCTAGGGTGCCTATTTTATTTGCACAAGCTTTGGCGCCGCTAAGCACGCCTTTGGCTCCCATGTAAGGCGGCCAGAGCTTACGAAAAATAGGTAGCAGCATCTTGTAGGTTTGGTCGTTCACAGCCAAAACTTGTCGCAAGTCATCGGGCGACAGATCAGCTCGTTTAGCATCGCCGATCAAATTCTTAATTTGGGTCTGGGCAAAAAATTGCCCCTCAATGCTTCGACCAGCTAGCGGATGACTGCCGGGCAAGCTGGCTAAGACTGCCTCTAAAATGCTGTGGGTGGTCAGCTCATCGGCTGTCTTAGTTTCACGCCACTCATAAAAATACTCGGGGTTTGTGTTGATGACGTATTGGCCGAAAGAGTTAAAAGTATGAATAGCCGCCTGGTAGGCGTCCTGGCCGATATACTTTATCAGCCGCTGGCGCATATTCTCAGCCGCGCTGTCGGTGAAGGTCAAGCATAGGATATTACTGGGCAGCATGGTGCTGTCTTTACGTAAAATGTTAGCGGCCCGTAGCGCCAGCAGTTCGGTTTTGCCGGTACCCGGTCCGGCAATTACCAGCACCGGCCCATCAATCTTGTCTACGGCCTGTCTTTGCCCGTCATTGAGCTTTTTGTAGGCTCTCTCAAACTCTTTATTCACATAATAATTCTACTTTAATTACTTGTCCCGCACTAAACCCTGAAACAAGAAAAGTAAGTGTGAAGGATTAAAGCTTTCACGCTTATGCTTACAATAATTTTCTATAGCAGCGAAAGCCACAAGAGTGTATGATATGGTTAATAACTAAGGAGGTGCTCTGGGTATGAAAAATTTATCTAATCAGGCTAAGTTAACGCTGGCAGCCGTGGTCATCATTGTTGCTGGCGGCGGTATATATTTGGCTACCAACAACAATGGAACAAGTGTTAATAAGGAGCTTCAAAGCAAATGTACAACCGAGGTCAATGACGAAACGTTCTGCAAGTTTGTCGGCATATTTGGCAATGCCGGCGATTACAAAGTAAATGTTAATACCAACGACCAAAGCGGCGCCACGGCCCTAGAGCTGGCTAGCGACAGTCAAGGCAACAGTTCGATGCTCGTCAAGAAAGACGGACAGGAACAAGGCAGCGTAATAGTCTTTAACGGTGTTACTTATCTCAAAGATTATACTGACAACCAATGGTTCAAATATAGCTCGACCGATGCCAACAAGCCTGAGGTACTGGACCTGAAAAAAGAATTCGCCAAGGGCGATTTTAAAGGCGAACAGGGTCAGAAGCTGGAGTATAAAAAAATCGGTACCGAAAAATGCGGCAACTTGACCTGCTTCAAGTACCAGATAGTAGATCCTCAAAAGCCTAACGAGGAAGGCTTTATCTGGTTCGATACCAAAGATTACCTCTTGCGCCGCGTGACTGCCAAAAACGGCGCTGACACAACCGAGATGACCCTAGTCTACGCAAAGGTCTCTATCGGTGAACCTTCGCCGACTAAAGCAATCCCATCAGCTAACACTTCGCAGTAAACAAGCCGCTGCTGCAAGCTACCCTCGCAAAATATGCAAATAGATTCAGCGATCGCTGAATCTATTGGCATACCTATCGGATATAAAGTACCGGCAGTTAAGACAATCTAAGCCGTTTTCTTTTCGTTGCTGGTCTCTTTACCCATCATCATCAGCATCTGCAGTAGCATGTAGGCAGCCGCGACGCCGACTACGGCGTAAATTATTCTGGCCAAACCGTCACTAAAGACCTCATCCACAAAGCTCCACTCAAAAAAACCGATCAGACCCCAGTTAAGCCCGCCGATCACGACCAGAACATAGGCTACTTTTTCTAGCGCGTTCATTTTCATCTCGAACCCCTCCAATTATTTAATTATAATGCCCTAAGCATATCACTTATGCTTAATTTTTTGTCGACAAAAGCACAAGCAAAATACTTAACCCTTCGACAAACTCGGGGCAAGCGGGGCCTACCCAGCTCATCATGAAATGGGCCGCATCAAACTCTTAGCCAAGGTGACTAAAGACAGTCCACGGCTTGGTTTTCAAATGGGTTTTCTTAGGCAGCCAGTTGCCAGCCCATGCAAGCTGGAATCGGGTTAGCCGTCCCACCATTGCTATCGTAACCCTGATTTTTCCAGTGATCATGAAAAGCCTGGACAACCGCTGGCGTAAATATGGCCGGTGCGCTAAATTGCGTGGTCTTAGTACTAATAAGTTCAAAGTGGATATGGCTGTTGTTATCAGTCTGCGGCAGGTACATATAACCAATAGTTTGACTTTTTTTAACGGCATCGCCCTCTTTAACTAGCATGAATGGTAAATAG
>JACPKG010000001.1 GCA_016187175.1 Candidatus Saccharimonadota bacterium
CCAAAAACCTAAATGTCCTGAGGTCAGCTCGCATTGATACCGTATCTCTAGCCAACAACCACGTCTTAGACTTTGAATATGAAGCCATGGACGAAATGCTGCAGCTGCTGGACAACACCAAGATTGCTCATGCTGGGGCCGGCCGGGATCGCTACCTTGCTTCAATGCCGGCGACAGTCCAAAAAGGCAAGGTGCGTATTGGTTTAATTGCCTTCACTGACAACGAACCTGGGTGGGAAGCCGGAAAGAACCGACCGGGAGTTTTTTACGTACCGATAGATGTTGACGATCATCGTTCACAAGTGTTGTTGAGCCTAGTTGAGAAAATTAAACGGCAAGTGAACTGCTTAGTTGTTTCTGCCCATTGGGGTGGTAACTGGGGCTACCAACCGCCGCCCGAGCACCCGCCGTTTGCCAGAGCTCTAATTGATGCTGGAGCCGATATTATTTTTGGCCACTCAACTCATGTTTTTAGGGGCATTGAAATTTATAAAGGCCGGCCTATTTTGTACAGCACTGGCGATTTCATTGACGATTACGCGGTGGACGAAATAGAACGCAACGACGAGTCATTCATTTTCATGATCGAAACCCAACCCACTCATACTACAGGGTACGACCCTATAGCAGGCAGGAGTGAAATTAAGCGGTTGACACTTTACCCGACTGTTATAGACAATTTTCAGGCTAGATTAGCCGGCGTTAGAGCCCAGGCGATTGCCGCCAAAATGACGCAGCTGTGTCAAAACCTGGGCACAAAGACAATCTGGCGTCCCGAGCGTCAATATCTGCAAATCCCGCTTGCTTAGCCTTTGACAACGGCTAGAGGCAGAAGTTTATGGATAGGACGCGCTAAGTCAGACTGAAGCTGAATAATTCGGTCAATGTTTTTATAAGCCATGGGTAGTTCGTCGTACTGGCCTTGACGGACATGGAAAACAATATCTTTCATAGCTTCGACTGCCTGTTCGTAAGTGAAGGTACGATTAGCTTCCCTACGGCCAATGGTACGGCCGGCGCCATGGGAACAAGACCTAAACGACTCAGCCGATTTTAGGCCCTGGCAAATGTAGCTAGCCGTGCCCATGGAGCCTGGAATAGACAGCCTGCCTTCGGCCTTAACCGCGCCCTTACGATGAATCAGCAATTTTTGGCCGTGATGTTTTTCCATAGCGGCAAAATTGTGATGCGTATCGAAGTGCTCCTTAATCGTGATAGGTACACCACATGCTGCGAAAGCCGATTTAACGCGCTTAAGCATCAGTTGCCGGCTAGCCTGCGCAAAGTTCAGGCAATAGTCCATAGCCTCTAAATACATCTGATACTCCAACTTACCGGTGGGGATGTAAGCCAAATCTGGCGTTGGCAAATCGGGGCTTTTGGCGGTGTATTGGCGGGCTATCTTGTGATAATAATCAGCTACCCGTTTACCTAAATTGCGCGAACCACTGTGGATCATTAGCCATATTTGCCCGACTTCATCAGCTTGGATTTCAATAAAATGATTGCCCCCGCCAAGCGTACCAATTTGCTTGTCGGCCGCGCTCAATTGAGTTTTAATGACTGGATCTTTAGTTGGATGTTTAAAATAGGGGTGATGCTGAGGCTGTTCATGGTGGCGAAAGCCGACTGGAATCAGTTCGTGTGTTTTGAGTCTGATCGCCTCCAGTTTCTGGCGTCCAAGTTTATCGGCCTGAAGATTAGTCTTAGCAGCCAGCACGCCACAGCCGATATCCACACCCACTGCGTTGGGAATGACACCGCCAATAGTACCAACCACGCCACCGATGGGCATGCCGTAGCCGATATGAAAATCCGGCATCAAGGCTATCCATTGGCGCGCCAGCGGATGATTAGCCAAGTCAACCGCCTGAGCAATGGCCTCATCGTACCCCTTTAAGTCGCTGGGGTCTGCCCAAATTTTGACTGGCAGCTTGCCCTTATTGACGATAACCATATAAACCCTTGGTAAGTCTTTTAGTCTCTTTTTCTATGCGCCCGTCACGCATATAAATAACCCGGCGGCAGACTTTGGCGACATCGGGGTTGTGGGTAACAATAATAAACGTCTGGCCTTTTTTATTAAGGCTGACAACCAGCTTCATAACGTCGGCAGTCATTTTGCTGTCCAGTTCGCCAGTTAACTCATCACCTAAGACGATGGCTGGATTATTAACAATTGAGCGGGCAATCGCCACCCGTTGGCGTTGGCCGCCCGACAGCTCATTGGGTGTATGGTGCAAGCGATCGGCCAGGCCAACACGTTCCAGCGCCAAAGTAGCCACTTCTTTCCTTCTACGGGGCCGGAGGCCGGCGTATTTTAACGGTAGACAGACATTTTCAAGAGCCGTCAGGGTTGGTATAAGATTAAAAGATTGGAAAACAAAGCCAAGTTCCCGGCTACGGACATCAGGTAAGTCGCGATTTTTTATGGAGGTCACACTTTTACCCTTAAGAAAAATTTGGCCGGCTGTAGGTTCATCCAGCAGCCCCAGCATATTAAGTAGCGTTGATTTACCGCTGCCCGATGGACCCATGATGGCCACCAGTTCGCCCCGCTTAATTTCCAGGCTAACGCTATTGAGTGCATGAACAACGCTGCCTCGGTCTTTAGAACGTTTTTGGAGATTTTCACCAGTAACTAGGCGATAACTCTGTTCGTATTTTTCATTAACGAACAGCTCCTGGGCCTTTTGCAGCAGTTGCTCGGCAATCATATCTGGCTGGTTTTTGCCAAGTTGTTTTTCATAACTTTTTTGCAACTTCTGTATGGCCTTTTGGGCCCTAGCGGCATTCTTGCGGCTACCCAAAATGTAAGTCTTGGTGAGATTATTAAGTTTGAGGATCACGTCTGGCTCAGCCATGGCTATTCCTCTCTTATGGCTTTGACGATGTTAATTTTGACAGCGTGGTAGGCCGGGTAAAAACCAGCGATAATTCCTAAAATTACCGAAAAGCCAATAGCCAATAAACTAATCCGGGCCGACAATAAGAATATCTGATTGCCGCTCTCTTCCAAAGCCTTGTTGATGAGAACCACGGTTATGGCGCCAAGACCCCAGCCTAACAAGCCGCCAAAGAGTCCAATTAGCCCAGCTTCGGTTAGATACTCGCTTAAAATATTACGGGTACGGGCACCGATAGCTTTTTTAATGCCAATTTCGCGAGTACGTTCAGCAATTGACATTGTCATAGTGTTGATAACGCTCAAGCCACCAACGATCAATGAAATAAGAGCCACGCCGAATAAAATGGCGTTGAATATGGAGGTAGCACTGGCAATTTGATCTTGGAAGACTTTAGGACCATTAGCCTTAACGCTCGGCACTTGCTTGTTGATTTTCTCGGCTAGTTGGTCGGGGTCGACGCCAGGCTTGAGATAGACGGTGAAACCATTAACTACATCACCTGCTTTGATATTAGCCCGGACAATCTCAGGTAACTCGGCGTAGTAGATTTTTTGGACGTCAAGTAACGTCATAAAAACTTCGTTGTCTGGCGCCGTAAGTGTTTTGTTCATAATGCCGACGACTTCATAATCTTGACCGCGAACTTTAACCGTGCCGCCGACTTTAGCATTCAACTTTTTTACGAGGTCCGAGCCAACGCTAACCTTACCTTGCTCGTTAGCCTTAAGCGCCCGGCCGGAGCTGTAGGTTATCTTGAAACTTTCATACTGCTTTTCGATGTCAATCTCGCTGCCAACGATACTGGCCGGCGGGCCAAAACTGGCGGCGTCAAATTTCCCAGTTAAGGTCGTGACGACGGTAGCCGCCACAGCCGTCACGCCGTCTACCTTTTCGATCTGCGGTTTTTTGTGAATGTCCAGTGGTGTTGAAATAAATAGCGAGTCGCTACCACTAACCACTACTTTGTCGGCGTAATATTGAGTTCCGCCGCTAACTAGCAAGCTGATTTTTTCGGCCATGCTACCCATGACCGTAAAAGCAAAAATCCCGATAGTGATGCCGAAAATAGTCAGCAGGGTGCGCGTTTTGCGCCGGAACATGTTCCTCAGAATTTCGGTTATCACTTTTGATATTTTAATACGCGGACCGTATTAAAATACAGCTCTCTTGATTTTTAAAAAAACAGGTAGATAATTACTAAACATAAGTACTAAATAAAGAGGGAATTTATTTTATGGAATCACTTGAAGATATAATTCCAGGCTCGTCCCGGGATCCAGCTGGAGGTAGGCAGTTTAACAGCTGGAGTGACCCAAATCCGACTTTAGCCGATTACCGCAAAAGACCAATAACTAGCGAAGTAGCAGATGATATGACTTCTCCTGAAGCTTTGGGGGTAGTGAGGCGTCTGATGGGATCCACAGCTCTTGCCACTGAAGTAGTACCTCCCGCTGCAGCTTAATCTTACTTTTCTTTACCAAAAACGCGCCGCAATTCTATTTTGGCCTGCTGCAGCGTCTCTTTACGGCTGGCGCTCAAATTTTTACCGGCGCGGTTAATATAAAAATTAAGAACCAATCCTGTCCATAATTTTTTTGATATCAATACCTTTGCCGAGCACCGGCTGCCAAAGATCATTGACTCTATTGATTCGCCTGTGAATGTTTTTGATTGTGAAGTTTTTGGGATTAAGTTGGGCATCCACTTCATCCCAGTGCAGCGGTGTTGAAACAGTTGCTTCAGGGGTGGGACGTACCGAATACGGTGCGGCCAAAGTTTGACCCTGGCTATTTTGTAAGTAGTCTACATAAACCCTCTTTTGTCTTTTAGCCGGGTACCGCTCCAAGCTAGTAATCCTAGGTAGCCGCTGGTTAACCAATGTCGCCAGGATTTTAGCAAAGTCGCGCACTTGTTTATAAGTGTACTTGGCGCCCAACGGTATAAAAATATGGAGGCCGGTTTTACCGGAAGTTTTAGGTAAAGCTGGGATAGACAGTTCCTCGCAGACTGCCTGCACGGCTTTAGCGGTTTTTATGACTTTGCCAAAACCTACCCCTTCTGGATCAAGGTCTAATATTAACCAATCCGGTTTATTTAACCCACCGACGCGTGAATTCCAGGGATTGATCTCAATGCAACCCAACTGGACCATATATAGAAGGTGGCTCTGATCGGCGCAGACTAAATAATGTACGTCTTCATCCGTAGATTCTGAATGCAGAGTAATGGTTCTAAGCCAGGCTGGCGGCTTCTCGATATTTTTCTGAAAAAAGGCTTCGCCGTTGACACCATCTGGCTGGCGTAACAAGCTATGCGGCCGGTTTTTTAGATACGGCAACATGATCTCAGCCACGCCTTCATAGTAATTAACCAGGTCACCTTTGGTGTAGCCGGTTTTAGGAAAGAAAACCTTCTCCAAATTGGATAGGTTTAACCTATCATGCTGATTCTTTCTGGCGGCTTTTTTCATATCTTTGTCCTTGGCAGCTCCCTTTTAATATCAAGTGGGTCTTTGTCCGGGCGCAAGCCAACGAATATCGGCTGACGCATCAGACCCTCGGCGGTCCACTCTTCAAAATTAACTTCGCATACCAATTTAGGTGAAACCCAGTGAGCCGGCGCGTTGGCTTTCACCTCGGCCTTAAATGGCGAGCTGTCACGCTCCAGTCTTAAGAGCCTTTGGTGCAGGCTTTTTAGTTGGCTAGGCGGCATACCGCTGGCATGACCAACAAATATAAAATCACCTTTTTGATAAACGCCTAGCAGCAGGGAACCAATGTAGCGGCGGCTGCCTCTTGGCTCGGTAAAGCCGCCTATGACCGCCTCCTGCCGCAGGTGAGTCTTAATTTTTAACCACAGCTGCCCGCGATAGCCTTCGAGGTAGGGACTATCGGCTTTTTTGGCCATAATGCCTTCTAGCTCCCGCTGAACTGCTTTAGCAAAAAAAGCCTTACCGCGACCAACAATATGATCGCTATAGCGGATCATACTTTTCTTGGGCAGAATTCTTTTAAGAACTTCTCTACGTTGTATCAGCGGCCAGTCGCGTAAATCATGGCCATCGATCCAAAGCAAATCAAAGACACAATATATTAATTGGCTCTCTCGGCGGCGGCCCCAATTTTGCAGCCAGTCAAAACGCGAATGGTTATTCTTGTCCAAGGCTACCACTTCCCCATCCAAAACTACTTGACTTGTTAAGTATTTTCTAAAGCTGTCAGTGATTTCAGAGTATCTACTACTAAAATCAAGCCCATTTCTGGAATAAAACTCGGCCTTTTTGCCGTCCCAACTGCCAATGGCTCTATAGCCGTCCCACTTGATTTCAAACAGCCAGTCATCTCCATCAAATGACTCACTGACTAGTGTTGCCAGCATTGGCTTCACGCTTCGCAGTATTTTACTTTTGGGCGTACCCGACCAATCAAGTTTAGGCGGACGAAGCATACTCGTCTCCTTTTTTTATAAGCAGCCAGGCATTTTTACTCATGTGCTCGGCTCTAACTAGTGCGAATTCACCTTTAAGTTTCTGGCCATGAAGTATGAATGTCAGGTGACCGGCTTTAAGTTCCTGCCGGAGTACTTTCTGTCGATCGCTAATGCTGGTCGGCTCACCCGACGAAACTTTGCCTTGCAAAGTTTTTTCGGGCAAGTACCAGCCGCGGTCCCAGATGACAACCTTACCAGCACCATAATTGCCTTCTGGAATCACACCCTCGAATGTCCGATATTCATAAGGGTGGTCCTCAACCATCATGGCTAGCCGCTTATCGTGAGGATTCAACGAGGGACCCTTCGGCACAGCCCAGCTTTTTAATACGCCATCCAGCTCTAGCCTAAAATCATAGTGCAGCTGGCTGGCATGATGCTTCTGAACCACAAATTCTAACTTTTTCAAATCAGCTGTTTTTGGCTGCCGCTGACTAACGGGCGGCGGCTTACCGACTGGTTCTGGAGTTTTATCAAAATGTCTCTTGCGGATATATTCAGCTAAACTCATTACTTAGATTTTACATCTTCATCACTATCTGTTCACCTAAAAACAGCTGTCAGACAATTTCCATGAACCAAAATGTGACTTATTTTACATACTAAAGCTTAGTCTAGCTATAAGCTGTAGATGATAGGGGGAGTCATGAGTAAGCATGCCAAAACCGTTCGTGTCAGCGGCCATCGGTTAATAAAAGACGACCATACGCCCTTGCCTTTTTTGATCAAAAAGAAGACCAATGCTGATAATCAGTATAAGTAAGGTAAGTTATGATTTTACTCTATAACCAACCAACTCTATCGGACATCCAGGCCTTGACTAAGAGGATACCTCATTTCCCTTTTTCGGTTAAACAGTTAATTCAGCTGGCGCGCCAGGAGCACTTTCCTGAATCGGTCATAAGATTTTACAAAACTTTTCCACCCGATGAAATCTTTGAGGACGCCGAGGATCTGATGGCCCGGACTGAACAAGTTGAGCTGATGCACCACGCCGAGCAAGACCAGCCCAGCGAACCGTATTTTGATGAACCTTAGAGTTTTTGTTTAATGTAACTGCGTAGTTCGGATCCAATAGACGGATCTTCCAAAGCAAAATCAAAGACCGTTTTTAGATATTCCAGCTTATTGCCGGCATCGTAGTATCTACCGTTCTTGATTTGGCAAACTAAAATACGCTTCCCAGCGGCAATCATCAACTTTAAGCCGTCATTGTAATAAAATTCTTGGCCCGGTTGTAGCTGGGCCATTGCTTGATGTAAATAGGGGAAAACTTCAGGCGTCATCAGCATACCGCTAACTGTCGCTAGATCAGAGGGCGCACTGGCTTTGCCTGGTTTTTCTATGATCAAGTCAACATCTAAAACGCCTTCGCGCATAACTTGGCCGCCGGCAAAGCCGTATCTGGCATAATCTATGTCTTTAGTTACCCTAATAGCGCTCATGACTGGACAATTAAACTCCTCATAAATATTGATCATTTGCTTAAAGCGTGGTGGCGAAGCGGCAATAAAATCATCGCTCCAGGTATAAATAAACGGTTCATCGCCTAGTAAGTGTTCGGCATTAACAAGCGGTGTGCCGTTGCCGTAAGGTCCCTTCTGGCGGATATAGACAAAGTTAGCCAGTTCGGAGATTTTTTTGGTTTCTTCCAATAGTTTGAGCTTGCCAGCGTTTTTTAGATTGCTACGTAGATCAGCGCTTATTTGGTCGAAATGATCTTCGACAGCGCGTTTATGGTACCCTGTCACAATCACGATATCTTCAATGCCAACCGATACCAGCTCCTCTACCACATATTGAATGATTGGCTTATCCACAATCGGCAGCATTTCCTTGGGCATGGCCTTGGTTTGAGGCAAAAAACGGGTGCCCATGCCAGCTGCTGCTATCACCGCTTTCCTAACCTTCTTACGGGAATTCACCCTTATATAATACAGTCTAGTTACTGAAGCTTGTTAGGTATATCATGAAAACATCTGAGTAGAGGGAGGTAGGAATGCCAAGTGTAGATGTGAGCTGGTTGGCCATAATTGTGGCGGCTGCCGTTAATATGATTGTGGGTTCGGTCTGGTACAGCAAGGATGTGTTTGGTAAAGAATGGACAAAATTAACCGGGCGTAAAGTCGAAGCTATGACCGGCGGTGGCACCGGCTATGGTGTAGCCGCTGTAGGCGCGCTGGTCCAATCTTGGATTTTGGCTCATTTTGTTATTTATGCCGGATCGGACACTTTCTGGAGAGGTTTAGTCACTGGTTTTTGGCTTTGGTTAGGTTTTGTAGCCATAATCATGGCTGTCAACGCCGTTTTTGAAGACCGTCCATGGATGCTTTGGAAGATTAATGCCGGTTACTTCTTGGTCGTGTTACTCATCAATGGCGGCTTGCTGGCCGTCTGGCAATAGTCTTTTAGCTATTTGGTAACCAGTCCAACCTCCTAAGGCACCTAAAGCTAGGCCGCCTATAATATCGATTGGCCAGTGAACATGGGCTAGAACTCGGCCTGCTCCAACAAATAAAGCAAGCAACGAGACAACTATTCCAAGACGCCGGTGGTAAAGATAGACTACGGTTGCTAGAGTGCTGGCCCAGAGCATATGGTCTGAAGGAAAGGCGTTATCGTCGCCGTGCGGTATCAGCGGTGTAATGCTTTGGACTACAAACGGCCGATCATGGAAGTAAAGCAGGCCGGCTAATTTACTTAAAGCCAGCGCCAGGATCCCGCTTAAAACTATCGTAAATGCAAATTGCCACCGGGTTTTTGCTGTTGTCTTAAACCAAGCGGCCAGAGTAGCTAAAACAATTATAATAATCAGGTCCTCAGCCAGAAAAATTATCAGGTTATCCACTTTTTCCATTGTACACGAGAGAAGAACTATGGCTGTTATGCTTGGCATGCGTTACAATTAAGTTATAAGTAAGGTCCGCTATCCGCCTAAGGCGGATTGGCTGATAAAGGAGAGACTAGAGTTTATGGATCCGCAAAACAGTCCACAACCGCCAACACAAACACCTCCAACATCAACTCCACCAGAAGCAATGCCGCCCGCTGAACCCGCGCCGCCAGCCGAGCCAGCTTCACCCGTTTCTACCGCCACACCGCCGGCAGCCCATAAATCAAATAACAAAATGTGGCTTTGGGTTGTAGTTGTTGTGGCAGTCGTTATTGTAGCCTGGCTACTACTTAAGTAGTCAAAGATGACAGACCGACCCAACCAATCGCCAAAACCAGAAAAAGCTTATGCTAAGCGCTCAATGCGCCAATGGGTTGTAATATATTTGGTTGTGGCCGCAATTGTTTACGCCATCTACTTTTTGTTCATCAAGGGCGACGGCAGTTCTTCAACCGGCGGCGGTTTGTATTAAGCTACATATTGGCTCTCAGAAGTACGCTTTTTGAGTTCGGTGAGCCTGGCAATAAAGGCTTGCGCGGCGCCATGGGCGCCTAAAACTTTAAGCGCGCCAATCAAAACATAAAGTTGGTCTAATTCTTTTTCTATGATCTTGGGCGTACTTTCGACTTCTTTAAAAAATAGTTCTATTTTGTCAACCAGCCATTTTTCTTCGCTAGTCTTAAGCTGTTTGGGCGTTATTTTTGGCTCCTGGGTGATAGTCGGTTTGATAACCTCCAGCGATCGGGCTGAACGGTCGCGCTTATGTAGGTGCCCGCGCTTAATTAAGTTATTAACATGAAGCGCTACTGTCGCTACAGATGTATATTGCAATCCCTGCATAATTTCACGGTAGCTCGGACTATAGCCACGAGCGGCAATAAACTGTTCGATAAAACTCAGCAGTTCTTTTTGTTTCTTGGTCGGTCGTAACGGTGTTCGTTTTTCGTCCATAACAATTACCAATATACACCCAAAACTCCTTGCTTCTCTTATCAACTATTCTGGTTTTCTTAAGAAAGCCAGAAGTATGTTCAACAAGCTAAATACATTTCAGTTAAGATGATGCGGCCGGATTTGTTTACGGCCTGGGTGGCGTGGTGACGGCAACCTCTGCGGGAAAACCCAATACCTATACCATACATAGTTCCAAATCGTAAAGAAGCCGGCCGAAATAAACTGGCCAATATAGGGGGTAATACCTATTAACCTTAGGCCATAGATAATGAAGTAGTCCATCAAAAAATCAACCAAAGTTATAACCATGTAGCGACCAGTGACTTCGACTAGATGGCCTTTGAGGTGAGGGTTTCTAAAAACCCAGTAGCGCTGTAGTAAAAAATTAACTGTCCAGCCAACTATATTAGCGCCGAGCTTGGCCCACCACAAGCTAAGACCCAGTACCGACCACAATAAAGCAAAAACAGCGTAACCGGTCCAAAAATACGCCCCGCCACTAACCAAATACTCAACTGACTGGATAATAGCTTTTCGATTTTTACTGTTTTTTGCCATTCCGCTTAAGTATAGGAGCTAAGGCCATGCCGGCCAAGCCCCACCAAACGTAACTAAGTGTGTCGTCGGTCCAAGCGTGCGAAAGCAGGTTCACGATTGTTAGTCCAATCAAGCTTGCCAATAAAATTTTTGCCAGCTGGTCTTTGCGCCGCACCCAAAGCTCTCTAGCGACTAAAATATTGATGGCAACAAACAAAGCCATGCCAATCACACCGACTTCCTGGCCGATTTGCAGAAAATAATTTTCGGCGATTCTAGGCGGCTGGTCGTTTCTAAACGAGGCTGGGCCAGCAGTTCCCGGCCCCCGGCCTAAGGGTTGGTAGATAATATCCTTGGCGCCAGCTTCTAAGGATGCTAAGCGGTCAGCGTTGGAGCTACGGGCCGACGCGGAATCACCACTGGTGTGGAACACAACATTTTGTGCTTCCTCGCTTTTATTAGTCAGATAAATCCCCCCTCCGACCAAAATTAACAAAGCAATAAGTATCAGTAGTGCCCGATAACTGACGCTGAGATTTCTTAGCGTCATAGCCCGAAGCGTTGCAGCAATAGCAGCTAGACCTAACCAAGCGCTGCGTGAATAACTGAAAATAAGTACCAACAGTCCGGCCAAAACTACTCCTGCCCGCAGAATTCTGGACTTTTTGGTGCCAACGCCAAGAGCTGGAATGACTAATACCAAGTAGGCACCCAGCGGGTTAGCACCGCGCAGTGTTGACTGGATACGCCGATAGTCTAAGTTGGCATCGACTGTTTGGTAGGCCGGAATTGTGCTGCTGCCGTAGCCAAAGTGCCGCAAAAAATCATATGGCAGAAGGAATTTTTGTACTAAGCCAAACAATACTACAATGCCAGCCGGAATTAGTAATATCTTTTGCCAATGCCGCCTAAGAAAGCCGCTATAAGCAGCAACAATGAAACAAAGGATAAAAAAACCAACCAATCGCAAGTTAACTACTAAAGAATAAATAAGTGCCGTTTTGTTAACTTCATGATTCGTATACGCCCAAGTGCCAAGAGCCAAATGCAAAAAAATATAGATAGCGAATAACCGCGTAATCCAGGCATTAACTAACCATTTTTTAAGCGTGGGGCTGTGCCAAACTAGCCAGCCCGCAGGCGGTAGCATTAACAAGAATAGAATTTCTTTCCAAACTCGCCAGCTATCCAAGTGGCCAAAGTTACTGCCGGCCCAAGTTGTAAGTAAGGCATGAAAAGGTAGCAAAACCAAAATGCCAGCTATTACCCAAGACAGAATAGTTGCCAATTTAAAGGTCCGACCTTGAAAAAAGTAGGGTAAAACTTTGCGGTTTTGATAGTTGATTTTGGCTTTTTTCAAGGTCGGACCTCCTTCCTATCGGAAGTGTTACAATCTAGTATAGCGCTATGAATCCCGTTAGACCTCAAAAAACCTACAGTGTCTATTTATGCTTTGAAGCAAGCATGCGTGTTCAATCGTTAAACGTGGTACGGAAGTTAAGTGAGGTTCTAACGGGATGAAGAGCAACGCCTCGCTAATTTACAGTCTGATATTAGTGGTGGGCGATTTTTTAGCTTTGGTGGCAGCTTTTGTTTTCGCCTATGCAATTCGCGGCACTTTAAGTACTGTGCCAGTAGCCCATCCAATTCCGGCCACAACTTACGTCAGTATTTTTCTGACGTTACTCCCCTTTTGGATTTTAATTTTTGCGCTACTGGGCCTTTACAATAGCTCTATCCAGGAAAAGCGTTTCAATGAACTTGGCCGTTTGCTGATTGGCTCTTTCGTCGGACTGCTTTTTGTTATTAGTTACGGCTACGCCGTAAATAAGACGATCTTCCCGGCTCGACTGGTACCAGTTTATGGATTTGTTCTGGCTTTTTTGTTCTTGGTAATCTTTCGCAATCTTGCCCGTGCAGTGCGTGCCTATCTATATAAATACGATATTGGCATCACTAATATTTTAATCATTGGCAATACAAAGATTGCCACCGAATTAGTAAGAGCCCTATCGGACAGTAAGATATCTGGCTACCGCATTGTGGGTATTGTTGGTAATAAATCTCACACGCCCGAGCGCTTCCCCCACATCCCAGTTTTCGACTCCTTTGGTGAGGCGGCAAAAAAGCTCCGCACCAACGATATTCATAGCATTGTCCAGACCGAACTCTATGCCGCCCAAGATACTAATAATGAGATGCTGGAATTTGCCCAAACGCACCACATTGCCTATCGTTTTGTGCCTGGTAACAGTGAGCTCTTTGTCGGTAACATTGCGGTTGAATTGTTTCGATCACAAATCCCGGTCATTGCTGTCCACCAAACAGCTTTAATCGGCTGGGGCCGTATCATCAAGCGTGTATTCGATCTTCTGGTATCTGTAATTGCTCTGGTGATACTGTCCCCGCTATTGATACTGATAAGCCTTCTAATATTAGTTTTCGATCCAGGCCCTATTATCTTTCAACAAAAACGAATCACTCGTTTCGACAATCGGTTTAAGGCATACAAATTTCGGACTATGAAACGGAAATATAGTAACCGAGGCCCCATTGTCGTATTTAAGGAACTGGGGCGTGAAGATTTGATCAAGGCTTATCAGGGCGCCCAGAAATTAACTGACGACCCGCGTATCAGCTTAATCGGCCGATTTTTAAGACGCTTCAGCCTCGATGAACTACCTCAGTTAATCAATGTGGTTAAGGGCGATATAAGTTTGGTCGGACCGCGGGCAGTGGTGCCTGCTGAACTGAAGTATTATGCAAGTAAAAGTCCGATGCTGCTCAGTATCAAAACCGGTATAACCGGGCTTGCCCAGGTTAGCGGCCGTAGCAACTTAGACTACTATGAACGCGCCAAGCTTGACCTCTACTATATCCAGAATTGGAGTTTCTGGTTAGATCTTACAATACTTGTGAAAACCATAAGGGTGATTTTTAGGCGCGGCGGAGTTCGTTAGTGAGGGTTGCGATTGTTTGTGATTGGTTATTAGGTACTGGCGGCGCTGAGCGGGTAATTTTAGAACTGCATAAAGTATTTCCGAACGCGCCGATTTACACATCACAGTACGATAAGAATCCAAAAAATTGGTATGGCGATAAGTGGTTCGAAGATGCCGATATCCGAACGACTTGGCTGCAAAAGCTGCCGAAACCACTAAAAAAATTCTTACCGCCACTAAGAGCATGGGTTTTTAGCCGCCTAAATCTGGATGATTACGACCTGGTTATTTCTTCCAGCGGCGCCGAGGCTAAATTCGTCAAAGTTCGAGCTGGCACTAAGCATATTTCATATATTCATGCGCCAACACATTATTACTGGGCGCGATATGAAGAATACTTAAAGTATCCGGGGTTCGGAAAACTAGATTTTTTGGCACGATTCGGGCTTAGGTTATTGGTCGGGCCGATGCGCCACTGGGACTTCCAAGCCGCTCAGCGGCCGGACTATTTAATTGCTAATTCAAACTACACCAAAGAGCAGATCAAAAAATACTACGGCCGCGATGCGGTTGTCATACATCCGCCAGTTGATATAGAAAGGTTCGAGGTTACAGCCCCGACGTTTCAGTCGGGGTCCCGACTATCCGTCGGGAGTGACAAGCTACATAAACAGAGCAGAAGGGGGTTTGTGACGGCTGGGCGGCAAGTGCTGTACAAAAAAATTGACCTGGCAGTTAAGACCGCTACGCAACTTAACGCGCCGTTGGTTGTTATTGGTCGTGGTCCGGACCATAGCAAACTCAAACGGATGGCTGGCCGCAGTGTAATTTTTTTAACCAATGTTTCAGACGAAGAAATTGCCCGACGCTTTGCGGAAGCTGAAGCTTTTATCTTCCCCGGTGTCGACGATTTTGGCATCGTAGCCGTCGAGGCCATGGCCGCCGGCACACCGGTCATCGCCTACAAAGCCGGCGGCGCGCTGGATTACGTCGATAAAACCACTGGTATTTTTTTCAACAATCAAACGCCAGAAAGCTTAGCCAAAGCCATGCAAGAATTTAGCAAACTCGTCTTCAATCACGACCACATCGCCAAGCAGGCCAAAAAATTCTCCCCTGATAAATTCAGGACTAAAGTGTTACAGCTTATAAAGCAATTATCCTCTTAGGACCGTTGCACCAATTCCTCTCTTGACGGTGCTCGAAAATCGTCGGGCCAACCTAAGTGCTTCGGTTTGTGATGCGTCCATTTCCATATGTAATATGGCAGGACCTCGATAAGATGGATCGTCTAACTTTCTTTGATTTTCCAAATTGATAAATCCAAGTATCGACTCTGCTCCGCTTAGAGTCTCAATCAATCTTGGTGCCCCAGAAGCCTCACCATCCAGTAAACTCTTATGAATTCTAATCAATTCCTGAAGTCTTTCGGCATCAGTAAAAAAGATTTCCCCTGTTGATGGCTTTGGCGGGCTGTATCTATTCATAACTCTCCTTGATAATTAGCTTAACATATTTAAATAAAAAGTACAAATTTAGCGGCTGTTAGTCCATTCGTGCAAAAATTCACTGCTTGACCACTTTTTGTCTTCACCGACACCAGAGATAACCTTAATGCCATGTTTTTGACAAGTTTCCCATTCAGGGATACTGGTTGCGTCGATACGGTCTCCACCTTTAGTAAAAACGTCAGGCTTAAGCTTCTCTAGTGCTTTATTGACCGTTTGGTCGCCTTTTATTTCGAATGGAATAACGTAATCGACTTCCCGAATGCCGCTGACTATTTGGCAGCGGGTTTTCAGATTTTGGAACGGACGGCCTTTTTTGGCAGTTAAAAAGGCATCGCCATTAACAATGACCGCTAGGGTGTCTCCAAACTTTTTACTTTCGATGATGCAGCTTATGTGGCCAGGGTGAATGGGGTCAAAACCACCGCTTGTAGCAACAACTTTGCCTAATTTAGGTCGTAGTTTAGCAAATTCGGCAAAACTTACAATTGGGGCTCCCCAGCTAGTCTTTTCAGTTTCTGACATCGGCACCATAGTAACATAATCATTTGTTAATATAGTGTAGTGAATCCCGTTAGAAGTAAGTACTTTGATGAAAGTTAACCCCCATATTTTTCGCGGTTATGACCTACGGGGCCTGGTTGGTGAAGACTTAACCCCGGAAGTCAACCTGCATCTGGGCAAGGCTTTTGGTACATATTTAAAACGACATAACATCAAAGAGGCAGTCGTTGGTCACGACTGTCGGGCCACCAGCCCAACCTACAGCCAAAAAATAATTGAGGGACTTAATTGGGCAGGTATAGATGTAGTTGACATAGGTATGCAGCTGGTCGGCACATTTTACTGGTCGCAGTACCATTTCAAACGACCCGGCGGTGTTTATATTACCGCCTCGCATAATCCCAAAGAGTTCAACGGCTGTAAATTCGCCAACGATTACTCTGAGACGTTAGTTTCCGAAGGCATGCAAGCAATGCGTCGACTGGTTGAAGAAGAAGACTACGAACAGGGCGAAGAGCCAGGAAAAACTAAAACCGCAAGTGTTCAAAAAGCCTACTTTGCTGATTTACTGAAACGTCTACACGTAACTAAACCGTTTAGGGTAGTGGTGGACTCCAGTCATTCAACTGCGGGAGCGATAGCACCGGAATTGTTACGCCGGACCGGTTGTGAAGTGATTGAATATAACACCAAGATTGATCCCTCTTTCCCTCTTGGCACGCCTGACCCTACGGAAACTAAGGTAATGGAGAGGCTACGCAAGGAAGTCCTAGAGTCCAAAGCGGATATTGGTTTTACTTACGATGCCGATGGGGACCGTATTGGTATAGTTGATGAGCGCGGCGGCATTATTTGGAACGACGTACTAGTTGCCCTATTGGCCAGTGATGTATTGCGAGACCACCCCGGCGCCACCATTGTTTTCAATACTTTATGTTCAAAAGTCGTGCCGGAAACAATTAGCAAGGAAGAGGGTAAACCCTTTATGTGGCGCACTGGCCACTCTTTTATAAAGAAAAAGGGTCAGGAGATTAAATCAGCTTTTTCGGGTGAGTTATCCGGTCATTTCTTTTTTTCGGCCGATTTTTACAATCACGATGATGGCCTATACTCAACACTGCGTCTCTTACAATTTTTATCGCGCACTAACCAAAAATTATCGGTGGCAGTGGCTTCCCTGCCACAATATATATCCAGCCCCGAGATCAAAGTCTTCTGTGCCGACCACCAAAAGGCTGCTCTTGTAGAAAAACTTGCTACCATCCTCAAAAAAGACTATCCCCATGCCGATGTGATTGATGACGAACGGGCTGGGGATGGTTTGCGGTTAGAGCTACAAGCCGCGATGTTCGTAGTGCGCTACTCCCAAAACGGTCCTTACCTAACCATCAAATTCGAGGCTAAAACTCAAGCCGAATATAATGATCTTCGTACCTATATTTCAAAACTTCTACATAATCAGTCTGAGGTTGGTTGGCAATCAGAGATTAACGTCAACGCCGAAGCCCTAGACCCAAAGTATAAGAAGTAGCTATACTTAAGGGGATGAATCCCGTTAGAGCCAGCATGTTTTACATTTACGTGTTACGCAGCAAAAGGAGTAGGAAGTTATATACAGGCTTTGCGTCTGACCTACGGAAACGCTTGACTGAGCATCGTGACAGCAAGTCACCATACACAAGCAGTCGAGGACCGTACGAGTTGATATATTATGAAGCCTGCATGAATCGTAATGATGCGGCCGCAAGAGAAAAGTATTTAAAGACAGGAACAGGCAAACGCTATTTGAAAAACAGAAACAAGCGTTTCCTGGCTCTAACGGGATGAAACTATTAGTAACGGGCGGCGCCGGATTTATCGGCTCCAACTTCGTGCACTACATTCTTAATAAATATCCTAATTACGCAATAAGCGTCGTTGATGCACTGACTTACGCTGGCGATAGGGCCAGGCTAGCAAATGTTGAAAATAAAATTTCATTTCATCAGGCCAACGTAGCCGATTTCGCGGCCATGGAAGAATTGACGAAAGGTACTGACACAGTTGTCCATTTCGCCGCCGAAAGCCACGTTGACCGTTCGATTGCCGACCCCAGCCCATTTTTAAATACCAACGTTTTGGGGACTGACGTCTTGGCCCGCGCCTTGCTAAAGAATAGCGTGAAGCGTTTCCATCATATTTCGACTGATGAGGTTTTTGGAACCCTGGAGCTAGACAGCCCGGATAAATTTAATGAGCAAACTCCCTACAATCCGCGCAGTCCTTATGCCGCCAGTAAAGCCGCCAGCGACCATATTGTTAGGGCTTACGGCGAAAGTTACGGCCTGCCCTTCACTATTACAAATTGTTCAAATAACTATGGGCCGTTTGATTCCCCCGGACGAGTAGTGCCGGTCTTTATAACAAATGCGCTGGAAGACAAGCCTTTGCCTATCTACGGTAAAGGCCAAGCCGTGCGCGATTATCTTTATGTATACGACCATTGCACTGCAATTGATATGGTTCTACATAACGGTGTGCTTGGCGAGACGTATTGCGTCGGTGGCGGCGCCCAGCGCAATGGACTCCAAGTCGCAGAAGCGATTTTGGACGCGCTTGGCAAGCCTAAAAGCCTGATACAATTTGTTGCTGATCGGCCAGGACATGATATACGCTATAACATTGATCCAAGTTATATTCAGCAAAAGCTGGGCTGGAAACAAACTGTATCTTTTGAGGAGGGTATCGCTAAAACTCTCGAGTGGTACAAGGCTAACGAATCTTGGTGGCGGCCTTTTAAAGAACGGATGGATTTGATGCGCGACAAAGGTCTCTACAACACCAAGAAAGTGACAAGCTAAATGACTGACCGACTGGCCGTCCGCGAAACTGCTATACCAGGACTTTTTGAAATAGACTTAGTACTGCATGGAGATAGCCGTGGCTGGTTTAAAGAAAATTATCAAAAACAAAAAATGGAAGCTTTGGGTCTGCCTAAATTTGAAGTCGTACAAAACAATTTTTCTTTTAACGCAGATGTCGGCGTTACCCGCGGCTTACACGCTGAGCCTTGGGTTAAGTTTATTTCAGTGGCCAATGGCAAAGTTTTTGGGGCTTGGGTTGATTTGCGGGCTGGATCCGGTTTTGGTAAGGTCTTGACACTAGAGATCACTCCAGCCAAAGCCGTATTTGTGCCGCTTGGTGTAGCCAATGGCTACCAAACACTGGAACCTAATGTTACCTACACCTATCTAGTTAACGAACATTGGTCGCTAGAAACTAAATACGTTGGTGTAAATCTTTTCGATCCGGCACTTGGCATACAGTGGCCGATTAGCAAAGACCAAGCAATTACTTCGGAGAAGGATGTGGCTAATTCAATGTTAAAAGAGATTCAGCCAATAGAAGTTTAATGGACTCTAGCAAATTTTTAATTTTGGGGGTTAACGGTCAACTGGGTAGAGCACTATCTGTCTTGTACCCACAGGCTCAAAAAACCGACATTGATGAACTGGATATTACTAGTTTCCAGTCAGTCAATAATTACAATTGGGATAATATAACCACCATTCTTAACGCGGCGGCCTATACAAACGTAGATGGAGCGGAAACCGAAGAGGGCCAAGCAAGCGCCTGGGCAGTCAATGACAAAGCTGTTGCCAGCTTGGCAGACATAGCAAAAGTAAAGAATTTATTGCTGGTTCATATCTCCACGGAGTATGTTTTTGACGGCACAAAAGGCCCGCATAAAGAAGACGAGCCGCCATCGCCATTAGGCGTCTATGCCAAGACCAAGACTGCTGGCGATAAGGCAGCCGCAAAGGCACCGAAACATTACATTGTGCGTACCTCTTGGGTGATTGGCGATGGTAAAAACTTTGCGCGTACGATGCTGGAGCTTGGCAAGCAAGGCGTAGCGCCAACAGTTGTCGCCGACCAAATCGGCCGGCCAACATTTACGACTGAGCTGGCTAAGGCTATTAAATTCTTGATTGATAAAAAAGCTCCTTATGGAACTTACAATGTTACAAATGAAGGCGAGCCGGTCAGCTGGGCTGACTTCACACGGGCCATTTTTAAAGAAGCGGGTCTTGATCTGAATGTTACCGATACAACCACTGAAAAATACTTTGCCGCTAAACCCGGCGTTGCGCCCCGGCCCTTGAATAGCGTGCTTGACTTGTCCAAAATAGAATCTGCTGGATTTTCGCCACGTGATTGGCGCGAAGATTTGAAAGACTACATAAGAAAGGAACTTAAAAAATGAAAGGGATTGTTCTTGCAGGCGGAACCGCTACACGCTTGTATCCAATTACGCTCGCCAATTCTAAGCAGCTGCTGCCAGTTTATGACAAGCCAATGATTTACTATCCGCTCAGCATTCTGATGAGTGCCGGTATCCGCGACATTTTAATCATCTCGACGCCTCACGATTTACCGCGTTTTGAGCAGTTACTTGGCGATGGCAAACAGCTGGGTTGCAATTTTGAATACCAAAAACAGGATGAACCGCGCGGGTTAGCGGATGCCTTTATTGTTGGCGAAGAATTTATTGGCAGCGACAAAGTAGCGATGATTTTGGGCGACAATATTTTTTATAGCAGCAGCTTAGAAGAAAATCTTAAAAGCTACACCAATCCAGACGGCGGTATAGTTTTTGGCTATCAAGTAGTTGATCCTGAGCGCTATGGTGTCGTTGAATTCGACCAAGGCGGCAAGGTTATTTCAATCGAAGAAAAGCCCACAAAGCCAAAATCTCATTATGCTGTTACCGGACTTTATTTCTATGACAACCAGGTTATAGAAATTGCCAAAAATTTACAGCCTAGTGCCCGGGGCGAAATTGAAATTACTGATGTCAATAACACTTACCTGAAGCAGGACAAATTAAAGGTTAGTCTACTCGACCGCGGTACAGCTTGGTTAGATACTGGTACGTTTGCCAGCTTAAATCAAGCGGCCCAATTTGTCCAAGCCATAGAAGAGCGCCAAGGTCTCAAAATTGGCTGCATCGAAGAGACCGCTTGGAGACAGGGCTTTATAGACGACAATCAACTTAATAAGCTTGCTGAACCATTGATCAAGTCTGGTTATGGCCAATACCTTCTGAGGTTGCTGGAGAAATAGAAATTTGACGAATCCATAGTTCTTATGCTATAACTGCAAAAGTTATATGGGTTTACCGAAAATTAAAAAATTATTCCTGGTAGCAACAAGTCTTAGCTTGCTGGGAGCTACTATTGGACTGCAAGCTCAACACGGTCCTTCTTCTGCCGAGCCGACTATGCCGCAAATCAATCTTCCGGCCGAGCCTTCATCGCTTGAGGCCAACAACTATCCTCGTCTTAAACATGCCATTAAAGAAAGTGTTGTACGTTTTGACAGTGACGAAGTTAAACAAAACTTTCTAAACACCAACAATTTATCAGCCAGCGAGCTTATACCAGTAAATTATTTGCCCAATACTTATACCGTGGTTAAGACGCCGGATAAGTTAAAAGCTGCTGGCGCGCTGCTTAGCGAACAAAAAACTTACGCCGCTCTACTTACCCCAAACGACCCGATCTATCCGCAGTGGTACACTGATAAAATTTCGGCCCCAACAGCTTGGGATATTTCGACCGGCTCCAATAGTATCATTGTAGCCGATATTGACACCGGCTTTGCCCTAAACCACGAAGACTTAGTCGGCCGCTGGGCAAGCGGCGGTAGAGATTTTATAAATAACGATGGCGATCCCTCGGCCGGCACAACTAATCCGAATGGTGAAGGAGTCAGCCACGGCACTGAAACCGCCGGCTTGATTGGTGCGGCTACTAACAATGGTAAAGGAGTCGCCGCCATTAACTGGGGAGTCAGGATATTGCCACTGCAAGCTCTTGATGACGATGGCGAGGGTACTACCACCGCCGTGGCTACAGCGGTGCGTTATGCGGTTAACCAAGGGGCCAAAGTTATTAATTTGAGTCTAGGCGTAACCAGCCCGGATCCTATTTTAAAGGCTGAGCTAGATTACGCCCAAAGTTTTGACGTGCTGATTGTAGCCGCCGCCGGCAACTGCGGCAGTCCAAGTAGCTATTACTTGAACGGTTGTAGTTCCCCGGGACAGATGGTTTACCCAGCTAACTACCCGCAGGTGCTGGCGGTCGGCGCTACAGATAGTAACGACGTACGAGCTAGCTTTAGCAGTTATGGATCTAATTTGGATGTCGTAGCACCAGGCACAGGTAGCATCAGAACAACCGCCTGGTCGTTTGGCAACCAAACCAGCGCCTATACCAATAGTCTTAGCGGCACTTCATTCTCAACGCCAATCGTGGCCGGACTAGCCGCCCTTTATAGGAGCTATAGTCCTGGCGCCTCGGCCAGCTCCACAGCTAGCGCCATCACTAACAGTGCCGACAAGCTTAATAGCATGGGCGGTCAAATTTTTGCCAGTGAATATGGTTATGGCCGGATTAATGCTGCCAACACATTGAGAGGCATTGCAACTTCACCGCCGAGTCCGGCACCGGTACCCACATCTCCTGAAACCTCTCCTAGCCCCCTGCCAGCGCCTTTTATCGTAGTGGCCCATCCTGATGGTACTTTGGTCCGTAGTGTCAGTGAACCACAAGTCTATCTAATTATTGACAGCACCAGATACCATGTACCAGATATTTATACCTTTAGTTCTCATGGCTATTCGTGGTCTGAAGTTAAAACCGCCAATGACAAAGATAGAGAGCTACCAATAAGCCCGGCTAGATTAGCCTTCAAAAGTGGTAGTTTAGTCCGCGGAGACAGCAGTTCGGCAGTCTACAGCCTGCGCTGTTCCGCCACATCATGCACTAAGGACCACATCGCCTCGTTAGCAGTCTTTGTTGGCCTTGGTCTGAGTTTTAACGAAGTTCAAGTAGTCCCCCAAGCTAGCGTCGACGCCATGGCTTCCGGCAGCATCATAACTTCAACCAATCTTCACCTTCAAGATCAACTGGTTCTTGATAAAGCCACCGGTAAAGTTTACTTGATAGATAACAGCTCTAAGCGCTGGGTGCCCAGCTTGGAAATCTTTGCTGCCAATCATTTTAGTTGGCCAAGAGTCAAGACTGCCACGGCAGGTGATTTAGTATTAACTGACGGAGCTAATATTCCCTTTCCAGAAGGAGCCTTAGTGCGAGCCCACAACGACCCTGCCGTATATGCAATCAACCAGACTTCCCCAGGTAGTTACGAAAAGCGGCATATAGCATCGGGCATAACTTTCAGCGAGCTTGGCTACAAGCCGGACGAAGTTTTTGTAGTGAGCGCGTCTTACTTACCAAGTACCAGCGGCTCGGCCATTGGCTATTAAGATATTCCTAACTCTTCTTTAAAATAGGCAATAGTTTTTTTAAGGCCGCTGTCCAGATTGGCTTTTGGTTGCCAGCCCAGCCTTTGCTTGGCTAATGTAATATCTGGCCGACGTTGCAGCGGGTCATCGCCCGGCAATGGTTTGTAAACCAGTCGTGAAGACGTACTTGTTAGTCGACGAATTTTTTTAGCCAGTTCTAGAATGGTGAACTCAGTCGGATTGCCCAGATTCATCGGCCCTTCCTGTGAAGAGTCTATAAGTTTTATTACGCCTTCAACTAAATCATCAACGTAACAAAAACTGCGTGTTTGGTTGCCTGTGCCATAGATTGTTAGCGGCTGGCCTTTTAGCGCCTGGACGACAAAATTGGACACCACTCGCCCATCTGCTGGATCCATGCGCGGGCCATAGGTGTTAAAAAAGCGCGCTACTACCGTATCAACCCTGTGCTTTTGGCGATAAGCATAGACTAGAGCTTCGGCGTAGCGTTTCGCCTCGTCGTACATGCTACGTGGGCCATAGCTATGGACCATCCCCCAATAGCTTTCTGGCTGGGGGTGAACTTCCGGGTCGCCATAAACTTCGCTGGTTGACGCTAGGCAAAAACGGGCGTTTGAATTCTTGGCCAGTTCCAGCAAATTCAAAGTTCCTTGCGAACCAGCTTGCAGAGTCTCAATTGCCAATCGGCGATACTGCGGTGGGCTGGCTGGTGAAGCCAAGTTGATAACTAAACCATATTTAGTGGTCATGATCTTTCTGGGTAGTGGATTGATAATATCGTGTCTTACAAAATTAAAGTTAGATTTGGATTTGAGATGTTCAATATTATGACCACTACTTGTTGATAAATTATCAACGCAGTCCACTAGCCAGTCTTGCGAGACATAATAATCGCAGAAGTACGAGCCAAGAAAGCCAGCTCCGCCGGCAATTAAAACCCGTTTATTTTTGACCATTCGTTTTCACCGTCGGCCGCCCGACGCTTTGATAATAAAAACCATGTTCACGGGCCTCATCTAGACTATAGATGTTACGGCCGTCAAAAATCACTGGGTGCTTTAATGCTCTCCTCATCCGCTTAAAGTCAGGACTCTTAAATATCTGCCACTCTGTGGCGATTATCAAAGCATCGGCACCGTCCAAAGCAGAATATTGATCGGCGCAAAATTTCAGATTAGTTTTACCATCCATAAATTTTTTAACACTACTAATTGCTGCGGGGTCGAAAGCTTTGACCTTAGAACCACTAGCCAAAAGCTCGTCAATAATTTCTAGTGCCGGTGCCTCGCGGATATCGTCAGTATCGGGTTTAAAAGACAGCCCCCAGAGCGCAAAAACTTTACCGGCAATATCGCCGCCAAAGTATTTTTTGGCTTTGCTAACAATTGTTTTTTTCTGACGGTTATTAATAGTTTGCACCGCCTTCAGAAGCTTGAAGTCATAGTTGTGGTTAAGCGCAATTTTTTGCAGAGCCAGCACGTCTTTTGGAAAACAGCTACCGCCATAACCGATGCCGGCAAATAGGAACTTTGAGCCAATCCTGGGATCGGCGCCGATACCTAGGCGTACCGCGTCGACATCGGCGCCGGTTTGTTCGCACAGGTTGGCAATTTCGTTAATAAAGCTGATTTTGGTTGCCAAAAAAACGTTAGCGGCGTATTTAGTCATTTCGGCCGAGCGCTCATCCATAAAAATCAGCGGTGAGCTTTGCGAGGTAAAGGGTTGGTAAAGTTCGGTCATTTTGGAGCGTGCTTTCGCCGAATTGGTGCCCACAACAATGCGATCCGGTTTCATAAAATCGTCAACCGCCAAGCCTTCGCGTAAAAATTCCGGATTAGAGATTACATCGAAATCGACTTTGGCAGCTTTGGCTATCAGGCGGCGGACTTTCTCGGCAGTGCCAATTGGTACGGTACTTTTATTAACAATGACCGTATAGCTCTGCAGTAGTAGACCGATTTGTCTAGCAACTGCCAAAACAGCAGATAAGTCGGCACTGCCATCATTATCAGGCGGTGTTGGCAGAGCTAAAAAAATAATTTCGGCGCCGGAAACGGCTTGACTCATTCGGGTAGTAAAGCTCAGCCGGCCACTGTCAACATTACGGACCAGTAAATCATTAAGTCCCGGTTCGTAAATTGGTGTGCGTTTCGCCCGCAATTGTTTAATTTTGACCTTATCAATATCAACGCAAACTACGTCATTACCGGTTTCAGCCAAGCAAACGCCAGTTACTAGCCCCACATAGCCAGTGCCAACAACCGCAATTTTTATACTCTGTCCTCTTGTAGGGCGACTTCATGATGGCGCCGCCAAATTACAAATTTAGTCCAAGCAAAGTTCCAAAACAGCCCTGCAGCCGAAGCAATTACTAATGCTACGACGTAGTTCAAGTTGAACGTTTTCACTGCCACAGAGACTATCACTGCACTGCCCAAAATCGCCGACCATGAGGAAGCATGGAACTGAATTAGCAACCGTTTAATAGATTTATCGCTGCGGTTCTTGTAGGTCCAGTTATTGTGCAGCACAAAATTGTTAAATAGAGCTATTTCGCTGGATATAAGCTGGGCAACAAACACATGAAGTCCGATAACTTTGTACAAAGTGGTAAGCAGCGCAAAGTTAATAATAAAGCCCGATGTGCCCACTATACAGAAGCGAACAAAATCTATTTTATGGAGGTTTTTGATCTTACCTCCGATGTATACAAACATGTCTTAACTATGTTAGCATGACGGCACGCGCTTCGCACCGCGCGTTTTTAGATGAATTAAATTTATATGACTAAGACTAAAAAGTTATCAATTATCATACCTTGCTACAACGAGAAGAATACTATCCGGGAAATTTTGGCTGAGGTTGACGGCGTTGATCTCGGCAGCACCAAAAAGGAAATCATTATCGTCGACGACGGCTCCACGGACGGTACCCGCGACATCCTAAAAGACTTGGCCAAGCTGGATAAATCAATCGAAGTACTTTTTCAAGAAACCAACCAGGGCAAAGGCGCGGCCCTCAGGCGCGGTATTTTGCGCTCAACCGGTGATGTCGTAGTAATCCAGGACGCCGACCTAGAGTACGATCCTCAGGATTACAAACGTCTGCTCTACCCAATTGAGCGCGGCCCGGCTGACGTTGTTTACGGCTCCCGCTTCAAAGGTGGTGAACCGCACCGGATGATTTATTACCGCCATCAGATAGCCAATAATTTTTTGACGATGCTATCCAACCTTTTCACCGGCTTGAATCTCAGTGATATGGAAACTTGCTACAAAATGTTTCGTGGCGATTTAGTTCGCAAACTGGCCAAAGAACTAAAGGCCAAACGCTTCGGTTTCGAGCCGGAAATAACTGCCCGCGTCGCCAAATCTGGCGCCCGGGTTTACGAAATTGGCATTGCTTACTACGGCCGCAGTAAAGAAGAAGGCAAAAAGATTGGCGTCAAAGACGGTATTAAAGCCATCTGGGAAATAATTTACTTCAACTTATTTTCTAGGTAAAATATTTAAACTCCTCAAAATTACTTAACTAGTTAAGTAATTAACAGCGAACGGGTCAAGAATTTTATAGAATTTTCAAGGGTTTGTAGCTTAGTTCGATGATGTGCTTACCGGGCGGTGCGTCAAATGACTTAAACAGCGGCGTGTTGCCAACCGTGTAAGTTTTTAAGGTCGTGGTGTGGCCATCAATTTTGAGTGTCCAGCCCGGATAGGCAATTTCCGACATTATGACAACAGTGTTATTATCAACATTCAGCGAATATTTCTGATAGTTATCGCGGTAGTTTATAGTCGTTACACCCAGCGGCTGGTAGTCACTACGCACAGTTGAGCCCGGCTGGGCGGAAGTAAACATCTTTGGTAGAGCGCTAGACCGTTTAACTACATATATACTGGCAGACTGATCGCTATAAACTACCTCTTGTCCTGGCAATGACTGTTTGTCAATTTCCAGTTGTACGCCTAGCAGGTCGCGGACAAATTCCATATCGTAGCGGCCTTGCTTGTTAAATTCAAAATATGGCGCATATATTGTTGCGCCGTAACCACCAGTCGTCTGGACTTTATAAACATTACCTATGTTTACTGGCAGGGCGCTATCACTAACTTCCACGCGGTATTGGCCGTTGGTCTGTTCTAGGATATTAAGTAAGAACCACAGCGTGTTGACAGCGGCGGTTAAAATGATCAGGCCACCAAGAGTAATTTGCCTAGTTTTCTCAACTTGTAAATAGGCCAACGCTACCAAGGCTAGTCCTAGCAGCAAGTTTTGCAGCGCAAAGTGCAGGCTGAAAATGTGGTCGCGCAGCAAAAATAGATAAAGCGAGTTAATTAACAAAAAAGCACCGGCGGACGCCAGGCCCAACCTTTGGCGCTTTGTTAGTCTTAGGCCGGCGACAGCTGAAAGGGCGGCGGCCAGAACAATCATTAACGCCAGATGAAAGAGAATGGAATAGCGGCCAAGTTGCCGGATTTGGTAAACAAACGGCAGTTCGTATAAAACTACCGCTAGCCAAGTGACGTAACCAAGCATGGCGACAATACTAAAAATCAGCAAGGATTTGGCAAATAATGCCTGCTGCGCCCAGATCTTTGTCTTTTTAAACTGTTCCCTGCCCCAAAATACTGCCAGGATGATGAGAAATAGTGGTACCAACCCGATAAACAGGTTGTTACCGTCACGAATTTGGTACGCCACCGGATCAATAAGGTTAGCATATTCATGCACGTCAATGTTAAAGGCCTTGGAAAAATCACCATAGTCAATTTTTTCATCCGGACGAGAATAGCCTTCGGCCTGCACCCGGTAGCTGTTTGGCAGATACCGGGCGCTCAGCCAGACTTGGGGCGCGGCGATAGCCAAAGCGCAGGCTATAATAACTACCAAACGCTTGGTGCTTGACCATAGCTGCGCCTTCAGTCCGGAAAAGCGCGTGTACTTTTTATAGATAAAAACGGCTTCAAAAATAACCAACGCTAAAAAGGCATGAAAAAAGGGCTGGATATGGCCCGACAAAATAATTAAACCCAACGCCAAACCGCTAAATATCAGCCAGCGGCGTCTGTTTTGGTTCGGCGCATGATATTTGGCTAAAAAGTAAAGCGGGTAAGGTAGTAGTGCCAAGCCAAAGAAGATAGCTGTCTGCGAAACCGAGCGCAGGGCCAGCACGCCGGAAAAAGCAAAGGTTAAGCCGGCCAAAAAAGCCGCCCAGCGCCGGGCGCCCAGTTGTTTAAGTAGTAGAAAGCAGCCAAAGGCGGCAATTACAAAATGTAGCGCCACCAGCCAGTCTAAGGCAGCCTGCGAAATGCCAGCACCGCTGCCAAATAGCCACACCCAAATAATGTTTATAGGGTAGAGAACGCCGGGCTGCAGCTCGCCGGCAAAAGATTGCCCGGAAAATACATTACTGTTCCAAATTGGCAAATAGCCGTCGTGAATGGCGGTGGCCAGTTTTTGATACCAAGTATAAAATTGGTCAACGTTATCAAGATTAGTAAAAAAGGTCGTTTCGCGAAAAATCAGTACTCCGGAAAGTAGAAAAGTAGTTAACAAGCCAAGCAGTAGCGCTATGCCTAAATTTGTCCCCCAAAATAATTTCTTCAACCCTTGCATCGTTACAGCCTCCATAATAACAGGCTCCCCTCCAGCGCAACAGGGGTGACTTAAGCTTAAATGTGGTATAATTAGGGGTACAATATCAAAATTAACAAAGGATTATGAAAACTAGAACAAGTAGATACGCTTCTTTCAAAAACTCAAGATTTGGGCGTCGCAGACTATTTTTACTGTTCTTAATTATCCTGTTAGCGGTTGGTTTGGGGCTAGTTCTTGGGATTGATAAATCGGCAGATAAAACAGACGGTAACACAACTAGCAAACCCGCTAGTTCTAAGGGCGAACCGGCTCAGGATTCCAACACTGCTACTCCCAGCCCAAAGACGCCGGGCAATTCGACTAGCGATTCTGCACCATCCGGCGAAGCACCCAAAACGCCTTACGGAAACTTTGTTAGCAGCCATAGCGCCCGCTTAAATGATGCGGAATTTTCGACTTGCATCACTTCTACCGGCGCCAAGTGTAAAATCAGTTTTAGTAAAGATAGTACCACTAAGACACTTGATGAAAAAACCACCGATGCCGACGGAGCCGCTTATTGGACCTGGAAGCCTCAGGACTTGGGCTTAACCGCTGGCAGCTGGCAAATTACCGCCACGGCAACCATGAACGGCAAAATCTCTAGCGCTACTGATAACCGCCCCTTTGTAATTCAGCCATGATAAAAAGGTCGTTATTTACAATTTGCGCTGCAGTTACTGTTTTTGCTTCTTTGGCCGCTTTGGCGCCTTTTAAGGTCAACGCCGCCTTTAATCAAAACAATCTTATTGGTGACGGTATGTTCGAAAACAGCGGTACCATGATGGCCGGTGACATCAATAATTTCTTGAATCGTTACTCAAATAGCTGCATCAGCCCCAATAGCGGTTTTGAGGCTAAAATACCGTCTGGCTACACGCCTTCGGGTGGCTTTACTTTTGGTAATTTTACCAGCGCTGGTGACGTAATTGCTACCGCGTCCCAAGCCTACGGTATTAACCCACAAGTTCTGCTGGTTACGCTAGAAAAGGAGCAAAGCCTAGTAAACGGTAGGAATAACTTCGCCGGTTATTGTAACAATGGTGATGAGCACAAATATGCCGCGGCTATGGGCTATGGTTGTCCTGACAGTGGCGGAAGCACTAACTATTCTGATGTCAGTCTATACCGCCGCAATGGTGTAGAACGAACCAGTGTCAACACGACTTGCGTCAATTCGGCCGCCAAAGCCGGTTTCTCACAACAAGTAATCCGTGCCGCTTGGTTGCTAAAATTCAGTCAGCAACACTCTCTAGGCAATGTGAATTGGGCCGTTATTAGAGACAGTTGGGATAATTCCGATGATCCAGCAACCTGTTACAGCGGACCGATGACTCAAGGCGACCGTGCCCGCTCTAAAACTAGCTCCAGCTGCAACCAAACAGTTTACTACGATGGTTACACCACAATTGACGGAACTTCCGTGCATATGGACACCGGCGGTACAGCCTCGCTCTACCATTACACACCGCATTTTCATGGCAATCAAAACTTCGTCAGCATTTTTGAGGGCTGGTTTGGCTCGACCCAATCTGGTTCTTTCACCATTGCCAACACTACCCATCCCGACGGTGCCTTAATCCAAAGTTTCAGCGAACCTGAGGTCTATCAAATTATTGACGGAGTCCGCTACCACATTCCCAATATCGATACGTTTAATTCCCACAGTTTTTCATGGTCTGAGGTAAAAGTAGCTACCATTCCAGATAAACAATTGCCGGGTGCCGGCAGCAGTAAATTGACATTTAGAGGCGGCACGTTGGTACGCGGTGATGCTTCACCCCAGGTTTATGATCTACGCTGTATGCCAACTTTCTGTGTCAAAGACCATATTTCTTCCATAGAAGTTTTTAGCGGTCTAGGTCTGGGCTTTATCGACGTCTTAGTACTGCCCCAGGCTCAAGTTGACGGCATAGCTCAAGACAAAACTATTGCCTCGGCCGATGTGCATATGCAGGATCAGTTGGTTCTGGATAGAAGTAGCGGTAAAGTTTACTTGATTGATACCGGCACCAAGCGCTGGGTGCCTTCGCTTGAAGTGTTTGCTGCCAACCATTTTAAGTGGTCAAAAGTTAAAACTGCCAAGGCTGGGGATCTGGCATTGTCCGATGGTGCGAACGTGTCCTTTCCTGAAGGTGCGCTACTGAGACCTAACAGTGATCCGTCCGTCTACGCAGTCAACCAAAACGGCAGCACTTACGAGAAGCGACATATAACCAGTGCCACCACGTTTGGCGGCTTAAGCTACCGGCTTAGTGATGTGTTTGTTGTAGACTCTTCATTCTTACCAAGCGCCACTGGCGCAAGCATATCGGAATAGACTAAGATATTGTAATGGCTACCGCTAACAATCATCCGTTGGTTTCGGTGGTGGTGCTTAATTGGAACCGCAAAAAATTTGTCGACCCATTTATGAAGACCATCATGGCTCAGTCTTATCCCAAAGAGAAATTGGAAGTCTTATTTACTGATAACGCCAGCAGTGACGGTTCGGTGCAGTATATCAAAGAAAAATATGGTGACTTGCCCTATTTAAAAATCGTCCAAAATGATAAAAATTACGGCTACTCTAAGGGCAACAACTTAGGTATTCACCGGGCTAAGGGCGACTATGTGCTGGTTTGTAATAATGACTTGCAGCTAGAGAAAAATCTTATCGAAGATCTAGTGGCTGTTGCCAAACAAAAACGGGCCGGTGCGACCGTGCCTAAGCTGGTTTATGCCAATAAAAAAGGCTACCTCAATAATGCCGGTTCGCGGTTGGAGCCTACCAGCGACTGGCCAATCTACGAAGATGGCAAGGATGAAAAAGACGAGGGTCAATACGATAAAATTCGCGAAATCACGGCCTTTTGCGGCGCCTGTGTGCTATTTAGCCGCCAGTTTTTACACAAGGTCGGCCTATTTGACCCCAAATTTTTTATGTACTTTGAAGACGGCGACCTTTCCTGGCGCGGCCAAAAGGCCGGCTTTAAGTTTTTTTATGCTCCCAGGGCCATAGCTTACCATGTCCATACCGGTACCACCACTGAGGGCTCACCGATATTTAATTTTTTTGTTGGCCGCAACAGAATCCTGATTTTGACTAAAAATGCCGAATTTAAAGTTATAGCCAAGGGCTGGCTAAAAACTTGGCGTGATCACTTGCTGCTGCGGTTGAAGCGACTGTTTCTAGCTGCCGTTGGTAGATATCCCAGACGACTGGCGCTACGCGAGTTGTTAGCCAGCCAGAGAATGATCTGGGGAGCTATTTTTATGACTCCATATGCCTTGGGTAAGCGATTTCGTATTATTAAAGAAGACAAACTATGAATCCGTTGACAGTTTACCTTTTTGACAGGTCCGACCTTGTAAAAAGCAAAGAGATTTTAGGCAAAATCACTAGATTGTACCTATCTTTTTACAAGGTCGGACCTTTATCACGATGTAGGGTAAATGGTAAGGGCAAAATTGTTAATAAGGGGTTGTTGTGAAAATCGGGATATACAACCCCTACCTTGATACCAAGGGTGGCGGCGAAAAAGTCTGCGCGGCTTTAGCCGAGTATTTTGCCAAAGATAAAAATAATAAAGTTTTTTTAATTTCCCACGCTAAGATTAACCTTGACGAACTGGCTGATTATTTCTCTATTGATCTCAGCCGGGTCCAATTTATGTTAATCAAGGCTGACAATTTGCTGTTAAAGATCGTCCGCCGCTTGCCGTTGCCATCCATGGCAAAAAGCTTTTTTTTCGATTATTTTCACCTCCGGGCCCTCAAAAAACAAAAGTTCGACATATTCATAAACAATAGTGTCTTTAGCAATATGCCATCGCCATCTGCAGGCGGTGTATACTTGTGCATGTTTCCGCAAAAATTAGGCTGGTCTAAAAATATAAGCCCGGCCAAAAAGATATACATGAAATTGATGCACGGTTTATACCGCATCACTATGCACCGCGGCGCAAAGTACGGTGTCTTGACTTACAAGAAAATTCTCGCCAATTCTGAATTTACAAAAGACCACATAATGCGGCGCTGGGGCCTGCAGAGTGATGTTTTATACCCTATATGCGATGATATGCGCCTCAAAAACCCGCCTCAAAAAGAGAAGATTATTCTCCATGTTGGGAGGTTTTTTGCGAATGACGGTGGTAACCACCATAAACGCCAGGATATGTTGCTAGAAGAGTTTTCCAAAATGGATAAGCTGCACAAGGACAGTTGGCAACTGCATTTTGCCGGTAGCGTAGCTGAAGACAGTGGGGCCTTAAAGTATATAATTGGCCTTACGCAAAAGGCTAAGGGATTACCGGTTTATTTCCACTTTAATTGCTCTTTCCCGGAGCTTAAGGACCTTTTCAACGTGGCAACTATTTACTGGCACGCGACGGGTTATGGCAGCAACCCCGAAAAATATCCGCAGCGCCAGGAACATTTTGGTATGTCAACTGTCGAGGCTATGTCTACCGGCGCTATCCCTGTTGTCATCAATACAGCTGGCCAAAAAGAATCTGTTACTCAGGGTAAAAATGGTTTTTTGTGGTCAACCAAAAAAGAACTTGCCGACTACACTACGAGGGTCAGCAGCCTCAGCCCAGCTGAGCTAAAATTGCTCCAAGACGAAGCTATAAAAAGCGCCGCTCGTTTTAACAAGTCTGCTTTTATCAAGCAAGTTGATACTATTTTCGGCGAAATGCTCGGCTAAGGGCTTGTTTGAGTCTATAAAATCTGGTTAGTAAGTGCCAGCCTTTGGAGTTTTCAATGGCTTCAAGCCTTTGTTGGAGCCTCTTCGTTTTTTGCTCTAACTCCTGTTGTGAGGCACTATGTACCCGCTTCTGCTCTTTCAGCTCGGCCTTCAAGGATTTTATTTGGCTGACCTGCTCTTTCCTAGCCCTATGAACTTCATCAAATTGCCGGCTGAAAAAATCGTAAGGCGTTTTTGATTCTATATCGATTTTTTTAGTTCTAGTTTTCTTAGCAACTGGCTCGGCCACACCAATAAATTGGAAGGTTACGGCGTCTATGTCTTTGGCCATTTTCAAAAACTTCTCGGATGGCGTCAGACCCAGTTTTGTTAATTCTGTAGTGATGGCCGTGGCTGGCAAATCCCGAATAGTATTATCATATTTCTTAACTGCAAAGCCAGCTTTAGCCATAACTTTCTCAAACTCAAGGCGGTCATAGTAATGCACGTGGGTTTCATCAAGCAGCCCATATTTAGTGTATTTATAGCGGCCACCAAGCAATTCAATGCGGTTGGCGATGTTGGCCATGTTGGGAACTGAAAAAACTAATTTGCCGTCCGGTAACAGCAATTTCTTAATTTTTCTAAGAGCACCAACAGGGGTCAGCAAGTGCTCAATAACATCGGCCATTAACACAAAGTCGAATTTACCCAGATCCGATAAGTCGTCTTGTTCAATATTTCGCTTGAAGGCCTTGGTAAGATTCTGCTTAGCATACTCCAGGTCACCTTCATTAATATCCACACCAACTACCGTGCAGTGTTTCTGCTCTATCAGCGCCTTACCAAAATTACCGCTGCTGCAGCCAGCGTCCAGGACTGCCGAGTTGGGTGTAAAAAAATCAAACAATTTCGTCCAAGCATCATTTTCTTGGCCCTCGATTAATGTGTTGTCAGCATAAACAGATCTAGTCATGATTTCTTAATTGTAACCTTAGTATTGGGCAGGGCTATGGCTGTGGTTATTTTGTCTTTATCCACCGAAAAAATCGATGCTTCTTCCCACCAATCATAATAGTCAGTGGCATCATGGTTAGACAGGGCTGCGGTGATAGTTTGGATGCCATTGGTAAAAATATCGTCAATCTCCCATGTTACTGATAGCTTTTGGCCGGCTTTAACATCACCAATATTTATTCTTTCCCATTTAGTATTTGATTCAAAAATTCTGATGCCAATTGGATTTTTAATGTAGATACCGATAACCGGATCGTTATCAGCCCGCTTAAAGTGGCTATCTATAGTTACCCGGACCTTGCCTGATTGGCTGGTAACTTGAACCGACTTGATCTTGGCCGCACCACTGCCCCAGCGATTTTTATCTGCGCCGGCCTGGGTCTTGGTGTCGGTCATGAACAATTTGATGTATTCTTGGGCAACAGCTTCAGCCGAGCCAGATTTTAGAATTTTTCCTTTTTCAAGCAAAATAGCGCGGTCACAATATTCACGCACCGCGTTCATATCGTGGCTGATAAAGACTACTGTTTTCTTGTCTTTTTTAAGCTGTCTGAAATAGTTAAAGCATTTTTTTTGGAAAGCGGCGTCACCAACTGCTAATACTTCGTCGAGTAGCAAAATATCGCTGTTAACCTTAATGGCAATCGAAAATGCCAGTCGCACTTCCATCCCCGACGAATAGTTCTTTAGCTTCTGGTCCATAAATCGCCTAAGTTCGGCGAATTCAACTATGTCATCGTACATGGCCTGCATTTCTTTTCTGGAAAATCCTAGCAATGCGCCGTTTAGAAAGATATTTTCGCGACCGGTTAGTTCTGGATTAAAACCAACACCAAGTTCAATAAATGGCGTCAAGCTGCCGTTAACTTTAACGACGCCAGAGGTTGGCGTGTAAATACCCGCCAGTAGTTTGAGCAGGGTGCTTTTACCGCTGCCGTTTCGTCCGACAATACCAAAAAACTCGCCTGGTTTGATTTCGAAGCTAACGTCTTTTAGAGCCTGCTGCAACTCGTAAGTACGCCTGCGCGGCCGGAAGTTAACAAAACTAGACTTCAGCGAAGAATAGCGCTCATGGGGCAATTTAAAAGTCTTACCAAGATTTTCAACCCTAACTGCGCTGTCCATTAGATATTCTCCGCAAAAAACTTAGACTGCTGTCTAAAGTATCTCAGGGCAGCCAAAAGAACTAGAATGACTAGCAGATAGGGCGTGTATTTCAGACCACCTTGCAGGACTTGCCTAGAAATAACGGTTTGATGGGTAATGGTGGCATAGCGCGCATCCTGAATGGCTTGGGCCATGGGGTTAAGCAACATCAACTTCTGTAAGGCTGGGTTAGTAATAAGCGTAATTGGGTAAAGGATCGGGGTGAGGTAAAAACCGGCCTGCAAAATGACCTCCCATATATAATTAATGTCCCGATATTTGACGAAGGCGGCAGCCAAAAAAAGTGACAGCCCTAGCGCAAAAACATAAATTTCTAGCAAAATTAGCGGCAGCCACAGGGTCGTCTCCAGTAAATCTACCTCATTAATAAACAAAAAGAGGATTACTACCAGTAAGTTCAAAAACAAGTTGATTAATGCCGAAATACTGCTGGAAAGTACGATTATCCAGCGCGGGATGCGGATTTTTCGTACTAAATCCCCGCGGTTGACAATCGAACCCAGGCTTTGAGAGGTCATCTCGGCAAAAAAATTCCACAGCACTATACCTAACAGCAAATAGACCGGAAAGTGTGGTATATCACCGCCAATTTTAAGAAAGCGTACAAATACAATATACAAAATCAAAAAGAGCAGCAGCGGGCGCAGCAGCGACCAGGCATAACCAAGAACCGAGCCTTGGTAACGAAGCTTAAAATCCGTCCGGACAAGCTCTGCTAGCAGTGCCCGATTCGTCTTATTAAAAACGCGGGTAATCATAACTAACTGATAGGGTATTATAGAGTAAACAGATGATTCGGTTAACAGTTTACAGTTTTCAGTTTCCGGTAGGTTGTCTGTTTACAGTTTACAGTGAAGAACAGCTAACCGCTAACTGCCAACACACTGTCAACGGTCAACTGACAACCGGTAACTACACAGGAGGCATCCTGTGCGAGTAAGCGTTGTTATACCGAATTGGAATGGCGAGCAGGAGCTGCCAGCTTGTTTGGATGCCTTGTTAGCCCAAAGCCTGACGCCCGAAGAAATAATAGTTGTCGATAACGGTTCCACAGATGGTTCTAAAGAGTTACTGTACGGCCAATACCCCCAGGTTACAGTCATCCCTTTGCCGTTTAACACTGGTTTTGCCAGTGGTGTTAATGTCGGCCTGAGATACTCTAGTTCTGCTGGCTATGATTACACCGCATTGCTAAATAACGACGCTGTAGCTGACAAAAATTGGCTAAAAAGCCTAGTTGACATCATGTATTCAAATCCAAGAGCTGGCATAGTTACCAGTAAAATGATTAACGACACAGGGGAGTATTTGGACTCTACCGGGGAGCTTTATACAGTTTGGGGGCTACCTTACCCCAGAGGGCGGCGCGAGGCCAACACTGGCAAGTACGATGGTCAAAAAGAAGTTTTTGGCGCTTCAGGTGGCGCGAGTTTGTACCGCCACAAAATGCTGGCTGAGATCGGTTTTTTTGACGAAGATTTTTTTGCTTATTATGAAGACGTGGATATCAGTTTTCGCGCCCAATTGGCTGGCTGGAAAGTGCTTCACGAACCAAACGCCAAAGTTCATCACCATATTGGCGCCACCAGCGGCCGCGTTAGAGGTTTTACAACTTACCATACCATGAAAAACTTACCCTGGCTAGCTATCAAAAACGTGCCTAAAGGCTTGCTGCATAAGGTTTTACCGCGCCTATTTTTAGCTTACAGCTTATTTTTGGGACGTGCCCTAGCCCGCGGCCAGAGCTGGACAGCCCTCAAGGGCAGTGGCCGAATGTGGTGGTTACTGCCTAAAAAATTGGTGCAGCGATACAAAATCCAAAAAAACCGCAAAGTTTCACCGCGATACATTAATTCGATACTAACTCATGATCTGCCACCTGACGCCCGTGGTCTACGTCGCCTGCGCTCCAGCTGGTGGACACTACGCCGAAAAAAGGTTTGATTGTCCCACTTGACGGAATTATACCATTTTGATACTATTTTAATACTATGAAGACAGTGAAATTACAGGTTCCTATGGACGAAGGTGTCCGTAAAGGCCTTGAAATTCGAGCCCGCGAGTTAGGCTTTGATTCTGCGCAGGCCTATATCCGTGTTTGGGCAAAAGCCCAGGCAGAAAGACGTTCAATTGATTTCGGCGACTATTGGGGTGAGCCAAGCGACACGGCCGCCGCCCGCATCAACAAGGCTGCCGAGGAAGCAAAAAAAGGCATCAATGTCAGTGAGCCATTTTATACCTTAGAAGAAATGATGGCTCATCTCGACAAATTATGAAGCCTATCCGTCTTAGCAAGAAATTCGATAAGGCTTACTTAAAACTTATAAGAAGTAGCCCCGAGTTTAGGACAAATTATATAAGACGTGTTTTATTTTTTAAGTCAGGTGAACGCGGTTATCCACTGAATGATCACGCGCTTGGTGGCAAACTCTCGGGCAAGCGGGTATTTTCAATAACTAGCGATATTAGGGTAGTTTACGAAGAGACTGAAAAAGAGATAATCTTCCTAGATATTGGCACCCATAACCAGGTGTACAAATAGAATGATGAAGCGGGCTATCGTTGATGCGAGGGAATCGGGGACTAGTACTGGTAGATATGTCGATAAGCTAATTGAGTATCTCCATAAGCTCGAACCGGAGTACGAGATCATTGTACTGACCAAAACACCCCGGGTTGAATATATAAAGTCAGTGGCGTCCGGTTTTCGAATAGTTGAATCTAATTTTAAGGAGTTTACTTTGGCTGAACAGCTTGGACTGCTCCGGCAAATCAATGACCTTAAACCAGACCTAGTGCACTTTAGCATGACGCAGCAACCAATTTTGTACCGCGGTCCTGTTGTGACGACCATTCACGACCTAACAACTGCCAGGTTCCGCAATCCAGCCAAGAACTGGCTGGTATTCGCACTTAAGCAACGAGTTTATAAATGGCTTGTCAAACGCGTTGCCAGAAAATCTATCCAGCTAATAACTCCCAGTAATTGGGTTAAATACGACGTCGTACAATTTGCAAATGTACAACCTAGTAAAATAACCGTAACCTATGAAGCGGCGGATGAAATTCCAGATAATCCAGAGCCTGTGGCGGAGCTGCAAAGCCAAAAATTCGTCATGTATATTGGCCGACCGCAACCGCACAAAAATTTAAGGCGGCTGGTTCGGGCTTTTTCTGAGGTTCAGCTAATCCATCCTAAACTAAAGCTAGCCCTGGTTGGCAAGAACGACGCCAATTTTGAATCGCTTAAAAAATATATCCACCGTCAAGACATTAGTGGCATAATTTTTACCGATTTTGTTAGCGAAGGCCAACTGCGCTGGCTGTACGAGCACGCCCAAATTTATGTTTTTCCTTCACTCTCCGAAGGCTTCGGCCTGCCGGGCCTAGAGGCACTGGCACACGGACTGCCGCTTGTCTCTAGCCGGGCAACTTGCCTGCCCGAGATTTATAAAGACGCAGCAATTTACTTTGACCCGACCAACACCCAAGATATGGCCGAGAAAATTCGAATGGTACTGGAAGATAAGAAGTTAGCAACCGATTTGCGCACAAAAGGCCTCAAAGTTGCCTCGAAATACTCTTGGCTCCACACTGCTCAACAAACTCTAGAAATCTACGAACAAGCTCTCGAGCATTAAAGCTTGAGCAATTTTCTGTTTACTGAAGACCTTATAGAATATGACTTACAGTGACTGACTTAGGGCTTACAGGGACAATCCCTGCAACAGGGATTGTCCCTGTAAGCCCTGTAAGTCTGTAAGTCTGTAAGTAAGACTATTGGAGAAATTTATGCCAACCAAGCACTGTGTAAAAACTTATGTGCCAGAATCTTATTACCATGTCTATAATCGTGGGGTTAATAAACGGCGCATTTTTCTTGATGATCAAGACTATTCTGTTTTTTTAAGTCTTCTCAAACGATACCTATCAGATGAGACTGTCCCTAACAAATACAACATAACGTATGAGAACTTATCTAATGAAGTGGAGGTACTTGCCTATTGTCTAATGCCAAATCACGTTCATCTTCTCATCTACCAAATAAGTCCTGACGGCATGACAAATCTTATGCGCCGGGTCTTTACAGCCTATTCTATGTACTTTAATAAGAAATATAAGCGAGTTGGTGGCTTATTCCAAGATGCGTACAAAGCAAGCCACATAGACTCCGATGAATACCTGCAACACATTTCTCGCTACATACATTTGAATCCTGCTAAGTGGGCGACTTGGAATTTTTCGAGCCTAGATTATTACAGAGTCAATAAAGTAAGTTCTTGGATAAATCATAAAAGGATATTAGAACTATTTAAAGACAGTGAGGAATATCTGAGTTTTTTGGCAGACTACGAGGATTACAAAAGGTCGCTTGATGAGATTAAACACCAGCTTGCTGACCACTAATATTATGTGCTTACAGGCTTACAGGGACAATCCCTGCAACAGGGATTGTCCCTGGTCCCTCCCTGTGCCTGCTGTACCTGTTCTCTGGTCACGGGAAATGGCAGCCGGTGCTAGGGTTGTTTTTTGTTGGTAAGAGGATTTGGCAACTGCATGCCTGTGAGTTTCCATTGTCTGTCAATTTTTTTGAAGTATAAGGCGCCGGAGGCCGGCTTAAAATCGCTGTTGAGGGGGATGAAATAAATGACGGCCCCGAACTCGCCGCCTGAGTAGCTACCACCGTTGATAATAGTCTGGCCTTGGCTATAAATTTCCTCGGCCGCCAACAGTTTAGATATTTCGTCCTCGGTGTTTTTCGACCGAAGCTCCGGCGCTGCCCCAGCATATAGTTCTTTAGCTTTCTTGTCCCTGATATTTTGGGCGGTAGTTTGGGTAGCCTGTTTAAGCGGTTCGATCTCGTTTTTTAGGTCTGTCTTTTCAACGTCAGTAACAGATTCTTCAATCTTTTTGAAGTTGTCCGTTTCTTCTTTGCTGACTATCGAAACCGGGTGTAGGCTGTTTTTAATATAAATAAAGCGTAGTGACTGACCATCTTTTTTGACCATTACTTTAGCTACGTCCCAACCGTTAGATTTTTCAAAACTAGCGATTACGTCCGGTGATAATTTCTGTTTTTGCTCTGGCACCAGCGTCTCATTGATATATTTTTTGAAATCATTGCCCTTTTTATCCTCTAAAAATTCGACTGGCTGGAGGCTGATATTATTGTCGGCGTAAACTTCATCTATTGTTTTACCGGTTATTTTACCGATGTGGACTATTTGGATGCCTTGTACGGCATGAGTGTCCACCGCCATCCCCTTAGGAACACTAAAAACATAGCCACCCGCAAAGCTAAGATATTCCGGATACTCCAGAACCCGAGTAGAGTTTGAACTGCGCAAGTATAGTCCTCCGCCAATTGCCAGTAAAACTAGCAACAGAATTACCAGTCGGGGCCGAGAACGTTTGAGCTTAAATACCATTATTACCTATTACTGTCGAGTTGGGTCCGGTAGAGTTAATAGCTCCAACTTCCATTGGCCATCAACTTTTTTGAAAGTCAAAGCGCCAATCGCCGGCTGTTGGTCGTCTTTATTAAGCTTGGTTAACCGTAATACCGTCGAGAAACTGTCGGGAGTGTAACTTACACCGCTAATAATAACATTGCCTTCCGTGTATGGGGTTGCTGTCTTTAAAGCGGCAGCTAGCTCCGCTTCGGTTGTGCTGGCTTTAAGCTCCGTTGAACCGGCAGAATATAGATCTTTGGCTTTTTGGTCCTTAACCAGTTGGGTAGTATCTCTAATTAACTTTTTTATTGAAGCTTGTTCAGTCTTAAGATCGCTTTTTTCTACATCAATTAGTGTCCGCTCGATATCTTTAAGTGCGGCCGACTCCTGTTTTGCGACCACTGCCACTGGGTGCTGGCCACCTTTGAGAAATAAAAAGCGAAACTGTTTGCCATCCTTTTTGGCAGTAACAGCGGCGTTATCCGTGCCGCCTACCTTGCCAAACTTTACCTGCACATCATCAGTAGACAGATTCTTCTTAAACTCCGGTAAATACTGGTCGTTGACGTACTTTTTAAAGGCTTTGCCGGTTTGGTCAGTTAAATCGGTAATTGGCTGGATGGCTATGCCGCTGGCGGCGTAGACGTCTTCCAGAGTTTTAGCTTCGATTTTCCCAGTGTAGACCAGTTGGGCACCCGGTACAGATTGTTCATCAACCGTGTAATTTTTTGGCACGCTAAAGACGTAGTTGCCGTCAAAATTCAAATATACAGGGTAGTCGGACTTAGAGCCTTTATCTTCATTGTCCCGCGTATAAACCAGAACACCCACCGCAATTATTATAACCAAGATAATTAATAGGGTTTTGCGCGGTAGTGAAAAAAGGTTTTTAATCATAAATCGTAGTTTAACATATTAATCCTAGCCGTCCAGCCTGAGAGCTGGCTGAGAGAATTTACTTAACTTGGCTTACTGATCCTCCTCAGTAGCTCCTGTTATTGTGCCGTTTGGAAGTTGCAGGGTATACAACTTCCATTTCCCCTCAGACTGGCGAAAGACCATGCTGCCAAATTGGTTTTTTGCCGGGTTTTGGGAATCCGAAAAAAGAATCGCTGCAGTCATTTCTTTTTTACTAATTTTGACGCCAAAGACCTTTATTTCCAATTCTAATATATCTTTTGAGCGCTCAGCCAGTCGATTGAAATCATCCAGATCGTTCGAATCCTTTAAGCCCTCATGGGCTAGAAAATAAATATCTTCGAACATACGGTTCTTAAGCATTACACCCTCGGCCAAGACCTTAACTTTTATATTCTCATAGTCAGAAAATTTAGCTGAGGCTTGGCTAATACTCCGGCCAATGGACTTAAAGGTCTCATTATCTTCTTTACTGACCACAGCTACAGATTGCGGCAGGTTTACTATGTATTGACGGCGCAAGATTTGACCGTTCTTTTTTGATAACAGCTCCGCTGCTCTCACGCCATCCTTACGGTCACTGAAGAATATATCAGCTGTGCCCTGGAAAGCACTGGCCGCGGCCGGTTTAGAAATATTGTTTAAATAGCGCTCAAAGGCCTGATTCTCGCCATTTAGCGGAATTAGGGCCTGAACCCCAACCGCTCCATCGTTAAACAAGTCATCCAAAGTATTGGTCTTAATACCCGCATTCAAGCTATATAAAAATTGGACGCCGGGTACGATCTTATCATCCACTGTTTTTTGCTTGGGTACTTCGAAATAATAATCATCAAAACTGATGTAATAGGTCTTGTTGCTCTGGCTAGCTTGTTGAGACGTATCAGTGCTATTAGAAGAAGTCCGTTTAATGCCAATACCGATAATCAAAAGCCCGGCGGCGATTATAATTGCGGCAATTGCTAAATTTCTACCTCTCATTTTTTCTTTAGGCACTCCATATATAAAATCAATCCCATCGATAATAGCAGCCGGCAACGAGTTTGGGCAAGTCTAGCACCCAATTCAAAAAAGGGCCGAAGCCCTTTTTTGATTTTCGAACCTTTAACCTACTACTGAGTAGTTGGGTCAATTAGGTCGAAGTTAGTGCCGTCGTAAACTGCGATGTAGGTTCGGTTAACGATTACATCGTTGTTGGCCAAGGCTGCATCATTGCCTTTGACCAAAGCCGCAGCGCCTAAACCGTTTACGTTCATAGTCGCTGCACCAGTGTTAGCTGTGGCAACAGTAAAGACTATTACCTGTCCAGCAACGTAACCAGTAAGGGCCGGAGCCAGCGTGATTACGTAGGTGTCACTAACCTGGGCGTCAACTCCGTAGTTGAATCCACCTTGGACAGTCACGGTTGCACCGCTTAAGCGGACTGTGCCGACTGGGGCGCCGGTGATGTCACCCATAGTGATGACGTTAGCGACGTTACCTGTGGCGATGTTAACTGTCTGAATAGCCGCGCCTGTACCAATGGCGATGGTTCGGGCGTCAGCAGTTGTACCAAGGTTCAAGCCACCAGTTCCGGCATGGATCGTGGTAGCAGCAGCTGTACCAGCTGTAGCGTTACCAATAATGATAACGTTAGCCACATTACCGGTAAACATGTTAACTGTCTGGATCGCAGCTCCTGTACCTATGTTCCAGGTGTTGGCAGCCGCGCCTGTACCAATGGCGATGGTTCGGGCGTCAGCCGTGGTAAATAGGTTAGCTCCGCCTGTACCAGCGTGAATAGTGGTAGCAGCGGCACCGCCTGCGGTAGCGTTACCAATGATGATGACATGGGCAGCGTTACCAGTAGCCAGGTTGACTGTTTGAATGGCTGCACC
>JACPKG010000017.1 GCA_016187175.1 Candidatus Saccharimonadota bacterium
CGATGAGGTGAAAGTATACGATTACTCAAGGACTGCTTCGCAAATCCTGGCAGATTTTTCATCACGTGGGGGAAATGAGGGGGCAAGTACAGTCCTCGGAGCGTCGGATCAAGCCTACCTTTCAAATGGTTTGGTTGGGTATTGGAAGATGGATGAGACGGCTGCGAATACCTGTAGCGGGGGAGCTAACGACAGTTGTGACAGCTCAGGGAATGGGTTTGATGGAGCGTGGAATGGGAGTGCGACTGCAAGTACGTCTGCGAAATTCGCTGCAGGAACGACCTTTGCAAGTGCAACGAGCGATTATGTCCAAGTAACAAGAAATGCTACTCTTGAGCCTTCTACTAATTTGACAGTTGGGTTGTGGTTTAAGACATCGACTGCAAGTAATGGTAGGCTTTTTAGTAATGGGAGTAATGGTACTGTAGGTTTAGAAGTAATCATGCTCGCATCGGGAAGAATTGAATGGGACGTTGCGATAGCAGGTGCAGATCATGATGTTACGAGTAATAGTACGAGTCTTGCTGATGGCCAATGGCATCATTTTGTCGGGACGTATGATGGGCAAAAGCTCTTGATGTATATTGACGGTGTTCTTCAGACACAAGATGCTGATAGCACAGCTGGAACTGTTACCTACAACAACTATAATTTGTATTTTGGTCGTCAAGGCGTATCTGCGGGAGCCTTTTATTCTGGTGTATTGGATGAGGTGCGGTTTTACAATCGAACTTTCTCGCCTCAAGAAGCAGCAAATCTCTATAACTTCGCCCCGGGGCCGGTGGGGTATTATCAATTCGAGGAGAAGCAGGGTACAAGCACAGCAGACAATAGTGGCTATGGGAATGCAGGAACGCTCGTGAGGGATCCATCCTGGGTGAGAGGAAAATATGGCAGTGGGCTTTCTTTTGATGGTGCGAGATCAGGGGGTATTGCAACATATGTAGATCTTGGTGATGATACTGATTTTGAAAAGACGCAATTTACTGTTGGAGCTTGGGTATATAGAACTGGAACGTGCGGGGCATTTACAGAATGTACAGTTTTTGCAAAAGGCACCACTGGGACTATAGGTTATTCTTTAGAAGTGAAAGATAATAGCGGATACAAAGCACGCCTCAATCTTGGTGATGGACAAAGCGTCTATGGGACGACAATTATCCAACAGAATACTTGGTATTACATCGCGGCGTCAGTTGATAATGACAATATAAAAGTCTATGTTAATGGCGTCTTGGAGAATACAGTCACAAGGACGCAAGCGATTACTTTTGGCTCAGAAACAGCAAAAATCGGCAACAGAAATACTAATTTAGATCTTGGATTTTCAGGTTCACTTGACGAAGTACGATTCTATAACTATGTGCGATCTAGTAAGCAGATAGTTGAAGACATGAATGCGGGACACCCAGCCGTCGGGTCGCCTGTAGGGAGTGCTTTGGGGCACTGGAAGTTTGATGATGGCTTTGGCAATGTGGCGAGTAATTCGGGGAGTTTGGGGAGTACTCTTAATGCAGGAATGTATAATTTTGCCAATCCAGCGAGTGTAACATCTGGCTGGACGAATGATGGAAAATTCGGTAAAGCGCTTCTGTATGACGGGACAAATGATTTTGTTAAGGTGGAGGATCGCTCAGAACTTGATTTTACTGGTGCATTTACGCTTTCTGCGTGGGTTAATCCTTTTGCACTCGCGAATGCGGCTCCATCCAATGCAATCGTCGGCAAATACGATAATGCAGCGAGTCAAAGATCATATCTCCTCTATATTAACACTACCAATGGAGATATTCAGTTTGAAACATCTTCAAATGGCGCGAGTGGCGGGAGTGTGACTGTTGATTCTAACTATGTCGTTCCACTTCGGACATGGACATATGTTTCAGGTGTGTATGATGGATCAAAAATGCATGTCTATATTAACGGTAAGGAATATGGAACTCCCCAATCACAAACCTCTGTCTTTTCTGGTTCTGCTCCTTTCGCAATTGGCGCACGGCATGGTAGTGGAGCCACAACAGATACTCATTTTAACGGCATGATTGATGAGGTGAAAGTATATAACTATGCGCTTTCACCATCAGAAGTGAAGCTCGATATGAACCAAGGCAAGTCGCTTGTCTTCGGAGCATTTGGGATGGATAGCAATGGCGTGGCGTCGAATTCTGCCAATGCAACATATTGTGTACCGGGAGATACGACACAGGCATGTTCGCCGGTTGGGGAGTGGCAATTTGAGGAAAAACAAGGTACAAGCGCTAATGACACGACGGGTCAAACAACAGGTGGAACGCTTATCAACAGACCTGATTGGGTCATGGGGAAAATAGGGTCGGCGCTCTCATTTAACGGAGTCAATTATGTCAATACCAATAATCAATTTAACTTTACCAGTGGACAGAGCTTCTCTGTTGCTTCCTGGATAAAAAGCTCATTTTTGAATATCTCAAGCGCGTCCACCTACAGCATAGTGAGTAAAGGATGCGGATTTGTCGGTACCTATGCGCTGTGGTATAGGGCATCAACGACGGATGCAGACGCACGGTTTTGCATCCACGACAATGCAGGAACGCCGGTACAGATCACTGTAGTAAGCACAACAAAGATTCACGATAACAAATGGCACTACCTCGTCGGAGTCAGAAATGTTACGGCAGACACGGTAGCTATTTATGTTGACGGCATATTGCAAAATTCGACTACTGATACGACGACGAGTAATTTCAACCGCGCCTCAAACGTGAATATTGGTGCAAGGGGAGTTGACAATCTTGAGAAGTTCCAAGGATCTATTGATCAACCACAGATCTATAATTACGCCCTGAGTCAGGCCCAAATCGCCTGGGATTACAATCGTGGAAAGCCTATAGCTAGCTGGGATTTTGATGAGTGTCAGGGGACGGCACTCAACAGCTCAACTGGCACAATGAGTGCGACGCTTTCTGTCGGCAGTGGTGGAGGCGAGGATACCGTTGGGACGTGCACAACAGCCTCAACAGCCTGGGGTAGTGGTGCGACGGGGAAGTTCAACTATTCAGTTGATCTTGATGGGACTGATGATGCAATTTATGCCTTGAGTCCCGGCCTCCCGACCAATGATTTTACAGCATCAGCCTGGGTGAATTTGGGGACTGCGACTGATGAGACGATACTTATGGCCTCAAGAACAGGAGGGGATGAGCTGCGGGTGCACGTCAATAGCAGTGGCCAGATAGAGCTCTATACAGCAGGCGTTTTGCGCGCGACATCAGCTC
>JACPKG010000019.1 GCA_016187175.1 Candidatus Saccharimonadota bacterium
ATGTTAATGAAATGGTAGAAATGTTGGGCTTGAGCCAACCAAACCTTTCCCAACATCTTACACTGCTCCGCCGATACGGATTGGTCAAAGTCAACAGACAGGGCCAAAAAGCCTACTACTCGCTGGCTGATAATAAAATTACCAAGGCCGTAAATATGATTTACCGGTTCTTGCAAAATCAACATGGTTTTACAGATGATTTCCCGGCCGAGATATTATTTCCGATTGTTAAAGACGTTGTATGCGGGATGCGGTTGAGCGCTTCTGAAGCCTTTGACGAAGTTAAATATGGCGGCCGAACTTATTACTTTTGTGCCAGTGGTTGCAAGGCTAAATTTATCAAATCACCAAGGCGCTATTTAGGAAAAGTTAGCCTAAAGGTTACAGTATAAAGTCAGGAAGGAGAGCTGTGATTTATGATGAGCGGTTCAGATTGGGGGCATAATATGATGAGTGGTTATGGTTTTAGTGGCACGTTGCTTTGGTTGCTAATTTTAGTTGACCTGGCATTAGTCGGTGTCTGGCTCCTCAAACAAATTCAAAAGAAGTAAATGTTCCTTATTGCCTGGCGCAATTTATTTCAGGAAAAAACCCGTCTGCTTATTAGCGTCGGCGGGGTGGCTTTTAGTATCGTCCTGATTATGATGCTAACCGGTCTATACAGAGGCTGGAACGATAAAATGGGTCAATACATCCGGTCGGTACCAGCCGACCTATGGGTGATGCAAGATGGAACAGAAGATATGTTCCACACGCCTTCTTTATTACCCTTAAGCTTGGCTGATGAGCTTACCAAAATTAACGGGGTAGACAGCGCAAAACCATTTAACGCCAGACGATTAGTGGTATCGGTCAACGGCCAAGAGTTTCAACTGTACATTGTCGGCTATAACTCCGCTACCGACGCCGGCCGGCCGGCCCGGATTACGCGGGGTAAAAGCGTTCCTGGGCCAGGCGAAATTATTATTGATCACAGCCAGTCTAAAAAGGTTAACATTGGCGATCGCATCGACGCCGCCGGCCGTCAGCTGAAAGTCGTTGGATTTTCCGAAGGTGGCGATTTAGTAATAACCTCATTTGCTTTTACCTCACCCGAGGAATTGGACAAAATCCAAAAATTACCTGACGCAGTCAGCCAATTCTGGGTCACGATTAGCCCCGGGGCGGACAGCAATAAAGTCATTTCCAATATTGAAGCTGCCCTACCGGATGTCGCTGCCGTAACCCGGGCGCAATTTGTCAAAAACAACACTAAAATTGTGTCCGACAGTTTTCTGCCGGTAATTTTGATTTTGGTGTTGGTCAGCATTGCAGTCGGCATAGCTGTTATCGGCCTGACCATCTTTACCTCAACAGTTGAAAAGTCTAAGGAATACGGTGTTTTAAAGGCTATCGGTTTGAATAACCAGCAGTTATACGGCATCGTCACACGGCAAGCCATGGTTGCTGGCGCCATCGGTTTTGCTATTGGCACCGGTCTGGCCTTTGGCCTGAGCGCGACTGTTGGTAAATACGTTCCGCAATTCGTATCGCAAATTCGCGCAGTAGACGTTGCCTGGATTTTGCTTCTAACTCTTACGATGTCAGTCCTGGCGGCTTTTATGCCCACACGGCGGCTGGCCCGCATTGACCCGGCAGAGGTATTCAAAGCATGAGTCCCGTTAGACCTCAGCCTGCAACTTTAAAGTTCGTTTTGCGTTGGAGGTGTTTTGGGCAGCCAACACTTGAAGATAATCATCAGCCAAGGGTGAGGTTCTAACGGGATGAGTATTATCGAAGCTAAAAATATCACGAAGATTTTCGGTACGGGTCATACGGCTGTTAAAGCTATAGATGATGTTAGCCTGAGAGTTGAAAGGGGAGACATTATTCTGGTTATGGGACCGTCCGGTTCTGGTAAAACAACCTTAATTTCCATGCTCGGTACGCTAATGCGTCCAACAGGCGGCACAATCTGGATAAATGGTGAGGACATTTCCGAAATGCCGGCCGCCAAACTAGCTAACTTACGCCTCCATCAGCTTGGCTTCATGTTCCAATCATTCGATTTGCTATCGGCTCTGACCGCCCAGCAGAATGCAGCCATACCGCTTATGACGGTCGGCTTACCCAAAAAGCAGGCTTTAAAGAAGGCTAAAGAACTATTGGAAAAGCTTCGGCTTGGCGATAGGCTTGATAATTTACCGAAAAATTTATCTGGCGGTGAGAAACAAAGAGTGGCAGTGGCCCGGGCATTAGCTAACGAGCCAGCAGTTATACTAGCCGATGAGCCAACAGCCAACTTGGACAGTAAAACCGGCCACGAAGTAATGGAACTTTTATGCAACACTGCCTGTTCAGAGGGTCGGGCCGTGATTATTGTCAGTCACGATGCGCGCTTACGCGATGTTGCCAAACGAGTCATCATCATTGAGGATGGCCGTTTAGTTAAGGAAGAAATGGGCAATCATGCCGCCAATTGCCCCATGGAGCACGGGCGTCAAAAGACATGAGTAATAATCAGCCGATTTACACTTGCCCGATGCATCCAGAAGTAATTCAAGATGAACCTGGTTCGTGCCCCAAATGTGGCATGTCATTGGTCCCGCAAGCAAAGAAACCTGATGTTAAGCCTGACAGGCACACCGGTCACTCGGTAGCGATGTTCCGTGACCGGTTCTGGCTAAGTCTGCTACTCACCATAGCGGTCCTGCTTTATTCGGAGCGTATCCAGGATTGGCTTAACATAACAGTGCCTAGTTTTCCCGGCTCGGAGCTTGTGCCAGCGATTCTTAGCAGCGTTATTTTCTTTTACGGCGGCACAGTTTTTATTAAAAGTGCCATCGGTGAAATAAAAGCCCGCCGGCTGGGCATGATGACCTTGATCGCCATGGCCATTAGTGTCGCCTTCATCTATAGCTTGGCTGTCCAATTTGGGCTTCCGGGTGAGACTTTCTTTTGGGAGCTAGCAACTTTAGTAACTATCATGTTGCTGGGGCACTGGCTGGAAATGGCTTCTATCAAAAAAGCCCAAAGCGCTTTAGATGCCATAGCCCAATTAATACCGGACAAGGCTGAAAAATTAGTTAATGGTAAACCTCAGCCGGTGCTTGTTAGCCAGTTGGAAGTTGGCGATCTGGTGTTAATACGACCGGGCGCGGCCATACCGGTTGATGGCCAAATTATCGAAGGCAGCTCATCTGTCAATGAAGCAGCTATCTCTGGCGAATCTAAGCCGGTGAGCAAAACAGTTGATGACGAAGTTGTGGCCGGCACCATTAACCAAGATGGCTCACTGACGGTGAAAGTTACAAAAATCGGCGAAGATACGGCTCTGGCTGGCATTATGCGTTTAGTGGCTGAGGCTCAAGCTTCAAAATCTAACGTCCAGGTGCTGGCCGATAAAGCCGCTTTTGCCCTGACTATCGTCGCTATTGCAGTTGGGTTATTAACATTTTTGTTTTGGACGGTGGCCAAAGACAGCGGCTTTGCGCTGGAGCGCAGCGTCACAGTTTTAATCATCGCTTGCCCACATGCCCTGGGCCTGGCTATCCCGCTGGTGGTTTCGATTTCAACGACTCTATCGGCCCGTAACGGTTTACTCATCCGCAAACGCTTGGCCTTAGAATCAGCCCGTAGCCTTGATATGGTCTTGTTTGACAAAACCGGCACACTGACCCGCGGTGAGCACGGAGTTACGGATATCTGGCCGACAAAAGGTTACAGCCAAGATGATATTTTACGGCTGGCCGCTAGCCTAGAACAAAACAGCGAACATATCATCGGCAAGGGCATTGTCAAATATGCCCAGGCAAATAAACTACCACTCAGCAAAGTCGCAAACTTTTCAGCCCTGCCCGGTTTAGGGGTAAGGGGCGTACTTGAGGACGGTAAGCCTTATGTGGCCGCCAGCCGCCGTTATATCGAAGAGAATAAACTGGCAGTACCAACCGCCGTTGAATCCAAGATAAAAGTCGCCGCCAAGCAAGGCAAGTCCGAAGTTTATTTGCTAAGAGACAGTAATGTCATCGGCGCGTTGGCTTTAGCAGACGTCATTCGTGATGAATCAAAAACGGCCATTAGCGTCTTAAGGAAGTTAAATATTAAAACGGCCATGGTAACCGGTGACTCAGAAGATGTTGCCAGCTACGTTGCCAGCCAACTTGGCCTGGACCAGTATTTTGCTGAGGTTAAGCCGCAGGACAAAGTGGCGAAGGTTAAACAACTGCAAGCTGGTGGCCAAAAAGTTGCTATGGTTGGTGACGGTATTAATGACGCGCCGGCCTTAACTCAGGCCGACATTGGTCTGGCGATTGGTGCCGGCACCGATGTGGCTATTAAGTCGGCAGATATCATATTAGTTAAAAGCGATCCAACTGACGTCGTTAAAGTCATAAGATTATCCAAAGCAACTTACGCTAAGATGAAGCAGAATCTGGTTTGGGCAACCGGCTATAATATTGTGGCTATACCATTGGCAGCAGGTGTACTTTATAAATCCGGCGTTTTGCTGGTTCCGGCTTTGGGAGCAGCTTTAATGTCACTCTCGACAATTATTGTCGCCCTCAACGCTCAACTGTTAAGGCGACTGCGGTTTTAATTTGGGCGTATAATGAAGAAGTAATTCAAAAAAGGAGGGTGATAATATGCAATGTCCAAAATGTAATGGCCAAACTGAGGGCTGGAAATGCGCTATCTGCAGCAGTGAGTCGGCCGAACACGACGCTAATCACAAACACGCTGACTCAGACCGCTACTGTACCATGAAGTGCAAAGCTTGCAGCCGGGCTGACGTACATTGCTCTTGCCAACCGGTAGCTGCTACTCCCACCGTTAGCTAAAGTAGTACCAAAATCTCTTGACTATTAGAGCTATCATTATCAGAAACCAAAGCACTAGTATGCCCATATGTTGTTGGCGAGCAAAGTTAAAAATACCTCTTAGCAAACTGGGAACTGGTAAATAGCCTTGTTTAATATTGTAAAGCGTTATGTACCAAAAGATTGGTAGAGTGACTAACCAAACTACCATGCAGTAAGGACATAGGGCGCCTATCCGATAAAGACTTTCAAAAAACAGCCAATGCACAAATACCAGACCCAATAAGCTGCCAGACTGTAAAACTAACCAAAACCAACGCTTAAACCTTGCCCCTGCCAGCAAGGCTCCGCCCGCAGTGGTAATGACCGCAAAGCCAGCAATACCCATCAAAGAGTTAGTGAAGCCAAAGACCGAAGCCTGGCTGGTCTTCATTACCGAAGCGCAACTCAACCAAGGACTTATATTGCACGATGGCGTGTAGCTGGGGTTTTTCAAAAATTCCATAGTTTCAATCGTTAAAATAAATGAGGCTATAAAACCTATCAGCCCGCCAATTAGCAATAAAAGCGGCAAGCTATTATCCAAAGTGTAATTTCGATTTTTGTGAACCGTTAGGGCCATTAGCCATAGTATAGCTTTTTTAAGTTTTTTGACCCAAAAAGTACCAATATTGATGGAAGTTAAAGCCTAGAGCAGGCTAGTTTGTTTGTCGGAACGAAAGGCTTGGCGATCTTCATCGCTAAACACATGCACGGTCCCATACTGACCGTCGTACCCAGGCTCTATATGGAGCTGGCCGCTGCGTACGCGCTTGATTGCTTCGGCGATGATCGGACTGCTGGCTGATTCAATAGTCTCTGGCGGTGCGTCCAGTAATACTTCCAGCTCGTTGCCTAAAGCTTCTAATAACCTCTCGTACTGCGACAGAACCTTTTGAGCTCCAGCTTTTAAGCCTAGTGACTCGGCAATAATTTCTTGTAGTGGCACTAGTGACCGATAGTTAGGCGCACCGGCTGGCTTAAAGTCTTCAGCCCGATCAGCTAGTTTTTCAACCCGAGATAAAACACCAACCGTCACCCGGCGGCCACAGACTGGACAAATAGCTTTATTTTCCTTAGTTTCGGTCGGGCTAAAGCGGACTTGATGGGCGCTGTGGCCGTCATAATGATACTTACCTTCCTCGGGGAAAAATTCGATTGTGCCAACGAGCCTCGTCTCAACATCCCCGCGCTGGCTAGCTCGGGTTGGAGCGCCACGCCGCAGGGCCTTGCCTATACCAATGTAGCTAAGCTCACCGTCAAATTTGGTAGCTTCACGGCCAATCTTAGCCAGTGAGTGCGCGTCAGAGCTGGAGATTAGGGCGACATTATCTAAACCGCTTAGCCGCCAGTTCATTGGCGGGTCACTAGACAGTCCTGTTTCAATCGCCAAAATCCTTGGTGTTAATTCGCCAAAACATTCTTCTAGGCTGTCAAAACCAGACATCGAGCCAAAAATGCTAAACCAGGGCGTCCAGGCGTGAGCCGGAATTATCAAAGCTTGGGGGTGAGCGGCAATCGCTATTTCGGCAACCTGCTTAGCGCTCAAGCCGACAATCGGCCGGCCATCGCTGGCCAGTTTGGCACCACGGGCCTCCAGGCGGCGGTTGAAATCGTCAGCGGATTCCAGCGTGGGCAACATGATAAGTGTATGAACCCGGCGGCCTTGCCCGGCTTGCTGATAAATACTGGAGATTTCCACGCTTAGTATAAATCGCGTACTAGCATCATCGGCTGTATCTTTTAGAACAAAAAGGCCCGGCTCCGGTGCGGGAGTTAGCTGCTGGTTAATTTCAGCAAACCACTGCGGGTGTGTAAAGTCACCAGTACCCAGTACGGTGATACCCTTTTTTCGGGCATACTCGTCGACTAGTGGCAGGGTTAGATTTTTGGAAGTAGCCCGGGCGAACCGTGAATGAATATGAAAATCGCCGTAATAAATCATGCTTTTAATTGTAAGGCAAAATTATAAGGCAAATAGTATCCGTAGTGACTCCGGCCTACTGCGTCCGCCTAGGCGGATTACGAAGCCCTCCGCAATCCTCCATAGCTAACCCAGAAGGGTCTGCGACGGAGGATGGCTCCCCGTAGTGGAGGAAGTTAGAACTATAATAGCTGGTTTTCAAAGGGCTTAGTGCCATCAATTACAATATCAGCTATTTCTTGAGGTTTCACTCTTGCAATAAATTTATCTTCTGCCGACTGCCATATTTGCCAGGCTTTCAAAACACGGTCTCTCGGCATATTTTCTCTTGCTAGACCTCTCTCTAGGCAGACTTCTTTTGGTGCTTCTACCCATATTTTCAAGTCCCAGTTCAGATCAAAGTCTAAGCTAAAGCAGCGTTCTAGGCAAAAACCCTTAGTTACCGTTATTTGCTGCTCTGTAATATGTGGCTTTTTATGCCAATCATAAGACCGAAAAACAAAGGCATTACCATGTTTTAACGGTTCAATAACATCTTGCCTGAACCTCTTATCATTAAAGGCTCCCCAAACTACTTGATTATCAACTGGCTCAAAATAATCATCGCCGTTAAGAAAAACAAAATCAGGCAGTAATTTTTTTAGATATTCGGCAAAAACTGTCTTACCTGAACCGCCCCGCCCATCAATAGCTATACAATAAAACTTTCCATTGTTGGGTTGGTCCTTAATGTAATTTTTAATTGAGAGTTTCTGATGCATAGCTATTGTTCCATTTTTTGTAATTTAAATATTTTTGCTTTCTTTCCTGAAACTAGAATAGGGTGGGCCTTCAATATTTTTAAATCTTGGTTATTCTGAATAATATCATCAAGAAGAGTGCTACCTGAGAGAATGACAGCAATGCCATCCCGTTTTAAAACTCGGTACATTGCTCCCAAAAACTGCTTATATAAACCGCTTAGTTCAGCTTCACCTGATTTTTCGTAACTACCCCAAGGCGGGTCGGTTACTACTCGGTCAATGCTACTGTTGGCTAGAAAATCTAAATTACGAGCGTCTGCTTCATGCCAACGAATTGAAGCGTTTTCGTGTCTGCTTGGCAATTTTTGAATGTCAACAGCAATAAATTGTCTGCAACCAAAACCACGCACAGCTTCAAGCGGTATTGAACCGTAGCCAGCAAACATATCAAGCACAATATGTTTTGCTTTAATACCTGCAACTAAACACAGAATATGAGCTATTTCGGGTCGTAATTCACCAGCAGATAGCTTTTCTCTTTTGAATTTAGCTCTTGGTAGCCTAAGTGTGAATAATTTTTTGCCAGAAGCCCGCTCTATTAAGTAAAAATCATTTTTGGAGAAATGGGTATTAGGTTCAAGCCCAAGGTCTTGTTTTATCCGTGTCTCCAAATTTGCCCGTTCAGGTACGTTAATTTGAGCTGGTTCGCCATTTTTAAGCATCATCAGGCGGAAATACTTGCCTTTGAAAGTTGCTTTCGGCAGACCTCCAGGCTCACTAATTATTAAGTAGATGTTCGTAAAAAAACGCAATTCAATGAGTTTCTCGATGGGATAATCCGAGTCAAAAGTTACTGAGCTTTCGTCTAAGTTAGTAACTTTGAGCTTGTTTAGAGGCATTTGTTTTAATTGCCTTAACATAATGTCTTGGCAACCAGCCACGAATGTTGCCATGTAACTCTGCATGGTTTAATCATAACAAAAAGACCTCAACAGAGGTCTTGGTTCTATGTCCGCTTCGGGGTATCAAAATTAACAGATGTAAAAATCGTGGCTCCGGAGGCCGGACTCGAACCGGCAACAATCGCCTTAACAGGGCGGTGCTCTACCATTGAGCTACTCCGGAACAAACTTTGAAGGACAACCTGCGGTTTTCCTTCAACGCCACTTTTGGAATAAATCCAAATTCGCCTAGAGGCGAACCGTGGCTACTACCTTTCCTTTAGGACGAGCCACCTAAAGCGGAACGGCACTGTTCCTTTTCCTAAAAACACTTGGAAATAGGAGCTTGAACAGCTTACACTTGATATTATAACGCCTTCAACTTTTCTATCGCAGTTGGTGCTGTAAATTAATTTACTTACAGGTCGTGCCAAACAGAAATATAATATAGCTATACGAAAGGACACAAGGAGACACCTCGTGAGGTTTATCGACCGAATAGATGCCGGGCGCCAACTGGCCAAAAAGCTAGCTAAATATCGCGGCCAGGCTGTGGTTTACGCACTGCCCAGGGGGGGCGTGGTAGTCGGGACCGAAGTAGCTAAAGAGCTGGAAGTACCCCTTGATTTAATTTTAGTGCGCAAAATTGGTCACCCCAGCCATGCTGAATATGCTATTTGCGCTGTTGCCGAGAGTGCGGAACCGGTGTGCAATGAGGCCGAGAGGCAGTCGGTTGATGAAGACTGGTTTAAGACCATACTTCGCGAAGCCCACGCCGAGAATGAACGCCGCCGTCAAGAATACTTCCCTGAAAATTACCAAGCGCCGGCCGTAGCCGATAAAACAGCTATTTTAATTGATGACGGTATTGCCACCGGCCTTACTATGGAAGCAGCCGTCGAGGCTGTTCAAGTTCGTAACCCCAAAAAAATTATCGTGGCCGTACCGGTGGCTCCATTTGATTCTATAGACAACCTCAGCACTATGGTTGATGAAGTAGTGGTACTGGACAATCCCGAGAATTTCATGGGAGCAGTTGGCGCCCACTATGATAATTTCCCACAAGTTGAGGATGATGAAGTCATCGAGCTACTATCAGAAGTAAGAGATGAACAAGCTGGGGTGGTTTAGATGATAGCTTTTGTCTTCGACGAATTTAACTATCTATTAGCTTATCTGCGAGAAATGGGTCTGACATCGGGCGATTTTACTATCGAGCGCTACCCTAACCAAGAATTGCGGGCCCAGCTTAAAACTCCAGCCAGAAATAAAGATTGCGCAATTGTTGGTACTATCGCCCCGCCGGATCACAATCTGGTTGAGTTTACATTGCTAACCCACACCCTCAAACAAGCCGGCGCCAGCAGCGTTGTGGCCGTCTTGCCTTACTTGGCCTATGCCCGCCAAGACAAGGCCCAGGCAGGTGAGGGTTTGGGTATGGCGTGGGCTGGCCAGTTATTAGCCGCTTCTGGCATAGATCAAATTATCAGCGTGGATATACATAGCCAAGCCGATGCGGAGCTTTTGCCAATTCCCCTAAAGTCACTAAATCCGGCCAAATTATTAGCCCAGTCAGTCAAAGAACTACATGCACCAGACATAGTTATTGTGGCGCCGGACAGGGGTGCACTTGAGAGGGTCAGCCAAACTGCTTCAGCCGCCGGCGTTAAGCGAGTCGCTCACCTTGAAAAAGTCAGAAGCAAAGGCGTTACACACCTAAAACTGGTGGGTGAAGCTAAAGAAAAAGCGGTTATAGTTGACGATATTTTAGATACCGGCGAAACGCTTATCTCGGCTGCCAAGCAATTACAGAAAGCCGGTGTTAAAGAAATCACAGTCGCTGTTTCCCACGCCTTGTTCACCGGCCAGGACTGGCAAAAGCTGTGGCGCTGGGGTGTCAAGAGGATTTATTGCTTAGATACCATACCGGCGGTGACGGCGATGCGTAGCTTTCGCATCAAGGTTATTGCCTGCGGACCGCTGCTGGCACGTAGCCTAAGGGCCCATTTAGCGAGGGGCAGGTGAAGGTTCGGATTAATCATGATGGACTGGAGCTGGAGGCGATTTTAAGAATTCCTAAAAACTCAACCGGTCTAGTCATATTTGCCCACGGCAGCGGCTCAAGCCGTCTGAGCCCGCGCAATAATTTTGTAGCTCAATGGCTAAACACCCAGGGCATCGCGACGCTGTTAGCCGATTTATTAACCCCAGAAGAGGACACTGACTATCAGAAACGCTTTGATATTGAGTTGCTAACCAAACGGCTGTTAAACACAACACAGTGGGCTGAACATGAGCAGTCTGTATCAAACTTAGCGGTTGGCTATTTTGGCGCCAGTACCGGCGGCGCGGCGGCACTGCAGGCGGCGGCCAAATTAGGTAAAAAAATAATCGCTGTTGTATCTAGAGGCGGCCGACCAGATCTGGCGCCAGACATTGCTAAGGTAACCGCCGCTACGCTACTAATTGTCGGTGGTAATGACTACGGGGTCATCGAACTCAATGAAGCAGCCTTGAAGTCCTTGACTGGTCCCAAGGATATGGCCACTGTGCCAGGCGCTACCCATTTGTTTGAAGAGCCCGGAGCCCTGGAACAAGTTGCTGATCTAGCAGCTAAATGGTTTAAAAAATATTTTTGATGATGGTCGGACCTCTTCATGAGTAGTTTCAAATTGGCCCTGATGGGCGACGTGATGCTGGGCCGCTTGGTCAACCAGCACCTAAAAACCGCTACCCCCGAATACCCCTGGGGCAATACCTTGCCGATCCTGCGCCAAGCTGACCTTAGAATTTGTAACTTGGAGTGCGTAATTTCAGATAAAGGCCGACCTTGGTCGGCGACCCCCAAGGTCTTCCACTTCCGCTCGGACGCCAAAAACCTAAATGTCCTGAGGTCAGCCCGCATTGATGCTGTATCTTTGGCCAACAACCATGTTTTAGATTTTGAGTCTGAAGCCCTGGCCG
>JACPKG010000020.1 GCA_016187175.1 Candidatus Saccharimonadota bacterium
AATAGAGAATGAAAAAATAAATGGAACGCACGCAAAATCGTAATGAACAACCCTCCCCTGCGAAACGGGCAGAAGCAAGAGCCTTAGGGCACGCTGCAGCCCTATCTGCGTTAAGTAAAGAAACCCCTCCAGCCAACCGTTCGTCCGAAGACGAAGAATACTTACGGGAACTACTTCATGAAGGTCATCAACTTAGAGCCCAAGCAAGAGATGCTCAACCTCAAAGACGCGCTGTAAATATTGATCCGGAGGGCGTTGTTCTAACTCCTAAAAATGTTGCCGAACAAAAAGAAAGGGTACTCCAAGGCCAAAACCCCGATATAGTCAATAATGACTAAGCGATTCTAGGTTGAGAGAAACTGCCCTCTTCGTCCCAGGAGACTTTGGCAAAATAAACAAAAATCGTTAGTCGAGATAGCTGGACAGTGTTTTATTACTGAGCAGCTTTACCTGAATGTCCGGGAAGTTTTGTCGGAAGTATTTAGGCACGGAAAATTTTTCTTCGCTCCAGTTGCACTTAAAAGCCCGCCAATTGCCCGAAAAGTTTTCAACTAAATCAACTTTGCCATATAGCCCCCGCCAGTAGTACATACTTACTGTTCGTTGTTTTTGAGAGTGCAGCTTGCGCCTTTCGTTAACACATAACGTTTCCCAAAGCGCGCCTCGGTCCTGACGCAGAATCAATTCATTAAAATTTTCTATCAAGGCGTTGCGGATACCTAAGTCGTAAAAATAGACTTTGCGCTTGCGGTTACTCAATTGGGAACGCTGGTTACCAGTTAGGGCTGGCAACCGGTAAACGATAAAGGACTGCTCCAGCAGTGTAATGTAACGGGCGACTGTTTCGTTCTTAACCCCTAAAAGAACCCCCAACTCATGATATGAAACCTCGCTGCCCATCTGTAGGGCTAAGGCTTGCAAAAGCCTGGGCAGAAGTTGTTGCTGCCGCAGTTCCACCAGCTCCAGTGTATCTTTAAAGACATACTGCGAGGTAATCGTTAGCAATTCTCTCTCGGCCTGCCGGCCATCCATTTCAAAAATATGGGGATAGGCTCCAAAGCGCATCATTTTTTCATAAATCTCTCCCAGTTGATAGGACTGATAACCGTAGTGTTTTTTAATTTCATGTATCGATAGCGGGGTTAGAAGGAACTCAATCGAACGGCCCGTCAAGGGCTCTTTAACCTTGTTAGCCAGATCAAAAGAGGAACTCCCGGTAGCGATAATGTTTAACTTTGGATGAGCGTCAACTAGAATCTTGAGGGTTAAGCCGATATTCTCAACCCGTTGGGCTTCGTCTATTACGATCGTTCTAGCCTGACCTATTACTTGCTCGAGGCTAGCCAGACTAGTAGGCGTTAGAGCCCGTTTCGTACTTAGCTCATCGCAATTAAGATAAAGTTGGTCCGCCTTTGGGGCGTCAGCCATAATTTTACGCACCAACGTCGTTTTACCAATTCGGCGTGGGCCGTAAATAATAATAACCCTACCCTTGTCTAACGAGCCTTTAACCAGTCTCTCTAGTGTTCGGGGAATCATATAGCTCATAATGTATCACAGTTATTGCCGGGATACAAGTAAAGGACGCATAATTATTACCGGTATATCAGTAATAGTAGCACCACTATTACCGACTGAGGGCCTTGCGGACAGCGGCGATTTCGTCCCAGGGGTGTTCGCCATCGGCCCGCTCGATGGTTTTTTCGTGACCTTTGCCCAGCAGTAGTACGGTGTCGCCAGGCTTAGCCCGAGCCAGCGTAAATTTGATGGCCTCAGTCCGATCATGAACCAAAAACAAGTCTTTATTGCGCGACTTGCCAGCTTTCTCTGCCCCAGCCGCAATTTGGTCTAGAATTTCCATGCCCGGCGTGCCACGGTCGTCTTCCTCTGTTAAAATAACCTCGTCGCAATATTTACCCGCTAGTTCACCCTGCACTGGGCGTTTAAGTTTATCGCGTTGGCCGCCGGCCGAACCAAACATCACAATGAGCTTCCCCGCTACTACCGGCTTTAGATCCTTAAATAGTTTTTCGAAAGAATCCGGCGTGTGGGCATAATCGACAATCACGTCAAAGTCCTGGCCCTCGTTGACAGCCGTCATCCGTCCTTCAACGGTCTTAACAGCGGCTATTCCTTTCTCAATATCGGCTGGCTTGATTTTTAAAACTAGGCCAACACCTACCGCTGCCAGACAGTTATAAACATTAAAGCTGCCTGCCAGCCTAGTTCTGATGTGCAGTTTTAATTTTTTTTGGCGAGTCGATTTAACATCAAAAACCGAGCCAATCGGCGCTGACTTAATTTTAGATGCTCTGATCTCTCCGGCTTTAATGCCGTAAGTCAGCGAGTTTTTGATAGCCGATTGAAAGAGCTTGGCGCTGGGATCTTCAGCATTGATAACGCCTGTGCGGAGGCCTTTTTTGTTGCGGTTTGTAAGTTTAAAAAGCCGGCGCTTATCATCTCGGTATTTTTCAAATGTGCCATGGTAGTCCAGGTGCTCGTGCGTCACGTTGGTCATAACTGCCAGACTATAAGGAATGCCCCAGACCCTGTTTTGGGCCAAGGCGTGGCTGGTCGTCTCCAGCACCAGCCATTCGGTGCCGGCTTTTTTCATCTGTTTAAGACGTTGCATCAGCTCTGGCACGGCCACGTTGGTCATATGGTGAATTTGCGGCTTAATATCCTCACCGACTCCCCAACCAACAGTAGTCATCAGCCCAACCTTATAGCCGGCCTGGACCATCATACGGTGGATCAAAAAACAGGTCGTGGTTTTGCCGTTCGTACCGGTCACGCCAATAACCTTCAAGCCTCGAGCCGGAAAACCGTGGACGATATTGAACAAAACCGCCTCGCCCAGGTGGCCGTACGGCTCAATTCTTCTAAACAACTTGCGTGGTATCAGCACCTTAACGACACTTCTAAAGCTCATTAGATAATTTTAACAGCTATAGTTCAAAGTCTTCTATAGTCTCTTCCAGACCTTGACTAGCTATCAGGTCTTTAGCTATAGACGATAATACAATTTGGGACATCCGAGTCGCACGGAACCTATAACCTCTGATCTGTCCCTGGTCGAGAAAAGAAACATGTGCCTTAAATGAACCATCCTTTTGCATTATCACGCTTGCCCAGGCACCATTATTGCCTGATTCTTGATCGTCAATTAAACCAAAAGCTACTACTCCCCTGCCCACCAGGTGACGAAGCTCGATGTTGTAGCCCGCGTACTGGTCATTAAAAATAAGTGCATCACTCTCAAATTCTCTTAAAACAGCTTTATCTAATTGGCTGGTAGGCAACGGAAATACTTTAATAGTTAGCGCGGAATAGCCTCTGGATAAGGGATGGGATTCATCCCGGAAACGATTAAATAGACACTGTGCATAACTGTTTTCATCTAGCAGTGGTTTAGAAAGTATGTTCGCCACTTCAGGCACCATATCAACCTCATCGCTGATAGTAGCTGATCGCAGAAACTCTGCGATTTCATCAGGGACAACAGGAGGGATTTCGGGTAACCGGCCTTTTGGGCTTTGTTCGTGCACTACAACATTATTTTAGCATAATTTAACCAATTCTACAATATTCCCTATCTGTTACAATGTGGGGCATGCGAGTTTTAGGAATTGAAACCAGTTGCGACGAAACGGCCGCTGCCGTGGTTGAAGATGGTAAAAAACTGCTATCAAATGTTGTGGCCAGCTCGGTTGACCTACACGCCGCCTTTGGCGGTGTGGTACCGGAAATCGCCGCCCGATCGCATTTGGAAGTAATTATCCCTGTTATTGACCAAGCCCTCTTGGGAGCGTTCGTACCGAACGCGAAGAATGAAAAACGAAGAATGAAGAGTGCGGCTGACCATGCTTCGTACTCCTTACTCCATACTTCTCAATCTGATGACCTTTGGTCATCTATCGATGCTATCGCGGTAACCCAGGGGCCGGGCCTTATCGGCAGCCTTCTGATAGGAATTTTAACCGCCCGAACTCTGGCAATTGCTAAACAGAAGCCTCTCTATGCTATTAACCACCTTGAGGCTCATGTCTACGCCGCCTTTCTGACCTCCGCCAGCAAACCGCTTCTGCTACAAGGATTATCCTTGCAGCAGAAACAACCGGAGTTTCCTTTGCTAGCTTTAATTGTTAGTGGCGGACACACCCAATTAGTGCTATTTAAATCACATAAACAATACAGGATGTTGGGGCAAACAACAGATGACGCTGTCGGCGAAGCTTACGACAAAGTGGCCAAAATGCTCGGACTGCCCTACCCCGGTGGACCATCTATCGACAAAGCAGCAAACAAAGGCGACTCCTTTACCTTTGACTTCCCGAAAGCCAAATTCGATGTGACAGATGTGACAGGTCTAACCTATCACACTAATGCTTATCCTTTTAGTTTTAGCGGGCTAAAGACGGCGGTTTTAAGGGCTGCCCAGCAAGTTAGTGGTCATGATTATACCTTGCCTTCAACTCAACTACCAGAGGCCCTGACTGAAGCCCAGAAAGTTAACCTAGCCGCCAGTTTTCAGCGTGTGGCTGTTGAAACACTAGTAGATGCCCTCAAGTTGGCCGAGCAAGAATTCAGTCCAAAAACTGTAGTCATAGCCGGCGGCGTTGCCGCTAATGCCGAACTACGTAAGCAAGCCTCAGACCAACTTTTTACTCCAGTCATCATTCCCGATATCAAGCTCTGCACCGACAACGCCGCCATGGTGGCTACTCTCTGTTATTACCAATCTAAGTTTAGTAATCCAAGTAGTCCTTATTCTCTTGAAGTAGAGCCGAGCCTAAAAATGTAACTTATGCACAAACTATCACTTGCCTGGCCCGTGTAACGGGATTATGCTTAGCTTGTAAAACAAAAACGGGCGGGATCTCATCATCACTAAACTTGATGAGAAACAAGAAAAGTGGTATTAGTGTTATTTGAGTGATCTTTTCCTATGAAAGGCTGGTATTTAAGTGCTAGTTTTTTTGTAAAAGCTAGCAAGCTATCAGTAGTCAGTTTGAATTAAAACGGAAACTCCTAAACAGCTGTAAGCTGTTTACTGTATACTTGACCTCAATGGGACTATCGAAGGCTTACGAAGCTTCTAAATACGAGTCTGACATCTATAAATTGTGGGATAGGAGCCGGGTCTTTATGGCCGATCCTAACAGCACAAAAGCGCACTTTTCGATGGCCATGCCACCACCCAATGAAACAGGGTCGCTGCATGTCGGACACGCGCTGTTTCTGACTTTACAAGATATCCTTGCTCGTCATGAGCACCAAAAGGGTAAAGATGTCCTGTGGTTGCCCGGGACAGACCACGCCGCCCTGGCCACCAACGCCATTATCGAAAAAAGACTAACAGAGCAGGGAACTGATAAACACGCCGTTGGCCGAGAGGAATTTATCAGATTGGTGAAGGAATTCGTCGGTAATAGCCGCGAATCTATTAACTCACAGATACGGGCAATGGGCGCCAGTTGTGACTGGAGCAGGACGCGTTACACCTTAGATGAAGCTCTTAACCGTTGTGTTAATGAAGTCTTTGTCAAAATGTACAACGATGGCTTGATTTACAGGGGTCACCGCATCGTCAACTGGGACCCCAAACTGGGAACTACTGTTTCTGATGATGAAGTAATCTACAAAGAACAAAAAGCACCGTTTTACACCTTACAATATGGTCCCTTTAAAATTGGTACCGCCCGCCCGGAAACCAAATTCGGCGACAAATACATTGTCATGCATCCGGATGATAAGAGGTACAAACACTACAAACACGGAGACACCTTTGAAGCTGATTGGATTAACGGCCAGGTAACCGCCACAGTCATTAAGGACGAGGCGGTTGATCCGTCTTTTGGAACAGGGGTCATGACTATCACACCGTGGCATGACCGTACCGACTTCGAGATTGCCGAGCGTCACGGATTAGAGAAAGAACAGATTATCGGCTTTGACGGCCGGCTGCTGCCGATTGCTCATGAATTTGCCGGTCAAACCATTGAGGCAGCCAGACCAAAAATCATTGCCAAGCTAAAAGCTAAGGGTCTGCTGATCAAGGAGGCAGAATATACCCACAACGTGGCCTTAAACGACCGCGGTAAAGGCGTAATCGAGCCGCAGATAAAACTGCAGTGGTTTGTTGACGTCAACCGTCCGGCAGTGGAATGGAAAGGCCAGCTGCGCTCGCTCAGAGAAGTTATGCACGCAGTTATTGAGGACGGCGACATTAAAATTATGCCTAAACGGTTTGAGAAAGTTTACTATCACTGGATAGACAACTTACGCGACTGGTGCATCTCGCGGCAAATTTGGTGGGGCCACCAAGTTCCTGTTTGGTACAAGCAATTACAGCAACCGATGATGGGTTTTGACCAGACCGTCATGAACCAAATGTTTAAGGGCAAAACCAAAACCTACCGTCAGAAAGACTATGGCTACAAGGTCGGCGATAAGATTTTGGTCGAGAACAGTCAAACAGGGGTGATTTTTGGCGAAATTACGCTCAAGGCTGTTCAAAAAACGACGGTTGGTAAGGTAAATTTAGCCGATAAAGCTCACTATGTAACCTATAAAAACCAGGCTGAGCTAATTGCCGCATTGAAAAAATATCATCCCGAAAGAAAGATGGACGCTGATTACCCAATCTGGGTTTATGAATATGATTTCGAGCCCAAAGAAGTCGAGCCGGAGATTTACGTAGGTGTTACGCCACCGCAAGGTCGCGGGTGGGAGCAAGATCCCGACACACTGGATACCTGGTTTTCCTCAGCGCTTTGGACATGGAGCACACTGGTGGACCAAGATTTAGCCAAAGACTACTCGCTGTCGCTGGAAGATTTGTTAGCCAAGAGTGTCGATTACAGAACCTATCACCCAACGGATGTTATGGAAACTGGTTGGGACATCCTTTTCTTTTGGGTGGCTCGTATGATTTTAGCCACCACTTACATAACCGGCGAGGTACCATTTAAGACTGTTTATTTACACGGCTTGGTGCGCACTGAAGAGGGTAAAAAGATGAGCAAGAGCGATCTGGACAGCATCGTGGATCCGATGGAGATTATTCCGGAATATGGCACCGACGCGCTTAGACTAGCGTTAGTGGCCGGCACCACAGCCGGTAATGACCAGCGGGTAGGGAAGACCAAAATCCTTGCCAACCGTAACTTCTGTAACAAGCTTTGGAACATTGCCCGCTACATAGACGACCTAAGGGTACGACCCGTAGATCCTCTAAGGGTCGTACCCTTAGGTCGAGAGATGATGCCAAAATCGGTTGCTGATCATTGGATACTTGACAAGTTAAGTATTTTTGCACAACGACTAGATAAAGCTCTTGCTGGCTTCCGTTTTAGTGAAGCTTATGAGCTTTTGTACCATTTTGTCTGGGACGATTTGGCCGATTGGTACATTGAAGCCAGCAAGGTTCAACCGAACCCAGCGCTGCTGCGGAAGGTACTTGAAGACACGCTTAAACTAGCTCACCCATTCATGCCGTTTATCACGGAAACTATTTGGCAGAACTTAGGCAAAAAAAGCCTGCTAGCGGCCGAGCTTGCGCCAGAAATTATTAAAGCTGACAAGGCCCAAGCCCGGCAGTTTGAAGAACTTAAGAAAATCATAACCGAGGCCAGGCAGATCGCTACGAACGTCGGCGTCAGCCAGCCAGCATTGCTCTACACAAACAGCGACATAATTGAAAGGGGCAAAGAATTGGTGAAGCGGCTGGGCAGGTTAGGGGAAGTTGAGAAGACTGAGACCGGCCGCGGTATTCGTTTGATGGGCACAAAGGCTGCGGTGTGGCTAGATATCGACCACCAAAAAGCCCGCTCGTACCTAAACAAGCTCATAGATCAAGCCAAAGATCAGGAAGCTTTAATCAAAACGCTGGAAAACCGGCTCGCCAACAAGGCCTACATTGCCCGTGCGCCAAAGAAGTTGGTTGAAGAAACCAAGACTCAGTTGAAAGAAGAGGAATCTCGGCTAGAGACTATGCAAGCCGAACTTAAAACCTTCGAAAAATCCCTCCGCTAAAAGAGGTCCGACCTTGCAAAAAGATAGGTCGGACTGCCCAGATCAGAATTCGAGGTGTTGCTTGATACAGGTGATGCTGTCTTTGGGATCGTCTTCATCAAACCACAAAACTTGCCAGCCGGCCCGGTCGGCGGCTGTTAAAAACGGCCCGGTGTCGTCAATCAGCAGGATTTCCTGGGCTTCCATGGCTGCAAGATCCTGGGCTGCTTCATAAATTTTAGGGTTGGGCTTGGCAGCACCAACCTTGCAAGAATCAACTACAGCTTTAAACTCCGCATCCGGGACTAAACCTTTGGACTTTAGCTCATCTATAAAACCTGGGGCATTATTGCTAAGAATGCCGATCTCGTAATTTTCGGCTACCCAGCGGACAAGCTCATCCATGCCCGGCATAGATTGGACGTTGTCTATGTAGTATTTGTGCCAGTCAAAGCCATCCACGCCAAGTTCCTGAGAAATCGTGTGGTTGAATTGTTCTAAGCTAAGACGGCCGCTGCATAGGCCGTCGTTATGACGCCAAAAAAGCATCTCGATGATGTCGGCCGGTACGCCAAGTTCTTGTGAAGCTGCCGTAAAGCCGCGCTGATGAAAGCGCACTAACGTACCGTTGACGTCAAAATAAACGAACCTGACTCCCGTTTTGGAGCGTTTTTTAGCAGGGGTAGTGGAGCCGACATTTTGTTCGGCGCCCAGTAAATCCTCTAGTATCGTCCCGGTGGCTGTAGCAATACTGGCGACTGTAAAAACGCTCGGCGAACGAATAGCGCCGCGCTCAATCTTAGCAAGCGTAGAGTATGAAAGGCCGGCTTTTTGACATAACTCTTGCTGTGTTAAACCTGCCCGCTTGCGGGCCAGCTGCAGTTTTTTTCCCAAAGCCTTCTCGTCCACCGTAAGAGTTCCCAAAACTTCACCTCACTGACCATATAATACCAACGCACTAGCTGTCAGCCAATAGCCTTTAGCTGTTAGCCTGGCATTAAATGGCCAGTTTTTTAGGCTTGCGACTATCGACTATTGACTAACCACTAAAAGCGCAGCTTCTTGGCTATTTCAGCTAAATTTTGGTGGTCAGGTTCGGCGCTCATGTCGGGGATGTTTCTATACTCTTGCAGGCTGTCACAAGGAAAGACATGGACATGGACATGAGGCACATCCACGCCAATAATCTGCACCCCGACCCTCTGGGGCCTTAGTGCTTCACGAATTCTTAGACCGATTTTTTTTACAGCCTGCATTAACGCCTGGTAGTCACTATCGGGCAAATCCCACACTTGGTCGATCTGTTTTTTAGGCACAACCAGAACATGCCCTTCAGTTTTAGGATGAATGTCTAAGAAGGCAAAAGTTTTATCATCTTCGTAAACTTTATGGCAGGGAATTTCGCCCTTGATAATCTTTGTGAAAATAGAGTCGGCCATTTATAAAAATATTCCGAAGATTACGTACGAGAAGACAAAAATCAATACTCCGGCAACTGACGTGGCGATTATTGATTGCTGGGTATTGTTGCCGCTATAACGCTGCAACTTGGTAAAAATCCAGGTACAAGCCCCAACCGTGAACATAAGACTAACCAAACCCTTACCCATGAATTAATGATAGCAAATTAGCGGCTCTGCATAGCGTCAAGCAAGACGGCAAAGATCATCCAGGCGCGTTCATCAAGAGTATTGACATATCGCTCATTCAAATAAAAGGCGTAGTGGTCACGGAAATACGTAACTTTGCGATACAGGCCTACTTGTTGGCTATCTTGATAAACGGAGAAGTGAAATATGAAAGGGTAGGGCATGAAATCAATAAACGGGATGAACTCCCAGATCCGGCGAGCTACAGCATTGAGTTGGTTCGATTCACTGACAGTGAAAGTCAGTTCCTTGAGTTCGGGGTCGGAGTACATTTTCCAAGTACTGCTGATTAGCGATTTTTTGAACTGCTTCTTGGCGGTGGCTAGATGTTTGCCCTCACTATCTAGAATGTCAAAGGCTGTGGATAGGTCCAGAATTTTGCGGGCTTTGCTGGTAGCTAAAATAGTAGTTTGATCTTCGTCGTTAAAGAGCGTGAATTGCTCGCGCAGCGCAAAACGTTTCTGCCTAACATAAGCCGTCAATTTGCCTTCCTTGAACACCCGATATTCATTGCCCAACAAGGTAATCTTTTGATGAACTTCAAACAGTTTTCTCATCCCGTTAGAAGTCCGATTCGCTGCCAGCGAACCGGCAGATTTTATATTTTATAAAATACTTACTTCTAACGGGACTCATCAATCTATGACTACCGACCAAAAAATTTGCGTAGAATCGCTCGATGCTTGAAAAGCCGCTTCATAGCTCTGCCCATCGGTGGTATGGATTCTCCCACCTCTTGTTTCAAACGCTCGACCTCACCAAACAGACCTTCGATGCCCTCGTCGGAGCACTTATTGATATATGCTTTGTTGAACTCTTCCGCCTGACGGAACTTGGCTTCCAGTATTTTTTTACGTGTCGGGCAATCACCAGTCAGTGCGCGAAGTTCTTTATCCTTGATTGGAAACTCTGGTAGTCTTTCGGTGCAATTGCTAAACGTCTGCAGGGCTTGGGTCAGCTCGCCGTATTTGCTGACAAACGGCAGGCATGATTTATTAAATGTGTTTAGCGTCTGTTCCATAGTTTGCGACGCGTTTTGAACTCCCTCCATAACGTCGGTACCCTCTAAGGTGTCGGTTCCGGTAATGACAACCGAAGCGCCACCGACAGTTTGGGTATCCACCATCTTTTTGAAAATCGTAT
>JACPKG010000003.1 GCA_016187175.1 Candidatus Saccharimonadota bacterium
TTCGGTGCGACATTTTTGGTTTTGGCGCCCGAACATAAAATATTCGCCTCAGGCGAATTAAGTATTTCTAAAGAAGTCAAAGATTACATAGAACAGGCTGAACGCAAATCGGAAATCGACCGTATGGAAACCGAGCGTGAGAAGACCGGTGTATTTACCGGTATTTACGCGATCAATCCGGCCAACAAAGAAAAAATTCCCATTTGGGTAGCTGACTATGTTCTACTTGGCTACGGCACTGGCGCCATCATGGCCGTCCCGGCCCACGATGAGCGCGACTGGCAGTTTGCTAAAAAATTCAAGTTGCCGATTGTCCATGTTTACGACCAGAAAGGCGCTGACCCCAAAAGCTGCTATCACGGCGAAGGCATAGTCAAAAACTCCGGACGCTACGATGGCATGACAACCAGCGATATGCGCGAAAAAATAGTCAAAGATCTGGCCAAAGCTGGCGTAGCTAAAGAAAAAATAAACTACAAAATTCGTGATTGGCTGATCAGCCGGCAGCGTTACTGGGGCGCGCCGATTCCAATCATTCATTGTCCCAAAGATGGCACAGTGCCTGTGCCGGAAGAAAATTTACCAGTGGTTTTGCCAAAGATGAAAAGCTATGAGCCAAGTGGTGAGGGCCACGGCCCATTGGCTAATGTGCCGGAATTCGTCAATGTCAAATGTCCAAAATGTGGTGGTAAGGCTAAGCGTGAAACAGACACCATGGATGGTTTTGCCTGTAGCAGTTGGTATTTCCTGCGGTTTGCCGACCCCCACAACAGCCAATATGCTTTTGACGAGCAAAAAACAAAATTCTGGCTGCCGGTTGATGATTATATTGGTGGTGCCGAACATGCCGTCATGCACCTGCTGTACGCCCGTTTTTGGACAAAAGTTATGTTTGACGAGGGCTTGATCAGCTTTGACGAGCCTTTCACTACGCTGCACAACCAGGGCATGATTCTAGCTCCTGATGGGCGCAAAATGAGTAAAAGCTGGAACAATACCATTGAGCCGGACAACTTAATCGAACAAGGCTATGGCGCAGATTCTATCCGTCTGTTGGAGCTCTTTATCGGCCCATGGGACCAAACTGCTAACTGGAGTGTTGAAGGATTGGGTGGCACTTTCCGTTTTCTACAGCGAGTTTGGACGTTGGTTCAAGAATACTCAGATGCAACAAGCAACAAGCAACAAGTAACAAGCTCTGGGCATAATGCCGAGCTGGAAACACAGATTATGCGGACGGTTCATAAAGCGATCAAGAAAGTCAGTAAAGACTTGAACGAACTTGGCTTTAACACAGCCATTGCCGCCCTAATGGAATGTGTCAACCAGCTTTACAAAGTTAAAAACCAAAATGGAATGTGTCAACCAGCTTTACAAAGTTAAAAACCAAGGCCCTTCGACCCATTCGATAAGTACTCAGGGTCGCCCTGAGTCTATCGAACGAGCGACTAGGCTCAGGGGGAGCAACTTTTCACTGGTTCAGGAGGCCTGGAGAGACGGGCTGATTGCTTTAACACAACTGCTGGCACCTTTCGCGCCACACATAGCTGAAGAAATTTGGGCCGAACTGGGACAAGCTGGTTCGGTACATATTAGCCAATGGCCAGCTTGGAATGAAGAATTAGTCCAAGAAGACCTAATAACAATTGTTGTTCAGGTCAACGGTAAAGTCCGTGCGGAACTACTACTACCATCTGATACAACTGAAAAAGAGGCTGTTGAAGCTGCCAAAAATGACGACAAAGTCGCAAAAAATATAGCCGGTAAAAAGATAAAAAAAGCAATCTACGTCCCCGGCCGGCTGGTTAGCCTGGTGGTTTAAGTTGGCTGCCAAAGGCCAGTTTTAAAACACAAACCCCAGTGGCCGCACCGACCGCTAAGCGTTTGACTTTTCTGCTCAATCGAGATTCCTGGCGCCTTTTTAGAGATCTTGCCGCAGATTGCTCGAAAAGATCCTCTATTGTCCATTGTTCAACTAGATCTTTTACGGAGTAGTCCGGTAGGCCTGCAACTATAGCCGCAAATTCTCTGTTAATTTCTTCCGGGCCGTGCCAATCTTCTTCGGCGTCGCGAAAACTATGCATATATCACGATTTAATAGTTTAATATTCGTTCTGAATTCCCAATATCCATATGATAATGGGATATAATAACAAATAGTTTGCAATAGTAAATAAGGACTTCGCTTAGTAGTGCTGACTTAATTACAGGGAAGTAGGTATGAGACAGTCGATCCATAAGATAGTAAAAAGTGTAGGCGGGTAAAATGGGAAAGCCTAAGAAACGAACCAGTTCGCGTCGCAGCGGCAGGCGGCGTAGCCACCTAGTCACTAAACTGGCTAAGCGCGTGAACGCTAAAAGTCCTGTCAAGGTAAATCTCAAACAGTCAGCCGTCAAAAAGCCGCTAAAATAAATAAGAAAAAACCTGCCAAGGGTAGGGTATACTATTAGTAAGGACCAACTTAACAAATGAGTGCCAATCGTCATCTAGGCCGGATAGTTGCTCTCCAAACCCTTTATGAGCAAGATTTTCGCCAAGAATGCCAGGACGAGGCGTTTAGGCTGAACAATGTTCTAAATCGCAACATTGACCGCTACCAAGAAACAATCGATGATAAAAAATTCATCAAGCAGCTGGTGAGCGGAGTAGACAGCCATAGGCAGAAAATTGACGATATTATCCAGCCGGTGGCGCCGGAATGGCCTATCGAGCAAATCGCTCGGATAGACCGCGTGATTCTGCGGATGGGCGTATACGAGCTTATCTACGGTAGCGAGATACCGCCAAAGGTTGCCATCAATGAAGCTGTCGAGCTGGCCAAGGCCTTCGGTGGGGACAACTCATCTAAATTTGTTAATGGTGTTTTGGGTACGGTTCTTAGAAATAAAGAACAAAAGACAAAAAACAAAGAGCGAAAACCAAAAGCTATAAAGAAAAAATAAGGATATAAATGTTCGTTGTTCACTGAAGCGACTCGAAGGGAGCGGTTTTGAAAAGGCCAAAGCCAATACAGAGTTTCCGCAGACTTATCAGACGGCCAGCCATTAACGAAGTGGTACGCGAACCAACGGCTGGCGGTATAATTTTTCGCCATGCCCCTAAGCAGCCCAAAGACATAGAAATTTTGCTGATCCAGGACAGTAAGAACCGTTGGACAATCCCTAAAGGGCATATAGAGGAGGGCGAAACGGCGGCTCAGGCAGCCGAGCGGGAAATTCGCGAGGAAACGGGGTTGACTCGGATGCAAGTTCTAGACTGGCTGGGTAAGATTAACTTCCGCTATCGCCGCGGTAGCAGCTTAGTATTGATGACGACTGAAATATATTTAGTCAGAGCTAACGGTAGGACCGGCGAGGTCAAGCCCGAAAAATGGATGACCAGTCTGGCCTGGCTACCCGCCAAGGACGCGCTTGATAAAATTGAATATGAAGACATAGGTAAGCTAATATTGCTAGGACTGAAGAAGATAAGAAAGCAGCAATTATGAAACATGAAACAAGAAACATGAAACAAGAATTCGTATTTCGTGTTTCACAATTCGTAGTTCAACGACCGGAGGTTATTTGATGGACATGTCTAAATATCAAGCTTTGGCCGATAAGCATTTTGGCGGATTTTCTAATTTAGAATTACTGATTACGGCTTTTACTCACCGTTCCTATCTGAACGAGCATAAAGCTACGGCCAAAGAGCACAACGAACGGCTAGAGTTTTTGGGTGACGCAGTGCTAGAGCTAGTTGTTACCGAGCATTTGTACAACAACTTTAAGGAACCAGAAGGGGTTTTGACTAACTGGCGCAGCGCTTTAGTACGGACCGAAAGTATCAGTGGGGCGGCTGAACGTGAAGAGTTTGAGCCGCTGCTTAGATTATCCCGTGGCGAGAAACGCGGATCCGAACGCGCCCGTCAGCAAATACTGGCGAATTGTTATGAGGCTGTTGTGGGCGCCCTATACCTTGACAAAGGCTATAAAGCTGCCAAGGAGTTCATTAACCGTACACTGCTGCCGGCCCTAGAAGAAATTCTGCAAAACGGTGCGTGGTTAGACCCCAAGTCTCAGCTTCAAGAAAGAGTTCAGAGTCGCGAGGGCTTCACGCCTGTATATAAGGTTATGCAGGAAGAAGGTCCGGACCATAATAAAATATTTATGGTTGGCGTTTATGTCAATGATGAGCTAAAAGGTAAGGGCGAAGGACCAAGTAAGCAAACAGCCCAAGTGACTGCCGCCACCGCTGCCCTGCGACAATACCTGAAAGAGGATTGACTTCAGGGGTGGTTATCTGTAAAATGGCCTAGACATGTTAACTATTCGCCTCCAGCGCCGCGGGCGCAGTGGTCATGCTCAGTTTAGACTGGTGGTTCAAGATAGCCGTTTTCATCCCACCAGCGGACGGGTGGTAGCCTACGTTGGCAGTTATGACCCGCACACCAAAGCCACAACACTTGACGGTGAAAAAATAAGCACATATCTGTCCAGCGGAGCTCAACCATCAGATAAGGTTGCCAAATTATTGCAAAAGGCAGGCATCAAACTGCCCAACTGGTTTAAAGCCGCGGCGCCAAGAACCGGCAAAGTCCGCAATCCTGAAAAGCGCCGCAGCACACGCTTGCCTTCCGAAGGAACTCCTACTGAGCCTGAAGCCCAAACAGCAAATGCTGAAACACCAACTGAAGCGCCGGCCGCAGAGGTACCCGAAACTAAATCTGCCGAGGAGGAAAAACCGGCTGACCTCTTAAAAGAATGATATAATAGACTAACAATTTAGTTTCAGAGAGAAGGAGAAAAGCTGTGGCGGTAAGTATAGACCAGCAATTCATAGAATATATCATTAAGTCCATAGTCGGTCATCCAGAGGACATCAAGATCGAGCGCCGGATTGACGAAAAAGGCGTTTTGTTAGAGCTATCAGTTAACCCCGAAGATCTTGGCCGGGTTATTGGCAAACGCGGCGCGACAGCACAGAGCATCCGTACACTTCTGCGGGCGCTGGGTACCAAGAACGACGCCCGTTACAACCTCAAAATCATAGATACAGGACCACCGCCAGAGAGCAGAGGACCCGCCTTCGCCGAGGCTTCCCCCTTCGCTGATGCTTCGGAGGACAAGTCGGTGGACGGGTCGGAGGGCAGGACAGAAGACAGAGGAAAAGTTCCAGCTGTGGCCACAGCTAGTGACGATGATGTAGTAGCAGATACCCCAAGTGACGATACAGCAGTGCCTGACGATTCGGCCAGAGCCGATGATGTAGATATGACTGAGGACGAAGAGTTGCCCAAGACACCCAAAGAAGATCATAGCGACGTAGTCAGCCGCACGCGCAAAGAATTAGCCGACCTCGACGACCTAGACGTCTAGGAGGCTTCGCCTTCCAGAAGACAACCTACGGTTTTCTTCCGGCGCTCACTGTTGGAGTGAATCCAACTTCCGTCTGCGCCGGAACCATTCGCTGCTAACTTTCCCTCAATCCAGCATCCTGTTTTTTCTCCGAAGAGGTAAATAAAACTCTGATATTATCTAGGAGATGATTTATCTAATTTTGGCAGTTGGCCTGGGGTTGGTTTTGGCAGGTCTTGCCGTCGTTATTTACGCTCGGGCAACCGCTTAATTTATGAAGATTCAAGTTATTACGCTGTTTCCGGAGATGTTTGAGGGTGTCTTAAATACCAGTATGTTGCGGAAGGCACAAGATAAAAAACTGGTCGAGTACAAGCTAATCAACTTACGGAACTTTGGTATTGGACCACGTAAGCAGGTTGATGACACACCTTATGGCGGCGGCGATGGCATGGTGTTGCGTGTTGAACCGCTGCTAGCAGCGGTTCAACACGCAATGTCGTCCATTCGACAGGCTCAGGACAGGTCAGTCACTAATCGTCAGTCACTAGTCGTTTTGATGACGCCGAGGGGAAAGAAGTTCACTCAGGCCAAGGCTAGAGAATTATCAAGAATTGATAATCTGATTTTAGTTTGCGGACGCTACGAGGGCTATGACGAACGCGTCACTAGTTTTATTGATGAGCAGATTTCAATCGGTGACTACGTGCTGACTGGCGGCGAATTGCCGGCTATGGTGGTAATTGATGCAGTCACCCGTTTGATCCCCGGTGTACTGGGTGGTACCACCAGCGCCGTGCGGGAAAGTTTCGCTCAAGCAGGCGTCGTTGAATACCCGCAGTACACTCGTCCGGAAAAATTCCGTGGTCTGAAAGTTCCCAAAGTGCTACTGTCTGGTCACCATGCCGAAGTTGAAAAGTGGCGCACTGGTCAGCAGAGGAAAAAGTGATATCATAAAGCTTATAACAGGAGGGCTTATGACAAAGTTGCAAGATCAACTTAATAGGTGGATGACCGGTACGGACGAATTACCAGCCCTGCGCGATAAAGACTGGTATCTAAGCAATTTGTTAGGAGCCGTCTTCGTAGTTATGGCAATCCTGCAAATCATCAGCTTTAATGGTTTTAAAGAAGCGCTTAGGGGAATTGGCCTGACCTCTAGTCCGGCGGTTTGGGCGGTGTTACTTATCATAGTTGAGCTGTGGGCAATGCTTGGTTTCTTTAAGATACGCTTAAACCCTTTGGCCCGCCGGCTTAGCGGTCTCTTTGCCGTCTTGGTCAGCGGTTTCTGGTTTATTCAGACAATGAAGCTTGTCTCCGAAGGCGCCGCAGGCCAATTGCCCGGTAGCGGGTTTTTTGGTAAATATCTTCAACAATCACCGGGCTGGTGGACGGTCGTTGAAGCCAGCTTGCTGCTATTTACGGTGGTTTATGTTTTAAGCCTGTCTGACTCGAAGAATAAATAACTATGTTTAAGTTGCCGCCACTTGGTTACGATTTTGCTGCACTAGAACCCTACATTGATGCCAAGACAATGGAAATTCATCACGGCAAGCACCATGGAGCTTATGTCGAGAAACTAAATACCGCTCTGGAAAAGTATCCCAAGCTGCAAAATAAAAAAATCGAAGACTTGCTAATCAATATAAAAAACGTTCCCGATGATATTAGCACAGCTGTCCAAAACAACGGCGGCGGCCACCATAACCATACACTGTTCTGGGAAAGTATGAAACCGGGAGGATCCCCGTACCATTCGGTGCAGGGCACAGCCCAAAACGTACCCGAAGCTATCACTACAACGTTCGGTAGCTTAGATAACTTCAAAGCCAAGATGACCGAAGCCGCCATCAACCGTTTTGGCTCCGGCTGGGCCTGGCTGGTCAAAAATAGTAACAATCTAGAGGTTTATTCCACGGCCAACCAGGACAGCCCGTTGATGGAAGGTAAAACACCAATTCTTGGGCTAGATGTCTGGGAACACGCCTACTATTTGAAATACCAAAACCGCCGCCCCGATTATGTCGAAGCTTGGTGGCAGGTTGTGAACTGGGACGTTGTTAGCGAGCGCTTAAGTTAGTCTAGGTCTTACTTTAGACTCTTTTTTTCACGGACTTTTTTCATAGATTTATCGATGAGTTGATTTATTATTTTTTTAAATCTTTGTAAGTGGCGGTCTGCCCACTCGAACTCCAGCGATAGAATAAAAAGTCCACCGGCTGTAACAAGGACTCCGGGACCGGGCAAGGGAATTAAAATCAGGCCAATAATAAGTACGGGCAGACCCAGAAGCGCAATAATTATCTTACGCAGGGTTCTATAAGTCTTTCCCATACTATAGATTTTGTATTTTAAATAGGAAACCTACGATAATACCCAAAGCTGTAGCCAACCCCCCGATAATCAAAATTTTCAGGCCGCCTTTGAAAGCACTAACTCGAAGAATACGACCTTTAACGTACCCCAATAAGAATAGAGTAGCAAGAGCAGCTAATACGCTGGTGATTAGAGAGGTAGGATAATCCAGAATCAGTATTGGTGTAAGAGGAATTAAGCCTGCCAGCAAGTATGATGAGAACATCAACAGGCCACTAACGGAAGCGCTCTCGGTGTTACGATCTATTTTGTCCAATCCTTTTACGGCGTCGTCACTTAAATATTCGCCGGCACCCATAGACACAGCTTCGATGATAATCGCTACAACCCCACCAAGAATAACAAGGCGATTACTGTTGGCCCCGACGCTTAGGCCAGCTATCAAACCGGTTGTCGAGACCAGGCTGTCTTCTACACCAAAAAGCGTACTGCGCAGGTATTCTCGTTTAATTTGTTTCACTAGACTTTATTATAGTAGTTTTGATCGATAAGATATAACCTGAGGAAGTTACTAGGGAATGACCTCATCGAAACATGACCTTTTAGCTCATCATAAAATTAATAACCATAGTTCATAACTCTAGATTTCACTTCATGGTCAACTGCCTCTCTCAATCTGCCAAGCAAACAGCGTCTTGGCCTGGCAGATTGTATATGGGAAAATAAATACGTATTCCGGGATCGTCTAACGGTAGGACGCTAGACTCTGGATCTGGTAATCTTGGTTCGAGCCCAAGTCCCGGAGCCATTCGACTCATCCGCTAACACTTACTCGCTCATGGCCTACGGCCGCGAGGTGTAAAACCAAATTGAATTATTTATAGTGCTGGGGTCCTAGGATCATAGGCTCTAATCCCTCTTTTTCAGCCAGCTCTTGCAGTTTCATAAAATAGTACTATAGTTATGCTTATTCATTTATGTAATAAATATAGGCCAAAACACACAGTATGAGTAATTCGTTCATAGAACAATTCCCTCAATTTAGAACTCCGGGCCAATTAAGAAAAGATGAAATTATATTAGGAGGAGTTGCTATGACAAACGGTTTTGATAAAAAACAAGGAGATCAACCAGTACTCAATGCTAGTCCTGGAATCCTCAAAGAACCTGGCGGTAGTTCGGTAAACAACCCGCCTGCCGCAGATGAGTTGGAACCTGTTTCTTCTGAATCAGGTGGAGTAATCGTTGGAAAACCTGAAAAAATAGAAGGCACAGAAGGATTTTATAATCCAGCAGCTTGGCGGTACGTTGACAAGTACGGTGTCCCTAAGATTTGTTTATTGGGTCGTGATGTGAAAATGCCCGACCAAGCTTCTGCTACCGACGATAAACCTGTTGAATTTACTGCCGATGGAGATCCGATTGTCGGGGGCGGGCCAGATGTTGGTCCTATAGTACTTAAGGTTATAGGCCCAGATGGTAGGATTATACCCGAACTCACAAAAATAGTTTTTGAACCCAAAGTCGGGGGACCCTCGTTTGAAGATTTCAGAGCATTATCGTTAGACGATGGCACGCTTATTTTTGGACTGACTTGGGTAGAACCCGACGGTACGCCTTTCCCTGCAATGCTGGTTACAACAACCGAAGAATTGATGGAACCAGGAACATCTGTAGAACCTAAAATTGTCAAAGATCTAGGTAGTGGCGACCAGACAACTCCCCTAGATGAAGAAGGTGTCAAAATACCAGGAAAAAACCTCACGCCGATTGATAGACATTCTTCAGATACAGATACGTATTCTTTCATGTTTAGGTCGCAAGGCAAAGAAAATCGTCATCGACTCCAAGTATTTTATGTTAAGGAAGGCGTAGTGACACATCGGTATGATATAAAGCTTCCTACGGATAAGGAGTGGGGTGAGTGGCAAATGGGCACGGGCGCGCCTCCAGAATGGACTGATAAGACCCGCCGAGAGGCTATTACTCTGATCCATGGGATCACAATAGTAAACGGGGAGTACGTATATACGTTCGCTTCTGCCAGGATGTATAGGGATCAAGATGACGTGCTATCGTTAGACAATATAGGCAAACCACTACTGACTTCAGCTTTGTTTGACGATGTAGTTCAACGTCATCGAGGGAGAAACGCATTTTATATTGATGGGTGGGTACCTCATCGTGACGAGGATGGCAACCTTGTTCTTCTGGAGGTGTTCGGCAGTCCAGGCGATTCACGCACGGATAGAGTTTTCTTGGATCCGCGTGAAATAATCAGGCAATGGAAGAGGCCTGAATTGGCCGTGGCCGCTTAACTTAAAGTAAGAACAGAGTTTTTGCTGTCGAATTGTCCAGACCGGTAGGCTCAGCCAATAATTTCTTGACAGGCTTTTGATCATATGCCACCATGCTAGGCATGCGCAACCAACTAATTAGTGAGGTAATCATTATTAACCCAGCCTAGCGGGTAGTTTTTTGCATATTACAAACGAAAAATAACTCCCGCAAAATGCGGGAGTTTTTATATCAAGCAGGCCAAATCATTTGCTTAAATATGAAAATAATGAGATAATAAAGAAAAGTAATGAGACGTAATTATACCGGCGCTGAAGCCACGATAAAAACCCTTGAAGAACTAGGGGTAACGTACATATTTGGCCTTTCGGGCGGAGCCATCCTACCGTTTACTGATGCTGTTCACAGACTTGCAACAGCTGGTGAGAGCGAAATTAATTTGGTTTATACGCGTCACGAGCAAGGCGCGATTCATATGGCCGAAGGTTACACCAGTGCCAGCGGTAAACCTGGGGTGGTGTTGGTAACTAGCGGCCCGGGTGCCGGTAATATAATATCCGGCTTGCTGGACGCTAAGCTAGACAGACGGCCAGTGCTGGCAATCACCGGCCAAGTCCCCACCTATATGATCAATAAAGAGGGTTTTCAAGAGGCTCCTGTCATGGCTATATCTAGACCGCTGGTGAAGTGGAATCACCAACCCAAGGATTCCAATAAACTGCCAAGAGCTGTAGTTAAAGCGTTACGTATCGCAACCAGCGGTCGCCCGGGTCCAGTTTTACTTGATGTACCGAAAAATATTGGCGAAGGAGATTTTACGGGAAGTCTAGAGCTAGCAATTGAGCGACCCGGCAAACTTGCTAAAATTAATCCTTACAAAGCCGTAATCAGGGCTAGGGATGCTATTAGAGAATATAGGGCTAACAAGGCTACCGGGGCTATTGTCAAGGCCTGGCGGACGGCCGAGAGGCCAGTTATATTAGCCGGTCATGGTGTATTAATTTCGGGAGGTACTGAAGAGTTACTAAAATTGGCAGAACAAGAAGATACACCTGTTACTACAACTTTATTGGGTAAAGGCGCTTTTCCGGAAACTCATAGACTTAGCCTGGGAATGTTAGGCATGCACGGCACAGCTTATGCTAACAAAGCCATTTTAGGAGCTGACTTTGTACTTAATCTCGGCTCGCGCTTTGATGATCGGATCGTTGGTGATCCCAAGAAGTTTTGCAAAGGCGCCTTTATAGCCCACGTTGATATTGATCGCACACAATTTGGTAAGATGATTAAGCCAAACAAGAAAGTTGCCACTGACGGTCGTATATTTATCAAAACAATCCTTGGTGAATTGGCCTTAAATGGCAAAGAGAAACGGTCTGACCGCTCTAAATGGAATGAAAAAATCGAAGAATTTAAGGTGCAATACCCTCTGAGCTATGAAACCAGCCAAGGACTGACAGCCCAAGAAGTGATTGACGCCGTTTATAAAGTCAGTGGTGGCGATGCCATCGTAACGGCCGACGTCGGCCAGCACCAAATGTGGGCTGCCCAGTTTTATAAAACCAATAGACCCAACCACTGGATAACTTCTGGGGGTGCCGGCACTATGGGTTTTGGTTTGCCGGCGGCTATCGGGGCTCAATTTGCGAAACCTCATGAACAAGTTATTGCTTTTGTCGGCGACGGCGGTTTTCAAATGACGTCGTATGAACTAACTACTGCCCGTAAACATAATCTGCCAATCAAAGTAATTATCTTAGACAATCAATATTTAGGCATGGTCCGTCAATGGCAAGAAGTTTTTTACGATGACCGCGAAAGTGCAGTGAACCTGGAAGATAACCCTGATTTTGTAATGTTGGCTGAGAGCCATGGCGCAGTCGCAATAAGAGTTGAGGATCGTGAAGATCTGCAGGCAGCGCTGGAAAAAGCTTTCTCAGTTAATGATCGACCGGTAGTTGTGCACGCTTGTGTTAATAAAACCGATAATGTTTACCCTTTTATTCCTTCAGGAAGACCATACACCGATATGCTCTTAGGGCCACCGCCACCAAATGAAAAATTGCCAACTCCGACGGGAAGCACATAGCAAATACAGCTACTAATGAAGCCCGCTCATCTTTCATATAAGGCTGGCGTTGACTGCTTGACTGAGCGCCTCTAAAATAAACAATTGTTAATATGACTTAAAATAAACATGATCTTTATGAGGACCATGGCCAAAGCATAGGCCCAAAACTAAACAAGCTGCGAGCGGCGGTACTGGGAGCCAATAACGGCATAGTTTCTATTTCTGGTCTGGTGGTTGGCGTCGCCGGAGCTACCGATTCCAAAGTGGTTATTTTGACCGCTGGTGTAGCTGGTCTGATCGCTGGTGGCATATCAATGGCGGCTGGTGAGTACGTGTCGGTTAGCAGCCAACGTGACACGGAGCGGGCTCTGCTGCACCAAGAAAAATTTGAGCTTAAAAACTACCCCAAAGGTGAGTTTCATGAGCTGGTAAAACTCTACCAAGATAAAGGCTTAACCCAAGCCACTGCCAACAAGGTAGCTAGCGAACTAACAGACCGCGATGTCTTTATGGCTCATGCTGATGCCGAGCATAGCATAGACCCGGATGAGCTGGTTAACCCCTGTCAGGCGGCCATCGCCTCAACCGCGTCGTTTTTGGCCGGAGCCGCCATTCCGCTAATTGCCATTACTGGGCCGCCGGCCAATATGCGCATACCGATAGCCTTTGTGTCAGCTGTTATTGCACTTATACTCACTGGTACGCTGAGCGCTAAAGTTGGCAAAGCTCCGGTCTTGCCAGCCATCGCCAGAGTTGTATCTGGAGGCTTGATAGCTATGGTTATCACTTTTAGTATCGGCAGTTTGCTTGGCGCCAGCAATATATAGATTGACCTCATAGAGACGTGCTGTCTTCTTCACACAACAATTTCGTCAGCCAGTTATTATTCCTTTCCAAAAGATATGCTCTAGACCCATAGGTTCCGCCAATTTACGCCGGCTCATACCAAAGCAAAACATTATCTGATTTAAACCCCCTTATTCCTGGAAGCTTAAGATTACCTGACTCTCAAAACATAGCTTACTAGACAATATTTTTGCCGTTTACAAGGAGGCTCATTGTAAACTTGTAAACAATGGATGAGTCACGCCTTAGGCGATGGGGTTTGATGGAGGTTTTTAGAGTCCGATGGGATTAACATGATAGTATTTAAGTTAAATTTTATAATATAAGCTAGTAATTACGGAGAGAAGTAAATGAGTCAACCAATGGAAGTACGGCAAGAGCTGAGAGATCAAGTAGCAGAGCTTGCTGGAAGCTATCCAGAAAACGCCGAGGCTACGGTGGTTCTCAGGGGTTTATACAGGCTTTATTTTGATAGAAAATCTGACGCAAATCCTAGAGAGAAGGGATTTTTGTTGTCTGCAGGTTATAACTTTTCTAGGTCTGCCGGTTTTCCTTTCCAACAAAATAATGAAATTTTTCGAGAAGAAGCCGCTAGACTCTACACGCCTCCACAGCAAGCTGGCGTCACACCCCAAGCATAAAAGTGCTCATACTTCATGCTGGCTGATGAAGACGCGTTAGCTATTGAGATTGAAGCCGCTGATAAATGAGGATAGCTAAATACGGCTCAGTCAACTAACATGGAACAAGACTCATAGCTAGGTAGTTTTGCGGACTTTTCAAGAGCTCTGGGAAGTTATGCCTGGCTTCCCATTCTTTTAAGATGACATCCAGGTATTTGGTCGGTACACAGCCATAGAGTTTTCTAAGGTAACGCTTGAGAGCACTCCAGACTTTCTCTACGGGGTTAGTGCCGGCATACCTGCCCAGGCTATGGTTCCAGGACTCATGGGAGTCACCATAAAACTCTAGCTTCTCATAGCCCCACCAGGCATCAGTCACCACTAAAGCACCCTCTTTAAACTGCTTCACTAACAAAACTGGTTAAGACTTCGGCTGAGCGATTGGCTATAGCCTGCAATTTTAGCTGGTTATCCAGGGCAATGGCCCCAGCCACGATGACCTGGTCCTGCTTACTCCGGAGTTTACCAAAATAGGATTCGTCACTGATGACTACCTCCGCCAGCACAGCTTTGGCTGAACTCGGCAAGTTAGTCCTGAAACGGCTATACCAACGGGCAACTGTGGTGTAGCTGACTCGAGCTAGCAACCTAGCCGTATCCGGACTCTTACGGTTCTGCGCCAGTACCACAGCAGGACGAACAGCTGCCGGGGTGACAGTTTCAGGCCATACAGCCAGCTGCCACGGTAGGCCGTAGACCTGAGCTTTTTGCGGCAGAACTTGCACCACAGATACTTGCCTTGCTAGTTCTCTGCCAGGCAGCTACTGCAGCCTGGACAAGCTAGGCCTTCACCGAACACTAAGTTGTTAAGGATCCGCCAGCACTTTAGATTACTAACATAGACTGGTAATTTGTTCATTGGGACAACTCCTCTTGAATTAAGTTAGTTTTACCAACCTAATTCTACGAGTTGTTCCACTTTAGTTTAACGAGCCATTTGCTGGACTGTAAATCAGTATAAAGCCGGTGCTATAATTGGCTAGCTCAGCAAGTTTATAGGGGTGAAGTGCTTAAGCTAAACGGAATGTAGATATGATAGTAATGAAGTTTGGTGGGAGCTCGGTGGGCGACACCAGGCGTATACAGCGAGTAGCTCAACTAATCAACGAGCTGCAAGCTAAAGAACCGGTTGTGGTTGTGGTGTCGGCCATCGGTGGTGTGACTGATTTGCTGCTTACTGCAGCCACGGCGGCCGCTGGCAAAAACCAATCCAAGCTCACTGAGAGTCTTAAGTCCTTAAGGGGTCTTCATTTGCAAGTGGCAGCAGGCTTAAAGTTAACGCAGTCGGCCCAAACTGAGCTTAACGATTTAGTTGATGAAAGACTTGCTAAAGCGGGACAATTACTGCAGAGTGTCTACACTCTTGGTGAGTTAACTCCTAGAGCGCTTGATGCTATTTTATCGTACGGTGAAAGGCTAAATATCCATCTAGTGGCTAACGCCATAGGACCCAAAGCTCGTCCGTTGGAGGCCAGCAACTTTATTGTCACTGACGATCGTTTTGGCGCAGCCCAGCCTCAGCTGGAAAAATCTGTCAGGCGAACAAAGTTGGTAATTTCGCCACTTATAAAACGTAATTTTATTCCAGTCGTCACTGGTTATATTGGCGCCACAGCTGAAGGTGTCATAACCACTCTTGGCCGGGGCGGTTCTGACTATTCAGCGACTATTTTAGGCTACTGTCTGGGCGCCAGAGAAGTCTGGATTTGGACGGATGTCGATGGCGTGATGACGGCCGATCCAAAAGTCGTTAGAGATGCCCACACTATTGCTGAGCTTACCTACAACGAAGCCGCCGAGCTTTCTTACTTTGGAGCTAAGGTACTGCATCCTCTTACAATGGTTCCGGTCGCCCTTAAAAATATACCAATCCGGATTAAAAATACTTTTAAGCCTGAAATTGAAGGCACCAAAATCGCCAAAAAAATTTCTGAAAACGGAACCAGTACCAAGGCCATTGCCACGATTGGCAACCTTTCATTGATTACCGTTCAGGGTAAAGGCATGTTGGGCGTACCCGGAGTAGCGGCCAGAATGTTTGACGCCATCGCCGCAGAGGAAATTAATGTGATGTTTATTTCTCAGGCCTCATCGGAGTTTAACATTTCTTTCGTCGTCCAGTACGGCGATGGTCGCCACGCGGTTAAAGTACTTAAAGAAATCTTTCGATACGAGCTTGATATCAGAACCATTGAGACTGTCAAAATTGAAGAAAATCTGGCTATTATCGCCGTTGTGGGTGAAGGTATGAGAGGACATCCTGGTATTGCCGGCCAAACGTTTTCGGCGCTTGGTAATGCTAAAGTGAACATTATCGCTATAGCTCAGGGTTCTTCGGAGCGCAATATATCGCTGGTTATTCACCAGCACGAAGTGCCCAAAGCTGTTAAAAGCATACATAATCAATTCCATCTAGCTAAGAAACAAAATGGTTAAAGAAGTTTTTAAATATTATTTACTTCATATGGGGGTAGGCAATGTTGGCAGAGCTGTGTTGCAGCAAGTTAGAGACAATCGGCAGTGGGTTCAACGGACGTATGGCATTGATCTTATATACTGCGGACTTTTTGATAGCCAGGCTAGTGTATTCAATGCCCAAGGTTTATCCTTGGCTCAAATAAATGCTTTCCCAAGCTCTGGTATTGAGGATATAAACCGAAGTATCAGACTTATGCCTAAACCTTTCGCGCTAATAGACACTACTGCTTCCGAACAGATTCTGCCCCTACTAGCTGAAGCTGCAGCTAGGGGTGGCGCAGTCATTTTAGCCAATAAGAATCCACTGGCAGCCGGTCAGAGTGATTTTAAGAAGTTGTCAAAATTAGCTGGTCGGCGGCTTTTTTACGAGACTACCGTCGGTGCTGGCCTGCCGGTAATCCAAACTCTGAAAACGCTTATAGCCACCGGCGACAAGATTATCAGGATAGAGGGTTGTTTTAGCGGCACGCTAGGCTTTATCTTTTCACAGCTGCAAAAAGGAGACTCACTTTCAGAGGCGGTATTACAAGCCAAAAAATTGGGGTTCACCGAACCCGATCCGCGTGATGATTTATCTGGCCTTGACGTTGCGCGCAAAGCCCTAATTTTGGCGCGTACACTTGGTGCTCATATGGAGATGACCGACATAAAAATCAAAAAAATCTACCCCCGGGCTATGGAGAAACTATCTGCTGGGGAGTTTTTAAACAAGCTACCCGAACTAGACAGTCTATTTAAAGCCAAAATCAATTTGGCCAGGCAGCGGGCTAAAACTCTGCGGTTTGTGGCCCAAGTTGAGCACGGTGATTACCGAGTAGGTCTGAGAGAAGTTGATCTAAATTCGGACATCGGTAGCTTAAATGGCTCTGATAATATTATTATATTTAAAACCAGACGCTATTCTAAACAGCCGCTGGTTATTAAAGGTCCGGGTGCCGGCGTTGAGGTTACTGCTGCGGGAGTGTTTGACGACATCTTGCAGGCGGCTCAGCAGGGAGCAAAACTATGAAAAAATTGAAGGTCGGTATGCTAGGGGCCACCGGCATGGTCGGCCAGCGCTTCATTGCTTTACTGGCTAATCATCCGTGGTTTGAAGTTGCCTCTTTAGCTGCCTCATCTCGCTCGGCCGGTAAGACCTATCAAGAAGCTGTTGCCGGACGCTGGTCAGTGAGCTCGGCCATACCCCCGACTATCCGGAAGATAAAAGTCCAAGCCGTCGAAGCCGATTTAGGGCAAATCACTAGTGAAGTAGATTTGGTATTTAGCGCCCTGGATATGGATAAAAAGGCTATCCAAGATCTAGAAATTACTTACGCAACGGCTTGGGTGCCGGTTATTTCTAATAATTCGGCCCATCGCTGGACGCAGGACGTACCAGTACTCATGCCAGAAATCAATCCGGACCATGTCGGACTTATCGATGTTCAACGAAAAAACAGGGGCTGGAAAAAAGGCTTAATTGCCGTTAAGCCAAACTGCTCAATCCAGTCCTACGTTTCTATTTTGACCGCTCTGCGCAAATATCAGCCAACGGCTATCAACGTCACCAGTTTACAAGCAATATCTGGCGCAGGTAAAACTTTCGAAAGTTGGCTTCAGATGATCGATAATGTCATTCCTTTTATCAGCAACGAAGAAGAAAAATCAGCCAAAGAGCCGATGAAAATCTGGGGAAAATTATCTGGACGATCAATTAAATTGGCCAAAGCGCCAGAAATAGCGGCCGCTTGTATTCGAATACCGGTATCCGATGGTCATATGGCAGATGTAGCCGTCAACTTTAAACAAAAGCCAACCAAAACTCAGATTTTAAAAGCCGTGGCTAACTTTGGCAATCCTTTGTCACGCTTAAAGTTACCATCTGCCCCAAAGCAGTTAATCCACTATTTTGAGCAGGAGGACCGACCCCAAACAGCGCTCGACCGTGATTTAGAAAACGGCATGGGGATTGCTATGGGTAGGCTAAGAAAAGACACACATTTCGATTGGCGGTTTATAGCTCTTTCGCACAACACTATTCGTGGAGCCGCCGGCGGAGCTATCTTGATGGCCGAGCTACTTGTTAAAAAAGGTTATATTTCAAGCTAGATACGTAAGAAAGAGAAATTTTATACAGCTCACTTTTTACACTTATGCTAGACTTTTTTTGCCCCAAGGTGGTTGGGTTTGAAGAGGATCGAAATGGAAAGAGATAAGCTATATGACGCCGCAATAAAGTCGCACGATGTTTTGTTTAGAGCCAGCACCGTCTTTCCGTTCATACTTTTTCCAGATTCTATCGTGCTTGATCGTGAGAAGTTAATTATTATCCATCGGCCGTTTTTTAGGATGGCCAAAATAACCGCGATTAGAATAAAGGATATTTTAAACGCCGAAGTTGACGTTGGTCCTTTTTTTGGCCAATTGCGGATTGTGACACGGTATTACTCGGGCGACAACGCCCAATTTGCCGGTGCCGATGCTGGCTCAAGAGACAGGAAGCCGCCCTCCATCAAATATTTATGGAGGGGTGACGCTCTTAAAGTCCACAGTCTGCTTCAGGGCTATATCATTGCTACCCAAAAAGAGATTGATTGCACCTCAATACCGAAGGACGAGTTAATTATGTTGTTGAACGATCTTGGCCAAAGCGTTGCCCAGGCCACTTAGCCGACTTTTTGGACTTAGATTGGTGATCTATTGCCGCTGAAGAATGAGATAGGGGAACCTTGGTATCAGGCCGGGCTGCCTGAATGTTATCAATTTTGTCTTGGACTTTTTTATGATACTTGTGCAGACGAACTAGTTGGCCGTCAGGTGGCGTGGGGCGTCGTAAATAATATTGCATATAATTCTCTTCTTGTAATGCCGCCTATTTAATAACCTTTTAGTCTTTTTGGTCAGTGAAAATTTTAACTATAATTAACGCTCTCTCCCCCAACTTCTTGATCTACCAGTAGCGTACTCAAATGTCATCAAATAGGCTGTAAAAATTTTTAGTTTGCTGGTGTTAAAATTCCAAGCTTATGTTTGTAACATTTCTTACACTTAAATTAGGCTGCATTGGGACTGCAGGCTGACCTTCGCGCTCAGGAAAACCGCAGGTTGCCCTGCAAGTTTTTTAGCGGTGGTGACGTTTTTTGATTTTAGCTAATTCTAGTTTGGCGGAGCTGTGATGTAGTAATCTGTGCGCTTCGTTTAGGGCGATTTGACTGTCAGCTGATTGAACTAACTCTTCGGCCCGCTTTAGCGCGGCTAGGGCTTCTTGTTCGCTGACTTCATCTGTGGTCGTTACATCGTCAGCCATAAAACGGACAGTTTGACTCTTTACCTCAACTACGCCGCCATTAATTGCAAAATTTTCCAGAGCGCTATCCGGATCGCTAGATTGCTTGCGGACACTAAGTACCCCTGGACGGGCGGCTGAAATGAGCGGCATATGGTTCTCGAATATGCCAATTACACCGCCGCGGGTCGGTACCAAGACCTCATAGGCCTCGCCATCATATTTTGTACCGCTGGTGCTGACAAGCTGAAAATGAATCATCGCGAAAGCCTAGCTTTCGCGATGAACAGTAAACAGTAAACAGTCAACAGTTTAGTCTCAGCTACTGTAACTCGTAACCTGCCCGTCCTCCACAGTTGCGGTGCAACCGCTACGGAGGGTGGATAACCCGTAACCTGATGCGAAGTTAAATCAATCATTTCTTCTTAGCCTCTTTTACTTCGCTGATGGCGCCTTTCATGTAGAAGGCTTGCTCACCTTTGCCGTCGTGCTGACCATCCAAAATCTCCTTGAAGCCTTTGATGGTTTCGGCAATCGGCACATAGGCGCCAGCTATATTGGTAAAGACTTCGGCGACATGGAAAGGTTGAGTTAAAAAGCGTTGAATGCGACGGGCTCGGGCCACCATCTGCTTATCTTCCTCAGATAATTCCTCCATGCCCAAAATGGCAATGATATCCTGTAGGTCCTTATAGCGTTGTAATACCCGCTGGACTTCGCGGGCAACTTGATAATGCTCCTCGCCGACGATTTCCGGGTCTAATATGGTGGAGCTGGAATCTAGTGGATCAACGGCCGGATAAAGTCCTAACTCAGTTAGGCTGCGAGACAGAACAACGGTAGAGTCCAGGTGGGCAAAAGTGGTAGCCGGTGCCGGATCAGTTAAGTCATCGGCCGGTACAAAGACAGCCTGTACAGAGGTAATTGAACCGGTTTTAGTTGATGTTATACGCTCTTGGAGCATACCCATCTCGGTGGAAAGGTTTGGTTGGTAACCGACAGCGCTGGGCAGCCGTCCCAGCAAGGCCGAAACCTCGCTGCCAGCTTGGGTGAAACGAAAGATGTTATCAATAAATAGCAGGACGTCGCTGCCGGCATCGCGAAAACTCTCGGCAATTGCTAGGCCAGTAAGACCAACTCTCAGGCGGGCGCCCGGCGGTTCGTTCATTTGGCCAAAAACCAGGGCGGTTTTATCTAACACACCAGACTCTTGCATCTCGTAATAAAGATCATTGCCTTCTCGGGTGCGCTCGCCAACGCCGGCAAATACGCTACGTCCTTTATGAAATTTAGCAATATTGTTGATCAGCTCGGCAATAAAAACGGTTTTACCGACGCCAGCACCACCAAACATACCAACCTTACCGCCTTTGGCCATCGGCGCGATCAGGTCGATAACCTTAATGCCGGTTTCAAAAATCTCAACCTTACCGCTTTGCTCGGTCAGGCTTGGAGCATCACGGTGAATCGGGCCGCGTTTAGCTTTAGGCGGCGCTGGTTTCCCGTCAATCGGCTGGCCAATAACATTAAACATACGGCCCAAAGTCTCATCACCAACCGGCACATTAATTGGCGCTCCAGTATCTGTCACTGCAATACCTCGAGTTAGTCCGTCGGTTGACCCCAGCGCGATAGCCCGCACAGCTCGTTGGCTGAGGTGCTGGGCGACTTCTAAAATTAAGTTACCTGTCTGACGTTCAACTACTAGGGCGTTGAAAATAGCCGGCAGGCGGCCAGCAAATTCAACATCGATAACCACACCGACGATCTGGATAATTGTGCCTTTTTGGCTGATTGGTGGTGATTTAGTAACTGTTGGCATCTGCTTGGTCTCCTTATCTTAAGCGGCGATAGCTTCGGCGCCACCGGTTATTTCAGCAATTTCTTGGGTAATGGCCGCTTGGCGGGTGGCATTAAGTTCCAGTGTTAGATCATCAATTAAATCTGAAGCGTTACGGTTGGCGTTACCCATGGCCACCATCCGCATGGCGTGCTCGGCAGCGGCTGATTCAATCCTGGCTTGCATTAGCTTGGCTTCGAAGTATAATTTGATGGCTTCTTCCAAGACATCACTCACTTCCGGCTCGAACTCATAGACCGTCTCGTCAGATAGCGGTATCTGTTTGTTATCCGCTGTAGCCTCGATTGGTGTAAGGTGACTTATTGGGAGCAGGGTGAAGCTGCTGGCTTTTTGGGCTAAAGAAGAAATGAACTCGGTGTAAATAATTTTTACCGTCCCGATTTGACCTTCCGCCATACCGTCAGTCATCATTTCTACAAGCGGTGAGAAAACGTTAACATCGGGCGTATCGGCAATATCTTCATAGGCTCCCTTTAGCTCAATACCGGCTAGATGGGCAAAAAAACGGGCGCCCTTACGACCGTAAACTACAACTTGCGGGCGATGTTTTTCGGCCCTAATAGCGCCTAGCGTCAGGTTGAAAATATTGGAATTAAAAGCACCGGCTTGGCCGCGGTCTGAGCTTATAACCACGTAAAGTGTGGGCTTATCTGCCGCTGGCGCGAAAAAGGGATGCAGCCTAGCTTCCTGGTTGTGGGCGACGCGCTGCATTATAATGGTTGCCAAGTTGCCATAAGTGCGGCTGCTTTCCACGGCGGCTACGACTTTACGCATGCGGCTGGCGGCTACCACTTCCAGGGCTTTGGTTATCTGCTTGGCGTTTTTAACCGAGCGTCGCTGGAGCACTCTGGTCTGAGCCATCTAGGAGCTCCTTTCAGTCGCGAAGTATGAAGTATGAAGTATGAAGTATAGAATTTTAGCTACTTTCTCCATTCTTCTTTCTCCTTTCTTCGCAAAAATGTTAAGCATTTTTGCTCCTGTACTGCTTGGCAATCTGGCTGGCAACGTCCATGATAGTTTTTTTGACTGCGTCGCTAGGAGAATCACCACTGCTTAGTTCGCTGACCACTTTAGCGTGCTTTAGGGTCAGGGTACTAAGTAGGGCCGTTTGGGCTGGCTTGACGTTCTCAATTGGCAGCCCATCAAAAGCGCCACCAGTGGCTGCCAGAATGCCAGCTACCTGTTGCCAGATGGCCAACGGAGAATATTGCGGCTGTTTTAAAACCTCAGTCAGCAATCGTCCGCGGGCCAAACGGGCTTGTGTCTCCGCGTCAAGGTCTGAAGCGAACTGCGAGAAAGCTGCCAGTTCGCGATACTGAGCCAGATCCAGGCGCAGGCTACCAGCTACTGAACGGGTAGCCTTGGGTTGAGCGGCACCACCAACTCGTGAGACACTCAAACCAACTGAAATGGCTGGCCGGATGCCCTGGTAAAAGAGGTCGGTTTCCAGATAAATTTGGCCGTCGGTGATGGAGATAACGTTGGTCGGAATGTAAGCACTAACATCACCCGCTTGAGTTTCGATGATCGGCAAAGCTGTTAGGCTGCCGGCGCCTAGTTTATCTGACAGTTTGGCTGCCCGTTCCAGCAAGCGTGAGTGTAAATAAAAGACATCGCCGGGGTAGGCTTCGCGGCCCGGCGGGCGTCGTAGCAGCAACGACATCTGCCGATAAGCCACAGCGTGCTTGCTCAGATCGTCGTAGATAATCAAGGCGTGTTTTTTATTATCACGGAACCATTCACCCATGGCTGCACCGGCGTAAGGAGCCAGGTATTGCAAGCTAGCCGGGTCAGCGGCACTGGTAGCCACAATGATGCTTTGGTCCATCACGCCCTCGCGCTTGAGGCGTTCAGTTAAACGGGCGATACGGGCATTTTTCTGGCCAATGGCTACATATATATTAATAACATCAGTCTTTTGTTTAGCCTGATTGATCATGGTATCAACAGCGATGGCAGTTTTGCCGGTTTGGCGATCGCCAATGATTAGTTCACGCTGACCTCGACCAATCGGTATCATGGCGTCAATGGCGGATATGCCGGTCAGCAGCGGCTCATGAACGCTTTGGCGGTCAATAACGCCAGGCGCGGGACTTTCAACCGCGCCTCGGGCTTTGGTCTTAATATCACCTTTACCATCCAACGGTCGGCCCAGCGGGTCTACCACTCGGCCGACCAGTTCCGGTCCGACCGGCACTGAGAGCACTTCGCCAGTTAGTCGCACCCGGGCACCAGCTCGGACCAGCTCATCTTCACCCAGCAGCACGGCACCAATTTCATCCTCCAGCAGATTTAGAGCAAAGGCAGTCACTTTGCCGTGCAGGCCTTCGATCTCGATCATCTCGGCATAGCCGCAGTCACGCAGGCCGTAAATCCACACTACGCCGTCGCCGACACGGGTAACAATTCCGGCCGAGCGTTCTTGCCGCGATTGCTTCAAGCTCGCAATGGCGCTTTTGACTTCTTCGGCAAGTGATTTGACTTCAGTCTCTAAGCTTTCTGTTCTTTGGGATGACGAAGTCATGACAGTGTCTCCTTCAAGTCTGCTAATTTTCGAGCAACTGTGTGATCCCAGACGCAGTTTGAGGTTTCAACCCTAAGTCCGCCTATAACCGAGCGATCGACACTTTCTTGCAGCAGCACTGCCTTTGCGCCAGTAGTCTTTTTGACCTGGTCCTTAAGAGCTAGGCGTAGCTGCGGCGTCAGCATGGAAGAGCTAATAACCTGGGCGACGACCAGTTCGTGTCGAGCTTCCAGCTCAGCAGCGATGTCGCCCAGCAGAAATTCAATGTCGTCAACCTTATCGGTCTCGACCACTGCGGCCGCCAAATGCTTAGCGACGCTCCTAGCCGATTTACCTGCCAGTAATTGGACAGCGCTCCAGCGGGCCAAACTGCGCCGTGAAACTTTGTTCATCCCAGCCCCCTAATTGCTCGTTCAATTAAAGACCGGTCGTGCTGCGGACTTAATTTTTCGTCAATGATCTTTTTGGTGGCTTCGGCGACCAGCTCGGCCAGTTCGCCACGCAGTTGCTTATGTAATTTGGCATATTCCTGAGAGAGATTAGACTCAGTCTCCTTGATTATCAGGGCTGCCCGCTGCGAAGCCACCGCTTCGGCATCGGCGATAATACCGCCGGCGGCCCTTTTGGCTTCGGCTAAAGCCTCGTCTGCTGCCGCTCTGGCACGAGCTATAATTTCCTCGGCCCGTATCTCGGCTTTGGCCAGCGCCTCTTCGGTCTCTTTGGCGTGAGTCAGACTTTGTTCTAGCGTGCGGCGTCGGTCCTCAAGTGTTTTAAGCACCGGCGGTAAAACCCAGCGCCGGATTACCAGCAACACGATCACAAAAGTAATCAATTGAAAAACGAAGGCTTTTAAATTGATGTTAAAAGCTCCAAGACCGCTCGAAGAGCCGTCAGCTTCCGCAAAATACACTGGAATGTCCATCACTAAAGTTGCTTTCTCCTATCCTGTGGTGAACAGTATCAGTAGTACGAAGGCCAAAACAGCGTCAACCAGACCGATCATAATGAAAGCGGTCGACAAGATCTTACCTTGAATTTCCGGGTTGCGGCCAACGGCGCCAACCACGGCGGCACCAATTAAGCCAATACCGATGGCCGGGCCTATGGCTCCCAGGCCGATAGTCAAACCTTTGATTAATGATGGATCGACGTTTTCCATACTCAGGGCTCCTTTTACTTACGTTCGTTCATTTAATAATAAATTACAACACAATCTCTTAAGTCGCTGGCTGAATCTCGGGCGCCTTACCTCCTCCTTCGTGTGACACGGCTGTCACCAAATAAGTGGCTGTTAACATCATAAACAAATAAGCCTGGACAAGCGAAAAGAAAATTTCTAAGAACATGATCGGCAGCGTTGCCGCCCAGGCGAAGTTACCCGATAAGGCTGAGATAGCGTGCAACAGAGCTTCACCACCATAAATCACTCCAAAAAGTCGCAGCGATAGGGTCACCAGGCGCAGAACTTCACCGAACAATTCGTTAATGCCAATCATAATATTCATCGGGTTGAGCAAGTTGCCTGAAAAATAGTGACGGAAGCGGCCCTTCAAACCAAGTTCACGCATGGCGTAAATATGGACAGTCGTCAGGCTCAAGACAGCCATGGCTAGCGTTGAGTTAAGGTCGGTCGTAAAAGCTCGTAAAAGCGAGGTCTGTTGGCCGTCAACAGCAAGCGATAAGGTACCAACGCCCGGTAGTAAACCGCTAAGATTGGCGGCTAAGATAAAAACAAACAGGCTCAGCAGTAAAGGGAAAAAGCGGGCAGCTTTCTTGCGATCCCCAAAGCTTTCGGTCATCAAGTTATAAATTAACTCGACGAAACCCTCAACATAAAAAGCCAGCCGGCTTTTAGGCCAAGCTTGGCTGGCACGGGCAGCGAATCCAAAAAGCATTAATACGAAGGTGGCCGTTACAATACCAAACAGCATACTGTTGGTAAAGGGTAATGGGCCGATGCTAAATAGTTTTTCGGCCCCCAGCGGGGCGGCAGACTCGACGGCCAAGTAAGACATTAGCACCGCTGGCCCCCACCCATAGCGGTGCGAACGGCTGGAAAACTAAGTCCGGTCGTTGCTCGGTCCCAGAAAGTCATTCGCGGACAGTATAACAGCTCTACCCCTAAAGCTCAATACTAAATCTCCAGTTTGATCTCTGCCTTTTCGCCAAGCAAATGACTAACCACTTCAAGCTGCGGCAACTCCAGCTTGATTTTTTCGGCGGCTAACGTCAACATCTTCGAATGGTTTTCAATCTCGTTTTCGACAGCACCAAAAACACCACATTCAATATGGTCCATAATGTGAATTGCATTAAAATGATGCAGTTTGTATAAAAGTTGAATAGCCTCAATGACAGATGAATTATCAACTACGGCCTTCGAAGCGCCCGGCATTACCAGCAGATCATAGTAGTGGTCGATTTTATCTATCATATGGCGATGGGCGTCCTGAAAACGAGGGTCCGAGCAGTGAATAATCAACACATCGCTCTTTTTCCTGTGTAGGTCTACTAGTCGGTATTTAACCACTGTCAAATTCCTAATTCGATATTTGTCTAGCCGTCGGATAAACTACACTTTTTGGCTGGTTTTGTAAAGATGAACTTTGGTTGGAGTCCACTATACTGTAAGTACCATGGAGCCAGGTCAAAAATTGCCATCCACAATCTTGGTTATTTTCGGCATAACTGGCGATTTGTCACGTCGCTACTTGCTACCGGCGCTGGCGGAAATTTGTGCCAATACTGAAATCGGAAAAGATTTTAGAGTGCTGGGAGTATCTCGCCGCCAGGTTGATCTTAACAACGTGCTTGGCGCTAAAGAGAAGAATCTAAAAGCCTACAGCCAAATGTTGACAATGGATTTGGCTAATAGATCTGACTATCAAAAGCTAAAAGATGAAATTGGGGCACTCAGCCAAAAGTTCACTCAAGGACCTCAAGTCATTTTTTATCTTTCAGTACCCCCGGCCGCTGCCGATGGTATTGTCGGGCTGCTGGGTGAATCGGGCCTAAGCCAACCGCCCGCGAAGCTTCTACTGGAAAAACCGTTTGGCTATGATCTCAGTTCAGCTCAGGAAATGATTGGGCGTATCGCCAAATATTTTTCGCAGGAGCAGGTTTACCGCATCGATCACTACTTGGCTAAGGAATCGGCTCAGAACATTGCTGTCTTTTTAGGTAGCAATGCCTTATTTCGTAACATTTGGAGTAATCAGTTTATCGACCACATAGACATTGTCGCCGCCGAGGATATTGGTATCGGAGGCCGCAAGGAGTTTTGGGAGGCAACCGGCATGCTGCGGGATTTTGTCCAGAGTCATTTGCTACAACTGGCAGCGCTAACGCTCATGGAACCATGCTCTCATATGTTTGATTTTGCCCAGCTGCCTGAGCGGCGACTGGCAGCTTTACAGAAAATGAAAATTGCAGAGCTGAAAAGCGCTGTCCGCGGCCAATACCGTGGCTACCGTCAAGAGGTTGGCAATCCCAACTCCGCGGTTGATACCTTTGTGTCTCTAACTTTGGATTCATCTGACTCTAGATGGCGTGGTGTTCCCATAAGACTCACAACCGGCAAGAAGCTTGATCAAAAGCTAACCAAGATTGACATTCACTTTAAAAAAAGCCAAGAAGCTGAAGCCAACCTGCTGACTCTTAGGCTTCACCCCCGAGAAGGTATCGAGCTGGATCTGTGGGTCAAAGAGCCGGGCTATAGGCACAATTTGCAAAAACAACCGCTACGCTTTATTTATGAGCAACGATTCGGTCGCGTGCCGGAAGCCTATGAGCAAGTTCTAATCGATGCCATGCGCGCTAAAAAGAGCTTATTCGCCAGCAGTGAAGAAGTTTTGACCAGCTGGAAAATCTTGCAGCCGGTTCTCGATTACTGGAGTATGAGCGACAGCGATCTTAAGATCTATCAACCCGGCAGCACAATCGAAGAAGTACTCCAGCAAAGAGCAGAGACCAAAGAGCCAAAAACAGACAACTAAATTACTTAACAAGTTAAGTAATTTGTCTATCGTTCAATGTTCATTGCTCATTGTTTATAATGTATGTCTATGGTCAAACCGATCATTGAGGCTCGGGATGTTGTTAAGACATTCGGAACGATTCAAGCTGTGGATCATGTCAGTTTTGAAGTATACCCAGGCGAGATTTTTGCATTTTTGGGTCCCAACGGCGCCGGCAAAAGCACCACGATTAAAATGCTTACGACAATGCTGCGGCCGACCAGCGGCAAATTGTTGCTCAATGGGCACGATGTAGCGAAAGACCAAGCCGCTGCCAGAAAATCTTTTGGCATCGTTTTCCAGGACCCGGCACTTGAAGAAGAGCTGACGGCTTATGAAAATATGCTTTTTCATGCCGTGCTTTACGGCGTACCAAAAGGGCAACATACAACTCGTATTGAAGAATTAATGAAACTGGTTGATCTATGGGAGCGCCGCGACAGCTTGGTGCGTACTTATTCCGGTGGGATGCGCCGGCGCCTGGAAATCGCCCGCGGGCTGCTGCATCACCCGCAAATCCTATTCCTGGACGAACCGACGCTTGGCCTGGATACGCAAACGCGTAACGTGCTGTGGAATTACGTCAATAAACTCAACAAAGAAGAAGGGATGACCATCTTCTTTACCACCCATTATCTAGACGAAGCCGAGCAAGTAGCCGAACGTATTGCTATTATCGACCACGGCAAGATTGTCGCTGAAGGTACCACCAAACAGCTCACCGCCAAAACAAAAACTAAATCGTTAGAAAAAGCCTACCTGAAATTAACTGGCGAAGGCATTCGTGACGAAATCAGCGAAGACTTTGATGGCTTAAATGTCCGTAGTGCGCTCAGAAACCAGCGGTTAAGGGGTTAAAATGGACGAGATATACATTCTGTGGTGGCGGCAGATGAAACGGTATTTACGCACCCGTTCCAGGATTTTCGGTAGCATTGGCCAGCCTATTTTATTCCTGCTGGCACTTGGCTATGGCCTAGGAGCGGTTTTTGAACGGGCCGGGCAGGGCGACTATCTGCAGTTTTTGGTGCCAGGTATTATTTTGCAGACTCTACTATTTTCCGGCGTTTTTTGGGGCATTCAGATTCTTTTCGATAAGCGCTTCGGGTTTTTGAAAGAAATGCTGGTCGCACCCGTCCCAAGGGTGAAAGTCTTGCTGGGCAACGCTTTGGGCGGGACAACAATCTCTATAATCCAGGCTGTTGTTGTTTTTATAGTGGCCGCCGCTTTTGGTTTTCGGCCGGAAAATTGGTCAATGTTGCCAGTAGCCTTTTTAATAATTGTCGTATTAAGCCTGACGCTTGCCAGTTTCGGTGCCGGGCTGGCTAGCATGGTTGATGATTTTCAGGGCTTTCAAGCCATAAATAATTTTTTGATTTTTCCGCTATTTTTCCTTTCCAGTGCGCTTTATCCGCTGTCGAATGTACCGGATGTGCTGAGAATTTTAGCTTCTATAAATCCGCTCAGCTACGCGGTTGACGCCCTACGCTACACCATGATCCATCAAACCCACTTTGGTTTAGGGCTGGACTTGGCGGTCATCGGATCGGCGCTGGTTGTCAGCGTACTTTTCGCTGTCAACCGCTTCAACCGTATCCAAATCTAACCCCTGTACGCTATTTAGTATGGAGCAGCTGTTGCCCTCCGTTGTTGGAAGCTATGGAGGGCTATCCTCCGTAGCCTTTGGCGTAGGAGGATGGCGGAGAAAAAAAGAGGTTTGAGGAGTTTATACTGTAAGCATGAATAACAAACCTCTCGCAGAAAGGATGCGGCCGCAAAGGTTGGAGGAGGTTGTTGGTCAGGCCCATGTTCTGGGCGAAGGTAAGTTATTGCATGAACTTGTCCGTGCCGGTAAGCCCTTCAGCCTGATTCTCTGGGGGCCGCCGGGTAGTGGCAAACCACTCTTGCGCGCCTAATCGCAACCGAGTTAAAGGCCGATCTCGTAGAAATCTCGGCAGTCGCTGCCGGTAAAGCCGACGTTACCAAAGTTGTTGAACGGGCCAGGGTCAACGCCCAGGGTGATACTACTCGCGGACCGCAGGCCACCATACTTTTCGTTGATGAAATTCATCGTTTTAACAAAGCCCAACAAGACGCCTTTTTGCCGCATGTAGAGTCAGGACTGGTCACCCTGATCGGCGCGACAACTGAAAATCCTAGTTTTGAAGTTATCAATCCGCTACTTTCACGCAGTCGAGTAATCGTGCTGGAGCCGCTATCAAAAACAGATGTCATCACTATTGTAAAAAGAGCTGCCAAAAGAGAGAAACTGACCTCAAAACGACTGCCGAAAGAGAGCATCAGTCTGATAGCGGAATTGTCCGGTGGCGATGCCCGAATTGCTTTAAACACTCTAGAAATGGCTCAGCAGCTGACAGAAGGTAAAATCACGACTACAGTTGTGGAAACTGCTGCTCAGCAACGTATTGCGGGGTACGACAAGCTCGGCGATAACCACTACAATATCATTAGCGCCTTCATAAAGAGTCTGCGCGGCGGATCACCCACAGCGGCGCTTTATTACATGGCGCGTATGCTTCAGGCCGGAGAAGATCCGAAGTTCATTGCCCGGCGGATGGTAGTCTTTGCCAGTGAAGATATTGGCATGGCCGCACCGGCTGCGCTGAACCTAGCCGCTTCCACTTTCTTAGCTGTCGAGCGCATCGGTCTGCCGGAATGTCAATTTAATCTATTCCACTGCGCAACGGTGTTGGCGCGGGCGCCGAAATCTCGTGAAGTAACCAATGCCATGAAGAAGGCTTTAATTACTGCCAAGCAGTATCCCGATCTGCCAGTGCCCTTGCATCTTCGCAACGCACCGACAGAGTTGATGAAAGAGCTTGGATACGGCAAGGACTACCAATGGCAAGCCGGCTTTAAACATGGTAAGGGATTTTTGCCCCCGGGGCTTGAAAATACCGACTTTTTTGACTAAAGTAGCAACTGTTAATAACCTGACAATATCAAGAGCGCAGCGCCCTCCGTCGTCAAGACTATGGAGGGTCCTCCGAAGCTTTATGCGAAGGAGGAAGGGATCTAGCCCTATGACCTGCCAGCAACCCCACCCAAATTCGAAGAATTTGGGTTCCCCAATTTGTGGGATACAAATTGGGTGGGGTGCTAAACCTAGCCCGTGAGGGAAGGATACTTAAGTCTTTATCCTTTCTTACGCAGAAAGGATTTTTTAATGTCTAAAACCAGGCTTTTTACCAGCGAATCGGTCTGCGCCGGCCATCCGGATAAGATATGCGATGCGATTAGCGATGCCCTTGTTGACGCCGCGCTAGCCCAGGATCCCAATAGCCACGCCGGCATAGAAACGGTTGTCGGCGCCAATCAGGTCGCGCTGTTTGGCGAAGTCAAAACGACTGCCAAACTGGACTATGAATCAATTGTCCGGCAGAAAGTGAAGGATCTGGGCTACACTGTGCCGGCTTGGGGGTTCAGTCACGAATCCATATTTAGCAATGACATACACCAACAATCACCGGAAATTGCCATGGGGGTAAATCACGACGGCGCTGGTGACCAGGGCATGATGTTTGGCTTCGCCTGCAGTGAGACACCTGAGTTTATGCCCCTTCCGATTGCCCTGGCGCACGCGATAGCTAGGAGCATTGACGAAGCCCGCGAAAGCGGGCAGCTAAAGTGGTTACGTCCGGACGGCAAAACCCAGGTAACTGTCCGTTATGAAGATGACCAGCCAGTGGCGGTCGAGAAACTAGTAGCCGCCGTAGCCCACGACGAGCAAACCCCACCAGAACAAGTTAGGTTAGACGTAATCAAAACAATTTTGGCACCGACACTTGCCCGTTTTAAGTTTGGTTTACCGGCTGACGGCGATATCACAATTAACGGAACCGGGCTGTGGCATATTCCCGGACCGGAAAGCGATGCCGGATTGACGGGGCGCAAGATCGTGGTCGACACTTACGGCGGCTACGCCAGGGTCGGAGGCGGTTGTTTTTCTGGCAAAGACCCCACTAAGGTGGATAGAAGCGGCGCTTACGCCGCCCGCTTCATTGCTAAAAACATCGTGGCGAGCGGCCTGGCTAGCAAGTGCGAGGTCGGTCTGGCATATGTCATTGGCAAGCCTAAGCCGCTGATGCAGACAATTGATACGTTCGGTACGTCCAAGCTCAGCCAGGCAGCGCTCTTGGATTTTAAAGACAAACTGATAGACACATCGGTTAGGGGCGTAATCGAGCGACTTAACCTGCGCCAACCAATTTATTCACAGACTTCGGCCTATGGCCATTTTGGCAAGCCAGGCCTGCCATGGGAAGAGACCGTTGAGTCTTAGTGCAGGGTCATACAGTTATTTTTCGCCGGTAACTATCAATCAGAAAGACGGCTAAGCTAAGTCCGTAAAAATACCAGACATATCTAAACCAGCCGTGCTGCAATTGTGAACCTAATCGCAGGGCATGAAAATAAATGCCAATCAGCGCCAAGTCCGCCAACGTTTCCATGTATTTCCACCAGCTTTTTTGTCGGTACCTGTATCGCAGTTCGTAGGCAATAAATACTAGCCACGCTGTGGAGCTGATAAGCACAGCCCAGCGGGCTGCCGGCACGACGTAGTGCTGCCAATAGCTCTCCGGCGGCAGTCCAAAACCGTCGCGCCACAGCTGCCAAACCAACAGACCAGGATGGAGCAAAATGGCGGCCAGAATAACCAAAGGGATAACTTTATAATATTGCGATAATCCTAAGTTGCCTACCTGCCAGCGGCGGCGACCAAAGCCAACAGCGTACATCGACCACATCAAACTAAAAGCTAGCAAGCCCAATAAAGGAAAGATTCCGTAGGTTGATAAGCTACCTAGTTGCCAGCCAATGCCTTGGCCCCACGCCAAGATTGCTAAAACAGCTACCGTAGCAGTTACTGTCCAGGCCAAGAAAGTAAAATTTTGCTCACTAAACTTCACCAATCTTAAATTATACGCGGTTTTGGTTGACGAGATGTTAGCTTAAGCATAAAATTACTGGCATGAGAATAACCCTGCTGGCGTTTTACGTTTCGCTCCTTTTTTTACTTAGTGCGGCCGTACCAGTTATAGCTGAAAATGAAAATGGTAGTTCGGGCTCGTCGAGTTCTAGTGCTAGTGAAACCCAAAAGGAAACTGCCAAGAAAGAGGCAGAGGCTAAACGTGAAGCGGCTAAGAAAGATTTTGAAGCCAAACGCGAGGCCGCCAAAAAAGACTACGAAGCCAAACGCGAGGCCGCCAAACAAGAAGCCGAAGGTAAACGTGAAGCTGCCAAAAATAAACTGGAAGAACAGAAAAAGAAACTTAAGGATGACAAACTGAAGATTTGCCAAGAGCGCGAAGACAAGATAAATGACTCCATGGCACGCATTGGCGAGAGAGGCCAGAATAAAATCGACTTGTTTAGCGCGATTGCCGACCGCACCAAATCCTTTTATGTATCTAAGAGTAAAGTCCTGGCTAACTATGATGCCTTAGTGGCCGCCGTAGAGGCCAAAAAGGCAGCAGCCCAGACAGCTGTTGATACCGTAATATCCACCAGCGTGACATTTGATTGCGAAGCCGATGACCCTAAAGGTACAGCCAGTGAGTTTAAGACTAATGTCAAAGCCATGCATGACGCCCTGAAGCAGTACCGGACCGCCGTTAAAAACTTAATCGTTGGTGTCAAATCCGTCCAGAGCACCGAGGGGAGTCAGTAATGAAACGACTACCCCAAAAAGGTTTCGCTCTGTTTGAGATGGTAGTCATTGCCGCTCTTTTAACCATAGTGGTGCTTGGTGGCTGGAATATTTATGAGCGTAGCCAAAAACCTGGTTCAGTTAGTACTTCCAAGACTACGTCGCTTAAAGCTATACCCGAAGCCCCGGCGGAGCTTAGTAGTACGGCTGATCTAACTAAGGCTTCTGAAACTCTAGATGAAGTTTCGCTAGATAGTGACAGCGAAACTGCGCAGTTAGATAAAGAACTAGCCAGTTTTTAAATTCATGACGAGGAGGAGCTTAGGCACTTCCACCTCAGGGTGGCAGTTGTAGCAACTGTTGTTTTTGTAAAAATTCGGCTTTTATGGTACAATAAAGTAAATTGATGAGTGATCAACCAAAAAACAATTCCAAAATCAGCGGCAACTATGCCTTTATTGATGGCCAAAACTTAAATATGGGCATCAAAAAGCTGGGCTGGAATTTAGATTTTCGTAAGTTCCATCTGCATCTTCAGCGGAAGTATAACGTCAAAAAAGCTTACTTTTTCCTCGGTATGGTAGAAGACCAAGCCGACCTTTATGCTAACTTGCAATCTATGGGCTACAAATTGATTTTGAAACCCTTAGTTGAACATAAAGAGGGCACGGTTAAAGGCAATGTTGATGCCGACTTGGTGCTGCATGTCATGATTGAGTATCCGAACTATGAAAAAGCGATCATCGTGTCTGGCGATGGCGATTTTTATGGACTTTACGAACATCTGCAGAGCCAGGACAAACTGGGACGTATTATCGTCCCCAATCGCCAATATTCAAGCCTGCTTAACAGTTTTTTGCCGCATATCGACCGACTTGATGGACTTAAACGTCACCTTGCTTATAAAAAAGTACCCAAATCTACAGGGGTCGCTTAGCCACGCAAACTGGACAGGTCTCTTCTGTCTCCAGACTGGCTTGCCAGCGTTTGGTCGCTTGCCGCCAAGGTTCAAACTCTCGGTAAGCCATAAAGTCGGCGGCGCTGCGGACCATCCAACCCAGAAATCCATAAATATGAACTCTATCCCACAACAAAGCTGCCCAACCCGGCCCGATGGGCATGACATAAATTGGTTTTTTAGGTTTATAACCTTGAGGCTGCTTGTTCTCTACTTGGCGTTTCAGATTTTCGGCCACAAATTTCCCATCATACAGAGCCGTTTGGGCCATGCCTGAATACGGCGTGTCGGCGTTGTCGCCAATGATATAAATATTGACGTCGGCTTGTAAATATGTATCAACTACAGCCCTGCCATGATCGCTGAGGGAAAAATTATTGTCTGCTAAAAAGGGATGATTGGTGACGCCAGCCGTCCAGACAACCGTGTGGCTTTTTATTGAAAGATCAGTCACCATAAGCTTATCGGCTGTTTCGGCCTTGACCGTTTCGCCAAGGTGTAGTTTGATGCCTAGCTGGCGCAGCCTTTTAGTGACAGCACGCGAATAACTCTTGGGCATACGCGGTAGCAATCGTTTTTCAGCTTCAACTAGATCTACATGGATTGGCCGATCGGCTAAGTTATGACGTTTCATAATATGCCGTATGTAATCTGGCAAAGCACCAGCCAGCTCTACGCCGGTCGGTCCGCCGCCAATGACCACATAGTTAATATCGGGTTTTTGTTTCTCTATTAGTAGTTTGTGAAGATGGTCGCGCAGTCTTCGCGATTCTTCAACTGTCTTGATACCGTAAGCATATTTATCTAGACCTTTAATGCCAAAAAAGTTAGTCACCACGCCCAGAGCAATGACTAAAATGTCGAAGTTATACTTTTGGCCGCTGGCGCCGGCAACGATTCCGGCTTGGCGATCAAGAGTCTGAACGCTGTCATATACGATGTCCACATTTTTGTCCGCAAAAATTTCCGCTAACGGTATTTGCGAAGCGTCCCGGCGCCCGCCGGTAGCAATTCGGTAAAGCTGCGGATAATATCTAAAAGTTTTCTGGTCGGAGACGAGTGTCACATTAAATAACGGATGCTCAGAAAGCTCTAGGGCGGTTTTTATACCCCCAAAGCCGCCGCCTAAAATTAGTATTTTTTGCCGGTTTGCCATTGCCTTTAGTCTAGCTTAAAAATAATTGCTTTTAAAATCAGTGACGTGGTTAAATTATCTTTTAAACTGGGGCTTAATGTAAACGTGGCCAAAAAAGAGCTGTCAAAGCACGCTCAGAATAAATGGGTAATCTTAGCACTACTGGCGCTAGCCTTCTTTATGGTTGTGCTAGACGTAACAATCGTTAATGTTGCCCTACCTAGTTTAGCTAGGGAATTAAACTTTGCAGCTAATAATTTACAATGGGTAATAACCGCTTATTCCATTACGTTTGGCGGTTTTTTGTTACTTGGTGGCCGGATGGCCGACCTATTTGGCCGGCGTGAAATTTTTATGTGGTCCGTAAGTTTTTTTGCCGCAGCCTCACTGCTTTGTGGTCTAGCGCAATCTGAGTTATGGCTAATAATCACCCGCGGCATCCAGGGTCTGGCGGCAGCTTTTATGACCCCGACGGCCTTATCAATTGTCTTGACCGAGTTTGAGGAGGGCAAAGAACGTAACAAGGCTCTGGGCGTCTGGTCGGCAGTCACTGCCAGTGGGGCGGCCGTTGGCGTCCTGCTGGGCGGGATCTTGACAGAGTATCTAGGCTGGCGCTGGAACTTCTTTGTTAACGTGCCGGTTGCCGCCCTAGTGGTACTATCCGCCGCTTACCTTCTACCAAGGCAGATTGGTGAAGAGAACAAAAAAGTTAAATTAGACAGCTTTGGAGCTTTAGCGGCAACTGGTGGCCTGATGGCTTTAGTTTACGCCTTATCTCGGGTACCAGTTAGCGGCTGGGGTTCGAAGTCGGTCCTGGTATTTTTAAGTATCAGTGTTGTTTTGTTGGCTATTTTCTGGCGTGATGAAGCAAGATCAAAGCAACCCTTATTGCCACTGGCTTTGTTTAAATCCCGTAACGTCAGCGGCGGCAACTGCATCGCTCTAATTATTGCTGCCAGCATGTTCGCCATGTTCTTTTTCATGACTTTGTATGTCCAAACCATTTTAGGCTACTCACCTATCAAAGCCGGGGCTAGCTTCCTGATAGTGCCTTTTATTATCGCGCTTTCCGCAGGCCTGGCCTCGCAACTAGTGTCGCGGATTGGTTATAAACCGTTGCTCCTCATCGGCCCCTTTTTGCTATCAGTTGGCCTATTTATAAATTCCCAAATAGTTAAGGTCGGCGGCGATTACTGGCATAACCTGGCTCCCGGTTTAATAGTTTCGGCTATTGGTATGGGTTTGTCCTTTGTGCCCCTGACACTGGCCGCTACTTCTGGCGTGCCACACAGATACTCCGGTTTGGTTTCGGGTGTCTTAAATACCGCTCAACAAATTGGCGGGGCGATTGGTCTGGCCATACTTTCGGCGGTGGCCAACTCAGTCACCATTGCGGCGGTGACAGCCGGTAAATCTGTTCCGGAGGCTCGGGTTGCAGGTTTCCAAAGCGGTTTTTACATTGGCGTAGTTTTTGCCATAGCCGCAATGTTAGTTGCGGGCGCTGTGTTGAGAGATCCGAACTTGCAAAAAAGATAGGTCAAAAAGTCGGATATCTAGGTATTTCGGCAGTTGGCACACCAACCATAGACTTCCAGAGAATGTCCTCGTGGCGAAAAGCCTTCTTTATTGGTCAGACTGTCAATCATTGTTTCTAGCATTGGGTTAGACGGCAGATCCATGGTCTTGCCGCAGTTTGTGCAGTACATGTGATGGTGGTGTTCTAAAAAAACATCAGACAGCTCAATCTTATACTTCCAGCCGATATTAAGACGGTGGGCTATTCCGAGTCGTTCAAATAGCTCTATGGTTCGATAAACACTGGCTCGATCGACCTCGCCAGCCGCCCGGCGGACTAACACCTGCATAGTCTGGGGTTCCTGATTGAGCAACAGGTCAAATATCTTTTTACGTGGTTGCGTCAAACTGGCGTTGTTTTTCTTCAGTAGGGCGGCTAAATCATCGTACATACAGCAATTTTACATAAAACTGCGACAAATTTGCAAATAAGCATTTTAAAAATATAGAATACGATCATGCTAGTTTTTCTATTATCTGTTGTTGCCGCTTTAGCGGCACTGTTAGGTGGACTAGCCGCTATTCGCAGCCGCAGCAAGCTATATCTGACACTCGGCTTTACGGCCGGCATAATTTTGGGACTAGTAGCTTTTGATCTATTACCGGAAATATTTCATATCAGCCAATCCACCGGTTTAGATATTACCTGGCCGATGCTGGCGCTTGTTTTAGGCTTCCTGCTTTTCCATATTGTAGAAAAATCAATCTTGATTCATAGCTCTCATGAATCGCGGTATGGTCCCCATCAGCATCCTCACGTCGGCATAGCGGGAGCTGTAGCCTTATCCGGGCATAGTTTTTTAGATGGGGCCAGCATTGGTGTAGCCTTTCAAGTCAGCACAGCTGTTGGGATAGCTGTGGCAATTGCGGTCATTGGCCATCGTTTTGCCGACGGTTTTAACACCACCAACGTTATGTTATTCCACCAAAACAAACCAAGCAGGGCCCAAAAAATGTTGCTGGTCGCGGCTGTCATGCCAATATTGGGTGGTTTGTCAACACTGTTGTTTTCTTTATCCGAAAGTGTATTGGCAATTTACCTTGGCTTTTTTGCCGGTTTTTTGCTCTACATCGGCGCCAGCGACATTTTGCCCCAAGCCCACTCCAAGGGCTCATCCCGCTGGACAATTCTACTGACAATCCTAGGTGCGGCCTTTATGTTCGGGGTCACAAGACTTGCGTAATTTTTGGTATAATATAGACGGACCAAGAGTGGAATAGGATAGGTACACCTAACGGGTACACCGCATTTCATGAAATCAATGGCCGTCAAAACTATATGGCGATCAAGGTTTGGGTATCTTGGAAAATTGTTTCAAAGTAGAAGTTGCTGAGGAGATACATAGTTGTTTCAAGAAAGTGTACTTTCGCCAAAGCTATCGAAACGAGCAGGCCCTCCAAAAACAACGAAGCGGTTCATCACCGCTTCGTTGTCCATAAATCAATGAAAGGAAAGCCACTGTGCTGGTAGCAGTGACTATTTTGGGGATTTTGTGTGTGGCTTTACTGGCGTTGGTGGTTTGGAAAATTCTGCTCAAGCCCAGCGATAGCAACTCGGCATTGCTGCTTAAAGCCGACTTGACCCAAATTAGTGAAAACGTCACCATGCTCAACGAAAACCTGCAGAAAAAACTGACCGAACAACTCGGAAGTAGTAATAAACAAATGGCTGCCCAGTATGCGCAGAGCGCCAAAATAATCCGCGACGTCACCCAAAAACTGACAGAGTTGGATCGAACCAACAAAAATGTTGGCGACATTGCTGGTGAGCTAAAAAGTTTGCAAAATGTCCTGCAAAATCCTAAGCAGCGCGGTGTACTTGGCGAGTATTACCTGGAGCAGATTCTAAAGAACGTCTTACCCCCTGGGACCTTCCAATTGCAATATAAATTAGGCGAAGGTACGACTGTGGACGCAGTGGTTTGGATAGACGATAAAATCTTGCCAATCGACAGCAAATTTTCGCTGGAAAACTATAACCGCTTAATTGACTGCAAGGACGAAGAACGTCCGGCGCTGGAGAGGGCCTTCAAAGAGGACTTGAAGCGGCGTATCGATGAAACTTCAAAATACATCAAACCGAGCAAAGGAACTTTAGACCAAGCCCTGATGTTTATACCTAGTGAGGCGATTTATTATGACTTGCTGGCCAATAAAGTCGGCTTGGGCGGTGTTAGTGGCCGTAACTTGATGCAATACGCGGCGGCTGATAAAAAAGTTACCATCGTCGGGCCCAGTACTCTTTCGGCTATGCTGCAGATTATCGTCCAGGGACTGCGCTCCATCGAGATTCACAAAGACACCGAAAAAATCCGCAAAAATATCGAGCAGCTAAGTAAGCATTTGGTATCCCATAACGGCTATATGCAAAAGCTTGGCAATTCTCTTGGTACGACAGTTGGGCATTTTAATGTGACCTACAAAGAACTGGGCAAAATCGACAAAGACGTAGTTAAAATCGCCGAGACTAGTCCCAGCGTCGAGCCGATGCTCCTCGACCGCCCCAATCTCGACGAAGACGAGTAATTTCAATCTTTATCATCGCCCACAACTTTAACCTCGTAGCTTTCGACTAATGGATTCACTAATACTGCGGTCTCTGTGCATATTACTCCGACCAATACGGCAAGCTTCTGTAGGATCTATATCCTGCGGTAAGACCAACTCATAGAGGCGCCCTATTCGTACATTGTTTACATTAAAACCCAAAGGTGATTTCAGCACTAGTTCTACTGCTTCGCCTTCTGGATCTAGCATACCTTCTTTTGGTAGCACCAGAACCTCAATTCTTAAGCCGCTAAAAGGTGCTTCACTCATTAATCTAATCTAAAATTATGAGACTGAAGCTGCCTGCGGTCAATTATCGGTCGTAAAGAGCTAACTGGTCTGTGCTTACAAGGATTGCATACAAGGATTATCCTTGTAAGCACAGACCAGTGTGCGTATATTGGAAGTATGCCTAGTAAAAACACGGTTAAAGAATTTGACGTTGATCAAATGTGGCATGTCTATAATCGTGGAGTCGAAAAACGGATGATTTTTATGGACGACCTTGACTACAGAGTTCTCCTAAGTTATCTGAAAATAGCTCTTGGACCTGAAATACCTAAAGAAACTGTTAATTTAGATTTGGCTCAAGTATTTAACTTGCGCAGAGCCCATCTTCATTCCGAAGTCGAGCTGGTAGCTTACTGTTTAATGCCCAATCATTTTCACCTGTTGCTTTATCAGTATTCGCCAGACGGGATTTCTAAATTAATGCGCTCTATTAGCACCGGTTACGTTATGTATTTTAATAAACGCTACAAACGCGAAGGCCGGCTTTTTCAAGGAACCTATAAAGCTTCACACATAAGTAGTGACCAATACTGGCTCCATGCTAGTCGATACATACATCTAAATCCACTTGACGCCAAAGAAGACTATAAGATCTATCCGTATAGTAGTTACAAGTATTTTGCGGGTAAACAAAGACCTAAATGGCTCCATCCAGAATGGATCACCAAAAGCTTTATTGGAACGGAGGAGTATAAGACCTTTGTGGCAGATTACCAATCCTATAAATATGAACTCGATAGCCTCAAAAAACAACTTGCTGCTTAGCTCTTGCCTACAAGGATTATCCTTGTAAGCAAGGATGTTAATTATTAGGATTTGAGGAAGTCGATTGTAAGAGCGGCGGTCCAGGAAAAGTTTGGCGCGCCGGCCGGTTCGGCATCGGTAGGGCTAAAGTATTCCCAGATGCCGCTTTTTGCGACGAGTTCTAAACCTTTTCTTCGTAAATTTTCAGCTTCATCATCGAAGCCGTATCTTTTAAGGCCGTCAATGATCAACCAATTGGTATTTATCCAAGTTGGTCCCTGCCAGTACTTAAGAGGGTCAAAGTATGATGAACTGAGCGGCACGCTAGGCACTGGCCAGTTGGCCCTAAACCACTTGCGGCTGCTTAACAGCTCTACCAAGCGGGCAGCCTTCTCTTTGGTGATACAGCCGGCGTAAAGCGGTAAAAGTGTAGCGATTGTTGGCTCTTCGATCAATTTATGGCTGATAAAACTGCGGCTGTAGTAAATACCAGCCGCTTCGTCCCAAAGATGATCCAGTGCTGCGATTGACCTTATCATTGCTAGAGAAAGTTCGTCAGGTAGCGGACGGCCAACCGTTTCGGCTATTTTTCGCAAGTGTTCGTTGGCGCGGATCAAGATGCAGTTAAACGCTAAATCTTCAACGGCAAATAAAGCCCGGCTCATAATAGCCTCTGAGTTGTAGGCGTGGCGCCTCAAGCGATGCAAGGCCGACCACTGAACCATTGCCTCAATGTTGCTTATTCTTTGGCCGGGGGGGATATGGCGCGTATCACGCCTGACTAGCTCGACTACGCCGTCAAGATGTAGTTTTTCAATCAGCCGAACCCACCATGGCATACTGTGCTTGCGCATTTCGCTGATCCAGGGCGGCGAATTATCCAGGCCCGCCTCATAGGGGTGCAGTAGTATGATCAACCCTTCTTTATGCGGATCCCTGTCGGTGTACAACCATTCATGATAGCGCAGTAATGAGGGGAACATCATTTTGTACCAAGTCCGGCGTTCGGGTAATTTCATTTTTTCACCGACGCGAACCACGGCTTCAGCTAGCATCGGCGGCTGTGTTATTCCGCTAGTGGCAACATTATCTGGTGCATAAGGGTTCACATAGCTGCGACAAAGCTCTCGGTCACGATGAAATTCGCGGCCATCTGAAAATATAATGTTGGGCAGCATGCCGTTGCTCCATTGCCCGCGCAGCAGACTGCGAAGCTCAGTTTGGGCCCGCGCAATATCCAGGTGTCGCAGACCAATAGCGATGAAGCAGCTATCCCATAGCCATTGATGAGGGTATAAATCACCGGCCGGTACAGTCCACGCCCCGCGGTCGTTGTGCTTCAAGACCTCTTCGGCTTTTTCAAGCAGATCGCTGTTTGTGTCATCGCTCATTATTGCTTTAAGTATACCGAGAAAAGGTTATAGGTTACAGGTTGTAGGTTACAGTAGTCGCATTTATACTAATGAGAGCATGGAGTATAAAAATCCGGATGTAGTTAAAGTGGTGAAACAGCTTAAGGCGAAGTTCGATAAGCTGGAGGATAAGCGGGCTATTTTACGCTCGCCAGAACTAGGCGCACTTTTTGAGCGAATAAAAACTTTGCCAACCGGCAAAGCCCGCGCCGACTTCGGCAAAGAAGTAAACAAACTGAAACAAGAGCTCGAAGCTCTTGTTTCAGCAGCAATAAGCAATAAGCAAAAAGCAAAAAGCACTCCGATTGACGTGACGGCGCCTTTTGATATTAACGTCCCGGCAGAGCTGCGGCCAAAGTTACTCACTGCCGACAACGGTAGCCGGCATCCACTAATGACTGAACTAGAAAATATTTTGGGTATTTTTGCCCGTATGGGTTTTGTGGCTATTGAATCGCGTGAACTGGATGATGATTATCATATGTTCGGCTCGCTGAACTTTCCCAAAGACCATCCAGCCCGCGATGAATACGATACATTTGTAACTGATGAAGACCTAGTGGCACCGGCCCATACTTCGATAATGCAAAACCGAGTCTTTAAGAGTATGGAAATCCCCATCCGGGTAGTAATTCCAGGCCGATGTTTCCGTAATGAAGACGTTGATGCACGGCATGACCATACTTTTTATCAGCTCGAAGGCGTGTATGTAGACAGAGGTATACATGCCGGTCATCTGATTGCTACGCTCAAGACTTTTTTTAAGGAATACTTCCAAAAAGACGTAGGGGTTAAGACGCAGCCATTTTACTTTCCGTTTACCGAACCGAGTTTTGAATTCGCTGCTAGCTGTCCATTTTGTGACCAAAAAGGCTGCAATATATGTTCATATTCAGGTTGGATTGAGCTATTAGGCTGCGGATTAATCCACCCAAATGTGCTGCGCGAAGGCGGCATCGACCCAACACAGTACACCGGCTTCGCGTGGGGCGGCGGGATTGAACGCTTAGTAATGATCAAATACGGCATTGAGGATATCCGTTACTTTCACTCCGGCAATCTAAAATTTCTGAGACAATTTTCATGAAACAGGTCACTAAAATTTCGTTGGCAGAGCTTAAGAAAATGGCCGAAAAAATGTATGGTTCTATCGTTAAGGCAGATGTTGACGTTACCAAAAAAATAGTACTGGTTGATATGGATCTCCACTCCGACGGCGAAGCTTATCTAATGGAACATGGTTCAAAACAAGAGGATATGTGGGGTATTAATCTGCAGCCGGATAAATACGGTACTAATGAATTTGTAGAGTTTGATTCTATGATCAACTATAAATCTAGCCAAGGCAATGACTCCAGAGGGGTTAATGATAAGGGCACCAGGAATAAAATAATTGAGCTCATTGAGGAAACGGTCCATGAATAGACACACAATAGATAAAAACCGCTGGGCCAAGATGACTGTCTTCGAGCAAATGGGTAATATCGGCTCAGAAGTTGGCCGGGCGTTATCAGCTAAACATCGCGGCGATATGGTCAGTATGAAAGCGGCCCTTTTTCGGGGGCTGGACTTAATAGATATTACAGCTGAACTTTGGGCCAAAAAATACCCTTATAGGAATAAAGAACTATTACGCTCGCGCGAATTTTTTGTGCAAAGTATAGTTACGGATAATGAAGATACAACTTTAGAGAAATATTTTACGGAATTTGCCGTAGCAGCGAGGCTTCATCGATGAGCAACAAGGAGCAATTCTACCAATGCCCAGAGTGCGGCCTGCATTATCGAAGCGAAGAGACTGCCAAAAAATGCCAAGCATTTTGTAAGGAGAATAAAGCTTGCAGTATGGAAATTGCCAAAAAAGCCGTAGAGTACGAGCTTCGAGAGAAAGAAGTGTCCGATGAATCCCGTTAGACCTCAGCCCCACATTACCGGTGTACATATGATCGTTGGCGATGACTCTGGCTATCCAACGCTATTTGGGGGATATGAAGTGGAGGGTGAAGTCTAACGGGATGAAAGTTAGCGTTAATTGGATTAGAAAAATTATCGAGCAGGACCATGTTTCGGCTGATCCGATGCCGGATGGTATTGACGCGTTGGTCGAGAAAATTGGCGCCCAGTTAGGCGCAGTCGAAGAGGTTATTGATGTTGGTAAAAAATACCAAGGCATTGTCGTCGCCAAAGTTATCTCCTGCGAAAAGCATCCAAACGCCGACAAGCTAAGTGTATGCCTAATTGATGATGCCAAAGCAGTTAAAGGCGTTAGGCGTGATGCTAAAGGTTTGGTGCAGGTTGTTTGTGGCGCGCCAAATGTCGCTGCCGACCAGCTGGTGGCCTGGATCCCGCCCGGCGTTGCCGTGCCTTCAACCGTTGATAAAGAACCTTTTGTCCTGGAAGCGCGAAATATTAGAGGTGTTATTAGCAGCGGTATGATTGCCAGCCTCAAAGAGCTGGCCTTGGGAGAAGATCACACAGGGATTTTAGTTATTGACCAACCCACCAAAGCAGGTCAGCCATTCGCCGAAGTTTACAAATTGGACGACTTCATTATCGATATCGAAAACAAGATGTTCACTCACCGTCCGGATTTATTTGGGCAATTAGGTATTGTTCGTGAACTGGCGGGAATCCAACAGCATGTTTTCAAAAGCCCGGACTGGTACAAAGAGAATCCGCAACTGCCTAAACCAAATGGCGTAGCCACTCATAAGTTAAGTGTCAAAAACGACACGCCACAGTTGGTGTCCAGATTTACAGTCGTGGTTTTGAAAGATGTTAAAGTCGGTTCCAGTCCGCTTTGGCTTAAGGTGCGTTTAAGTAATGTAGGAGTAAAATCTGTCAACAACATTGTCGACATAACAAACTTTCTGATGCTAGAAACGGCCCAGCCGCTGCATGCTTATGATTACGACAAACTGCTAATGCAGCAGAGCCAAGAGCCAAGAGCCAAGAGCCAAGAAGTTACCATCGGAGTAAGGCTGGCCGAGGCCGGCGAAGAACTGACAGTTTTGGGTGGTAAGAGATTAAAGCTAAACAAAAACGATATTGTCATTACCTCGGCCGACAAGCCGATTGGTTTAGGCGGCATAATGGGCGGAGCAGATACGGAAGTCAATGAGGCTACGACCAATATTGCTTTGGAAGTTGGTAATTTCGATATGAATACCATTCGCACGTCAGCCATGCGCCATGGCCTGTTTACCGAAGCCGCCACTAGGTTCACCAAGAACCAGAGCTCGCGCCAGAACCTGGCGGTAGCTGTGAAAGCCATTGATGAAATAAAACGTTTGGCCGGCGGCCGCCAAGCCAGCCCGATCATCGACGATAGACACTTTCATGTCAAAGCCGTTACCGTAAACGTGATACCCCAATTCATCAATGAACGTTTAGGCCTTGACCTCAGCACTGCCCGAATTAAGAAATTGCTGGAAAATGTCGAGTTTAAAGTTGAGACCAGTGGCGAAACATTAAAGATCGAAGCGCCTTTTTGGCGGACTGACATAGAAATTCCCGAAGACATTGTTGAAGAAGTTGGCCGGCTGTACGGCTACGAGCATCTGCCACTGGCATTACCCGGCAAAGATCTCACTCCGGCAGCCAAAAATGAAACACTGGATTTCAAGCAACGCGCCCGTGATATACTGTCGGCCGCTGGCGCCAACGAGGCTTTAACATACAGTTTTATCCATAGTTCACTGATAGAAAAAGCCGGCCAAGACGTTAAAGATGCCTACCATATTCGCAACGCACTCAGCCCAGACTTGCAATATTACCGGTTGAGTTTGGCACCCAGCTTGCTAGAGAAAGTCCATCCTAACATCAAAGAAGGCTTTGAGGACCTTTCATTATTCGAAATAGGCCGTGCTCATGTAAGAGGTGTAGTGGATGAAGAAAAGCTGCCTATGGAGCTGGAGAGGCTTTGTCTGGTTGTTGCCAAAAACAGGTCACGAAAAGAGGCCGGCGCACCATATTTTGCGGCTAAAAAACAACTGGAAAACCTACTGCACAGTGTGGGTATCCATTCAATGGTCTACGAGCCGCTGAGCAAAGACCTGCCTATGCAATGGCAAGCGGCAGCTAGTGCCTACGAACCCAAACGAACTGCGGTAATTTATCCTAATTATCATAAAAAAGAAGTTATTGGTTTAATTGGCGAGCCTAGCCAAGCCCTAAAACAGTCACTGAAATTACCGACTTTTATCGCCGGAGCTGAGTTAGACATTGAAGTTTTGATTAAAAACGCTAAGCCACTCGATTATTATCCGCTTAATAAATTCCCAGCCATCGAGCAGGACATTTGTCTGCGTAGCAGTAACAATCTGTCTTATGGGGAGCTGACAAATTTTGTATTAGGTACATTAGGCAAAATAGCCGACGAACATGGCTTCTTTCATTGGCTCAGCCCAGTCGACATTTACCAAAAGCCTAACGACAAAGCCCACAAACAAACAACCTGGCACATTGGTCTGTCGCACCCGAAAAAAACCCTAACTACTGCAGAGGCGAATAAA
>JACPKG010000021.1 GCA_016187175.1 Candidatus Saccharimonadota bacterium
GCATTTTATAAGCGCTTTCGCCGCGTACCATGAAAATAATTTCCTTAAAGCCGCCGCCTTCAGCCGGGCTTTCGTTTAGCAGCTCGATTTTATAGTTGTGCGTCTCGCACCAACGTGCGTACATACGGTATAGCTCACCGGCGAACAAGCTGGCTTCGTCACCGCCGGCTGCTGCCCGGATTTCAATAATGGCATCACGTTCATCGTTGGCATCTTTAGGCAGCAGGGCTTCAGCCAATTTTTCTTCAACTTCTCTCAGTTTTTCTTCTAATTTTTTAATTTCATCGCCGGCCAGCTGTGCTAGCTCTTCGTCAGCAATCATCTTTTTGGCCTCTTCTAACTCGACTTTCAGAGTTTTTTTCTGGTCAAACAGGCCAATCAGTATTTCTAGTTGACTCTGGCGACGAGCTAAGGCCGGGTAGTCTTTGGAACTAAAAATGCCAGGATCACGCAAGCGAGCCTGCAAGTCCTGGTATTCGCGTCTTAATTGCTGTTCTTTAGTTTCCATGGCTTACTCCAGTATATAAAAAACGTCCAAAAACAGATATGTTCAGACGTTCTTTAGCTAGTCTTAGTTATTGTTCAGCGTCTTGTGGCTCTTTAGTTACTGTGCCAATTTTCTGAGCTTCGGTTTTGACTTGTTTCTTGGTCTTTGGTGCTTTAGCGGCTTTGGCCGCTTTGGCTTTTTGGGCCGCTTCGGCTCGGGCTTTAAACTTGTCTACCCGGCCCTCAATGTCAACAATACGCTCCTCGCCAGTGAAGTAGGGGTGGGAACTGGAGGAAATATGGACCTTGACCAAAGGATATTCAATACCATCTAAGGTAATAGTTTCTTCGGTAGCGACGGTCGAGCGGGTCAAAATGGTTGCATTGTCGTTGGAGTCTTGAAAAACAACCGCGCGATAATTTTTTGGATGAATATTATTTTTCATTATCCCTTGCTCTTGCCCCGCCCAGAAATTGTGCGGAGTCATAACTTGGTTAGTATAACGATTTTACCCTTGTGGGTCAATACTCAAGCGGCTCTTTGAGAAGATATAGTCATCGAGGCCATTTTATCGATTACTGACTGACGCCACCTCAAATAAGTGTCCAGGCCTTCTTCAGTTATCATGCTGCCAATGAAAGTATTGGGGTTAAACTTAGTTCCGAAAAAAAGAGAACTCGGTTGTTGATAATAACGACGTTCAAAGTAATCTTGAACAGCTTCAGCCAACAGCTCGTCAATGCTGTATTTACCGGCAATTCGATGATCCAGGCCAGCTTTTGCAGCACAAGTGCTCAGCGCGTCTAGTAATCCGCCCCCGGTAATCTTTCGCATAAATCAATAATACTTTAATATAAATTACTAGATCAATCAACTTTATAGTATATAATATTGCAAAAGATGGTTAACAAAGGTACAATCAATGAGTCAAATTAAGCAGCGAGGTAAATAATCCTCCCAACCAGTTCCGTGCAGGATTGGCAGGGTAACGCCTCGCGGAGAGCTAAGGATTATAACCATATGGCAGTAGCCAATGTAGATCCCGTTAGAAGTAAGTCGCCTAAGGCGACTGCCGGTTCGCAAAGTACGAACCGGACTTCTAACGGGATAGATATTAAAGAATTGTTAGAGGCCGGCGCGCATTTTGGTCACCAGACTAGCCGCTGGCATCCTAAAATGGCGCCTTATATACACAGTAAGCGCGACGGCAGCCACATTATTGATCTAACCAAAACTGTCGAGGCGCTGCATCACGCCCTGGAGTTTCTGGTCAAAACCGCATCAGAGGGCAAGCAGATTCTACTGGTCAGCACTAAACGCCAGGCCAAGGAAAAAGTTAAAGAACTGGCCGAAGCTACCGGCATGCCATACGTTACACAGCGCTGGCTAGGCGGCATGCTGACTAACTACAACACTATAAGTGGACGCATCAAGTACCTGGTTGATCTAGAAAATAAAATGATCAGCGGTGAGCTGGAGAATCGCTACTCTAAATTGGAGGTCCAACGTTTTGCCGAGCAGATAGAAGTCATGAACCACTTATACAGCGGCATTAAGGAAATGCCTGCCAAACCCGGCGCCGTTTTTGTGTTGGATATGCTTCACGATATTATTGCTGTTAAGGAAGCTCGTAAACTGGGTATTCCAGTCGTTGGGCTGAGCGATACTAACGTCGACCCTTCACTAGCGGACTATCCTATTCCGTGTAATGACGACGCCACCAAAACGATCAACTTGGTGCTTAGCTATGTTCAACAGGCTATCGAAGAAGGTAAGTCCAAAATCAAGCGGCCAGCGGCTGTAACCGTTAGACCATCAGAAAAAACCCAGTCGACAGCCAAAAAGAGTACAATTAAGGAACAGGCTATAGAGCCGAAAGATGAAGTCGAACCAGTTAAAATATGACAAAAATTTCCATTGAGGCGATCCGACGGCTAAGGGAGATAACAGGTGTTGGTCTAACCGATGCCAAGCAAGCCTTGGTGGCAACCGATGGCGATTTTAATGAGGCGCTTAAGGCTATGCGTAAGCAAGGAATGACTAAAGCCGACAAAAGGAGCGAGCGCAAAGCAAGATCAGGGCTTATCGGCGGCTACGTGCACGATGGCCGCATCGGCGTATTAGTTGAAGTTAATTGCGAGACCGATTTTGTTGCCAAAACCGATGAATTTAAAGAACTGGTTAAGGATTTATGTCTGCATATTGCGGCTAGTGAACCACAAAATGTTGAAGAGTTACTACAGCAACCTTTTGTAAAGAACCCAGACCAAACAGCTGGAGACTACATAAAAGAACACGTTGCTAAACTAGGAGAAAATATTGTCGTTAAGCGCTTTAGCCGTCTCGAGCTAGGAGAAACCGCCTAATCCTTAAAACTGCTTGATTTGTTAAGTAATTTTAGTTACTTGAGTCTGGTAAAATTATGTTATGAATCCCGTTAGACCTCAACCTGCAACTTTCACGCTCGATTTGTGTGGGAGCCGCTTTAATTTGCCAACGGTAAACGTTTTTTATAAGTCAAGGGTGAGGTTCTAACGGGATGAACCCTAGTCAGATAGTTGAGGAAACCAAAAGAAAAATTGATGCTGCAACCGTTCACTTACAAGACGAGCTGAAAAAGCTGCGGACGGGCCGGGCGCATCCCAACATGTTGGACTTCGTGACAGTCGAAGCTTATGGGCAAGCAATGCCGCTTAAGGCAGTCGCGGGCATAACAGTCCCTGAGGCCCAGCTGCTTCAGGTTGCGCCTTTTGACCCAGGCAATTTACATGCCATAGCTGAAGCTATACGCAACGATCAATCACTGGGGCTAACACCGACCGATGATGGCCGAGTGGTACGTATAGCATTGCCGCCGATGACGCAAGAAAACCGGCTAGCCATGGTTAGGATTGTCGGCCAGAAAGTGGAAGATTGCTTCGTGGCTGTACGCCAGGCCCGCCACGACGCCCTCCATAAAGCTGAACAAGCCGAAAAAGACAAGCAGATGGGCAGGGACGAACTGGAGCGTTTCAAAAAACAGGTTGATGAACTGGTCCTCAGACAAAAGGCCGAAGTCGAGAATCTTGCCAAAGCCAAAGAGCAAGAAATCCTGACAGTCTAAAACTAGGTTACAGTGAACAGGCTACAAGTTACAGCAGCGATCTGTAACTGACAGTTTGTAACCTCTGACCTAAAAACAGCTATACTATTCTTATGCAGATTCTTCTGGCTGTTTTAGGTTTTGTACTTTTTGTTGGTTTGATTTTAATCCATGAGTGGGGGCATTATATCGCCGCCCGTCGCAATAGTGTTGGGGTCGAAGAATTCGGCCTTGGTCTGCCGCCACGAGCCTGGGGCAAAAAGCTGAAATCTGGCATGATCTTAAGTCTCAATTGGCTGCCGCTGGGCGGTTTTGTAAAACTCAAAGGCGAGCATGATAGCGACACCCGCCCGGGCAGCCTGGGCGCGGCCAGTCTGTCTGCTAAAAGCCAAATTATGCTAGCTGGCGTAGCCCTGAACTTGCTGGCCGGTCTGCTGCTCTTAACTCTTGTAGCCTTGATTGGCATGCCCAAACTGATTGATAACCAGTTTCAAATCACTAGCGATGCCAAAATAATCCATCAAAAATTAGTTGTGGGTAGCGTCAGCCCAGATTCTCCAGCGCAGAAAGCCGGCCTGGCTAGCCGTGACATCATCGAAAAGATCTCCAAGGGAGAGCAGGTCTATATCATTAATAGCCCGCAGGATTTACAAACCACTACAACTAGCCTTGCCGGTCAGAGTGTGCAAATTGCAGTTAAGAGGGGCGGCAAGAGTCAAATCAAAACAACAACACTCCTAACTAAAGAAGAGGTTGAAGCCAGCCAGAAGGCCGGTGACCGCAAAGCCTACCTGGGTGTCAGTTATGACGCTGTAGAAATTTATCGCTCTAGTTGGAGCGCGCCGCTTGTGGCTCTTGGCTTCACTAAGCAACTGTTTGTTTTAACTATGGAAGGTTTAGGCAAGACAATCGCCGGACTCAGTTCATATATCGCCGGACTAGTCAGTGGTAACCAGGAGGCCACAGACAAAAGCTACGTTAAGGCTACCAGTGATGTGGGTGGGCCGGTGGCCATCGCTATGATCCTTTGGAGTGGCGGCAGCTTTGGGCTAAACTTCTTACTATTTATTGTGGCTATTATATCGCTAACTTTGGCACTAATTAATTTTATGCCGCTGCCAGCGCTTGATGGCGGTCGCTTAACCATGACACTGGTTAGCAGAGGTATCTTTCGCCGGCCATTGGACAGAAAAACTGAAGAACGGCTAGTCGGATTCAGTATGGCGTTGTTGCTTGTGCTTTTTGCGCTAATAACCATAGTCGATGTCAAACGCTTCTTCTAAGCAAAATCCTCAAAACCGTAGAAGCTACTTTTTTCGACGATCGTCGAAAAAAGTAGGAGAATATAGCAGCATTCCGAAACAAGAAGTGGATAGTAATATCCAAAAAGGTTTTGGAGGACCAGCGAGGATTATTCTGGCAGCTTTTGGTATTTTTATCCTCAGCCAGGTCGGCGCAATTCTTGTAGTCGAACTAGCCGTAAATTTCATTCCCTTGAGCTTTCAAACAGCTATTGATCAATCAGCTGCCCTGCAATTTGTATACATATTACTGGCAGAAGCATTGGTTATAGGAGGTGTGTTTTGGCTTTTGAGACGCCGGGGAATCAGGCAGAGCGCTATTGGACTGGGGCGACGGCCGCTCTGGCGCGATTTAGGATGGGCAGCTGTAGGCTATGCGATATTCTTCGTTGCCTTAGTTATATCAACGATTATATTGACGCTTTTAATACCCGGCTTTGATACTGAACAACCGCAAGATGTAGGCTTCAATTTCTTGTCAACAAGCACGGATCAAATTATAGCGTTTGTGGCCTTAGTGATCTTACCGCCATTAGGCGAAGAGACTTTGATGAGAGGTTATCTTTACTCAGCGCTCAGGTCACGCTGGCGTTTTTTACCGGCCATGGTGGTTACCAGTCTGCTATTTGGCGTAGCCCACCTGACCACAGGTACCGAAGGCGCCCTGTGGGCTGCCGGTATGGCTACCTTTATTTTATCTCTTGTTTTAGTCTACGTGCGCGAGATTACCGGTGCGCTCTATGCACCAATGATGATTCATGCTTTTAATAACTTGGTTGCTTTCTTCTTCAGCACCTAGCTCCTTGTTCGGCCCTCATGTAGAATAAGGGTCAGATGCGTCGCTCACAGATTTTTCTAAGAACCAGAAAAGAAGCGCCGGCTGACGAAGAGGCTAAAAACGCCCAACTTTTGATACGCGCTGGCTATATCCACAAGGAAATGGCAGGGGTCTATGACTACTTGCCGTTGGGTTTGATCACACTCGGTAAAATCATGGACATTATCCGGCAAGTAATGAACGAAATTGGGGGGCAAGAACTGTTTTTAAGCGCTCTCCAGCCAAAAGAGAATTGGGCCCGTAGTGGTCGTTGGCATGATGATGTGATTGATGTCTGGTTCAAAACTCGGACACACGGTGGCCAGGGCTTCCACATGGGTCCAGAGCTGGGTCTGTCCAATACCCACGAAGAAGCCATCACAGCCATCATGAAAAATTTTGTACACTCTTATAAAGACTTGCCAGTTTATGCTTATCAGTTCCAGACCAAGTTTCGCAATGAGCCCAGAAGTAAAAGCGGGCTGTTGCGCTGCCGCGAGTTCATCATGAAAGACCTTTACTCTTTCTCTAGAAATGATCAGGAGCATCAAGAATTCTATGAAAAAGTCCAGGCCGCATATTTCAAGATATTTGAACGCCTAGGCCTTGGCAAAGAGACTTATCTGACGTTTGCCAGCGGTGGCAGTTTTAGCCAATTTAGTCACGAGTTTCAAACCATAACCGATGTCGGCGAGGACACGCTTTTAGTTCACGAGAGTAAAAAGCTGGCCATTAACAAAGAGATCTATAGCGGCAAAGTGCTTAAGGAACTTCAGATTAGTAAAGAAGAACTAATCGAGAAAAAGGGTGTGGAGGTAGGCAATATTTTTCCGCTTGGCACACGTTTTTCAGAACCACTAGGCCTCAATTATACCGACGAAGCAGGTAAGCTTCGTCCCGTCATAATGGGTTGCTATGGCATCGGTCCGGGCCGGGTAATGGGTACAATTGTTGAACATTTTGCTGACGATAAAGGACTAGTTTGGCCGGAAAATGTAGCGCCGTTTAGAGTTTATTTAGCCCGTCTTGGCAACTCTAAGACAGTGGTTCAAGCAGCTGATGAAGCTTATGCACTCTTGACACAAAACGCTATTGGAGTATTATATGACGACCGTAGTGTGCGGCCGGGCGAAATGTTCGCTGATGCCGATTTACTCGGACTACCCAAGAGGGTAGTAATAAGCGAAAGAACACTTCAAAACAGCTCATTCGAATTAAAATCCCGTGAATCTGACGATACCCAGCTGATCAAGTTAGACCAGCTGGTCCAGGCTTTAGGGGATTGATATCATTAAAGCTTAGCTACAATCAGAGACGTTACTTTTTAAAAGAAAGGTGTCTTTTTTAGACTCTCATGAAAAAGTTATTCAATTTAACTCAGAACGGGCTAGACGAGATCAAGCAGGAACTTAAACACCTGCTGGACCAACGCCACTTAATTGCTGATCGCATTAAACAGGCGCGAGAACTGGGTGATTTATCGGAGAACGCCGAATACCAAACTGCCAGAGAGGAACAAGACAGACTGGAAGCTCGCATTAGCGAGCTAGAACACGTGGTCCAAAATAGCAAACTTATTAAGAAACCAAAGACTAATGGCCAGGTTAAGCTTGGTTCGAACGTCAAACTCAAGAGCGCCGATGGCAAGAACAAAGAATTCCAGGTTGTCGGTACTATGGAAGCTGACCCGCTAAACGACAAGATCAGCGACGAGTCACCTATTGGTAGGATGCTGATAGGTAAAAGAGTTGGCGATAAAGTAGAGATTAAAACAGCGACCGAAAATACCACCTTTAAAATCACCTTCATCAACTAGACGTTAGACATTTGATGATGGACATTTGATGTAGCTGCAGCGGAATTAGTTTTATTCTAACTTCTATCATCTATAATCTAACTTATGCAGTGGCTTAATAAAATTGTTGATGAAGTAACTTCGCAGCATCCCACGGACGAGATTTTGGTGTCTTCTGGCGCTTCGCCGTCAGGTACATACCATATTGGTCACCTCCGTGAAATCATAATCTGTGATGCTATTGTCAGACAGCTTCAAGAAAAGGGCAGGCCAACCAGGCACCTACATTTTGTTGATGATCTTGATAGTTTACGTAAAGTCCCGGTCAATGTGCCCGTCAGCTACGAAAAATATTTAGGACAATCGCTTTGCGACATACCGGCGCCTGAGGTACCTAAAAAGTCCTACGCCAGTTACTTTTTTGATGACTTTTTGCAGACTGCCAAAAAGCTGGGTATTGACATAGAGGTAGTGTATAGCCACAAAAAATACCGCACAGGCTTTTTTGCTGAAGCGATCGAGAAAACTTTAACTCAGGCGGGTAAAGCCAAAAAAATACTTGAAGAAGTTTCCGGACGGCAGTTGGGTGAAGAGTGGTCACCGATACAAGTTAACGAAGATGGTTATCTAAAAAAACGGATCTTCGAATCGATTGATACGAAGACCAAGACCATTACTTATATTGATAAGGAAGGTACAAAAAAAACCACTGGTTACCAAAAAGGTGAAGTCAAGCTGGATTGGCGGCTTGATTGGCCAGCGCGTTGGTGGCTGCTTGGTGTCAAGGTTGAACCTTTCGGCCGCGACCATGCGTCTGCCGGCGGCAGTTATGATACAGGTAAAGTTATAGTTAAAGAAATCTTTGGCGGCGAACCGCCGCTGCCTGTGCCTTATGATTTTGTTAATCGTGCCGGTGACACCAAAAAAATGAGCGCCAGCCAAGGTACCGGTATAGAGGCGGCGGAAGTTATAGAGGTTTTGCCGCCGGAAATCATTCGCTTCTTTATGTTAAGTTTTTCGCCAGACAAACGCCTCTATTTTGACCCAGAAAAAGACGTAGCCCAACTTATTGACAACTTTGCCGAGCTCCTAGAAAAACAGCCAGATTCACAGCTTGTCAAAGTTTCACAAGCTGGCACTAGGCTGGTTGTAGGTAGCGTGCCGTTTTCGCACCTTGTTGGTAGCTATCAAGCTAGCCTGCGCGACTTAGATAAGACGCTTGATGTCATCAAACGTACTGAACACGCTCAAATGGCTGGCAAGCAGGCGGAGATTATCAAAAAAGAGCTGGCTTACATTGATAGCTGGCTCGATAAATGGGCGCCTGATGACGTTAAATTTAAACTTCGCGAACAAATTGATAGCTCGGAGTTTAGCGCCGCAGAGAAGAATTTTTTGATGACTTTGGGTAAGAAAGTTGCCGGCGCACCAGAGGCTGCCGATGGCGAGTGGTTCCATAAAGCCGTTTATGAGCTACAAACTGAAGGCGGCCTGGAGACAAAACTAATGTTCGGAACTCTTTACAAAGCTCTAATCGGCCAAACCAGCGGCCCGCGGGCCGGCTGGTTCTTGTCAATCCTGCCGCGAGAGTGGTTGATAAAGAGGCTCAAGCTCGAGGCTTGATATTTGTCTTCATATAAACTATGTTATAGCGAGTGTGCGCTTTATTTTATCAGCCTAATTTAAAGAAGAAAGCCATCAAGCTATAGTCGTGGCCTGATTTGCTATTAACAAAAATCCGCTCCGGGCTACGACAAGGAGCGGTTTTTTTAATTAAGGATAGAGAGAAAAGCAAATGAAAACAATTGAACTTATAAGCCCGCCACTGCAGCCGCTAGAGTCGGACAATCAAATTGTTGATTTACAACCAGAAGCAATACAGTCATTTATAGAATATATACAAGCTAGGGACTTGACTGTAGTCAGCGTCCGATATGTTCCTGGATTCAACTCAAGGCAAGACTTATCAGTTACCAGTTTAGTGAGGAGAGGAGAAATGGACCCTGTCGTGCTTCAGGCGATGGGCGCCCTAGCCGGACCAATAATTCGAGCTGATGCTCAGGGTAATCTTGTGCAGCTGCCAGGCGTGGCTTTTTACGCCAGAAGTAACGGGCCAATGAACAACGAGGAATTCCAGACGAGCTTCTTGCACCACCCCACTTCTGATAATGAAATAACTCAACTGATACCTACCGAGCTCCAAGATTTTGAGCTCGCCCGGCGGCGACTGGGATATCGGATGATAGCCGGTTGCGATATGTTTAACGGTAGGCTAATCCCAAATCTTAACTTTTCAGTTAAAAGTCTTATCCGGCAGATGGGAAAAAGTCCGGAGGTGGCTGCCAGAGAAGGTCTATGGGCGGGACCCCTTGTAGCTCAACTTGATGGTGGTCACCGCATCAGTCAACGTGAGGGGCTCGGCTTATACGCTAGGACAAAAGACAATAATCGCAGATGAAATGAAAAACAGGGCCTTGTTAAATCAAAAGACAGCCAGCGAACTGATAACCTTGTACCGTTCGCCTCTTTACGTGTACGATCTGGCCAAGTTAAAAGAGCGAGTTAAAGAGCTGCTGGACTACTGTAAAACGATAGATTGTACAGTGCGCTACGCCATTAAAGCCAACCCGCATCCGCGGATAATCAAATTGTTTGATGAACTTGGTCTGCATTTTGACGCCAGCTCAGATTATGAAGCTGATGAGGCTGTTTCTGCTGGGGTCGATCCGGTTAAAATCAGCCTCAGCTCCCAGCAGCCGCCGGGCGACATGAACAAGACGCTTCGTAGCGGTATTAAATTCGTAGCGACCTCGCTTCATCAGCTGGACTTGGTTAGCAAAGCCGCCCGGAAGGAGAATATCGCTGTCAGATTAAATCCCGGCCTGGGTGCCGGTCACAACCGACGGACCACTACTGGCGGGGTAATCTCCAGTTTTGGCGTCTGGCATGAGTACATACCCAAGGTTTTAGACTGGCAATTACAGACAGGCATTAATATTAACCGTGTCCATATCCATATCGGTTCCGGCGGCGATAGCCAAATCTGGCGCCAGGCGATCCAGAAATCATTGGAACTAGTGAATCAGATGCCATCAGTTGAAATATTAAATATGGGTGGCGGCTACAGCATCGCGCGCGTCGCAGGTGAAGAGTCGGCAGATATGAGTCAGATTATGACTGTTTTCAAGTATGAACTTGCCAACTTTGCCAAGCAGACCGGCCGCCACCTACGCCTTGAAATCGAACCGGGAACTTGGCTGGTAGGAAACGCCGGTTTTTTGCTTTGCAAGATAGTCGACATCGTTGATACCGGCAAAAGAGGCTTTAATTTTATTAAGCTCGACAGCGGAATGAATGATCTGTTACGTCCAGCCATGTACGGCGCCCAACATCCCATAGAAGTTTTGAATAACTCCAAAAGCACTAAAGACTATGTGGTGGTGGGGCATAACTGCGAAACCGGCGATATTATGACTCCGGCTCCCGGCGACCCCGAAGGCATCAAACCGCGCAATTTGCCCGAAGGGGCAATCGGTGATCTGGTAGTTATAGGTGGCGCAGGTGCCTACGGTGCCAGTATGCGGGTTGTTGGCTACAATAGTTTCCCATCCGCCACCGAAGTTTTCATTAATGAATAAATAAGCAACATCGTGACTGGCCCAAAAAGGGGGAGGGGAGGCTGTTTACCGGGGCGAAACTACTGTGATAGGTCTAACCTATCACAACTCTCGGATCATCAGGCAATCCGTTTATTACGAAGCATCGCTATAATAGGAACAATGACTAAAAAGAAGACTATCGTAATTTGCTCTAGCGGTTCATTCTATAAACACGTCAATCAGATAGCTGATGAACTTAAATCGATGGGCTGGAAAGTTGTGGTCCCGGCCACGGCTAAAAGTATGAAGAAGACCGGTAACTATGATATTGACAGCCTAAAGAGCTGGTATAAAGATCCTAATGATTTCAAGATTAAAGCCAAAAAGATGCGGGATCATTTTGGAGAAGTTGCGGCGGCGGATGCCGTCCTGATCATCAACGATGAAAAGAATGGCCAAAAAAGTTATATAGGACCGAACGGCTTGATGGAAATGGGGCTGGCCTTTTATTTAGGTCAGCCTATTTATATCCTTAACAATGTCCCCGCTGACTTGCCAATTTATGAGGAAGTATATGGAATGAACTGTGTTATCTTGGAAGGCGGTATAGAAAAAATAAAATTATGAGTCAATCAACAGCGACCTTTGCAGCTGGATGTTTTTGGGGAGTGCAGTATTATTTTGACCAAGTCCCTGGAGTTATTGCAACAGAAGTTGGCTACACCGGCGGTACCACCGAAAACCCCAGCTACGAACAAGTCTGTGCTCATGGCACTGGCCGTGCCGAAGCCGTCAAAGTTTCTTTTGACCAACAAAAAGTTAGCTATGAAACATTACTGAAACATTTTTTCAGAATGCATGATCCAACGCAGCTGAATAGGCAGGGCCCAGATATTGGCGATCAGTACCGCTCAGCCATCTTTTATGCCGACGATGGACAGAAAGCCTCTGCCCAAAAAATTATCGATGAGCTAAACGAAGCTAAATTTAAGAGTAAGATCGTCACGACATTAAAGCCGGTAGGTAAATGGTGGCCGGCCGAAGACTACCATCAGAAGTATACCGAAAAAACCGGTAGGGGTGCTTGCCACATTGACTATGCGCCAGTTTGAAAATTACTTATTCATCTATCGCTATCAGTGCTTGTATCACTACTGGTGGTCATCGAATCCGAGGCGTTTTGGACGGCCTCAATCAGCGCATTGACACCTGATTCGCTGCCGGCAGATGGGGTAGAGGCTTCTTTGACGGGCGAAGGAGCTTTAATAGTAATAGTAACTTTGACGAAAGAGAATAACATGTCGCTGGAGCCGCTTTTATCCTGATTGTACCAACGCTGCATCAGATAGTCCTTGGTGTCAAACCAGATATATTGGGTAGAGTCAGGACTAGTGCTGTCAACCACCTGGTATTTGTAGCAGCTTAGTTTGCCACAACCATCTTTGCCTAGGTTTTTGTAGCTGATGGTATTTTTGCTGGTGAGGTCGCTGGTGTTTAGCTTGATATCGCTAGTAGGCGAACTGTCCTGTGTCGGCTGGGAGCTGTATTTAGTCCAGCTGCCGTCAGTCTCGTCTTTGATGTAAGAATCATTGGCGAGGGATATGAAGGCTCCAGTTTCTTTGCCGCTGGCGTCTTTAGTAACCATAGAGAAGTTATCTTTATCATTTTCCATCTCAATCTTACTGGTGGAACCTTTATCATCCGTGCTGGTAATGGTGACCTTATAAGAATCCTTTAGATCAAGGTTAGCTACAAACTTGCAAAAAGTTTGATCGTTAATCTCTTTGTTGCAGTCGGCTTCAGCAGCCTTGTTAGTCGCTACTGAGCTTTTTTGACTTGAGACATTTTTATTCGCTACCTTCCAGCCAACAAAGCCGACCGCGCCTAAAACAACCACTACTAATACGACCAGCAGCGGGTTCAATAGGCCACGGCTATCTCTATTCGCCCCCATTTTGATGCCCCTTACTTTAAATACCTATGCTTTTTTAAGCGTACTTGGGGCAGGCTATATAGTCAACGGCTAGTCGGGGCGCTAAACAGGCCGGTTAGAGTGTGCTGAGCCAGGATGTGGTTCGCCATAGCCTTTTGCAGCTGTTCACGGCTAGTCTCCATATCTAGGTTCTTTGGGGACTCGTCCAGCGCATAGAGCTCAAACATATAACGGTGCGTACCAGTACCACTGGGCGGACAGGGTCCCATATATTTACTCTGGCTGGCACTGTTTAAACCTTGAATTACCCCGGAGGGTACGTTACCCGTAGCGATTGTTTTGGTCGAGGGGGGAATGTCCCACATTAACCAATGAACAAAATCGCCGCTTACGGCATCGGGGTCGTGCATAATCAAAGCCAAGCTAGCAGCTGCGCCGGGCACATTAGTAATATTCAGTGGTGGATTAACATTTTGGCCCTGACAGGTGTAGGAGTCAGGTATATTGCCTCCTTCTTCGAAGGCCGGGCTGGTAAGTTGGAGACTGGTTTTTGTTTGATGGTTATTAACTGTGGTCATAAGTTTTTTGTCCTCCTTAATGTTGATAATTGCCAAAATTAAACCTAAAGCCAAAACCACCAGCCCAGTCAGCACTATCCCCGCGTGCTTCTTATACATTGAAGGCATTATAATGCTGGTGACCAAAGAGTCAGTAAGGTTTTTTACGGGCCTGCTTCCTCCTCCTTTTTGTATAGATAATTAGTCGGCCCTTTATTTGCTGCAAAATACCTCTTTTCTCTAGCTGTTTGACTAGTGTTGTAGTGGTTTCACGGGTAACACCGGATAGGTCGGCAATTTCTTGATGAGAAAGTTTAATTTTTAGTCGGTAAGCGTTGGGTCGGATCTGTTCGCCGAACTTAGTGATTAAGTACGGAAGCAACATTAGTACCTTATTAATGGCTTTCTTGCTTTTCATCACCTCTAGTTGCTTCATAATCGCTGCGTTTGAAGCAGACATATAGGCCATGTAAGTGCTCATATTTTCCGTACTTGCTTCTACAGTGTTCTTGAAACTATCTACCGGCAAATATTGGAGTTTAACGTCGGTTAGAGCCTGGTAGAAATACTTTACTTTGTAATTATGCCAATCCATCGTTGTAGAGAAGTCGATTGGGAAAATATCGCCCGGCCCCAGCAGAAATATGGTCCTCATATCGCCAGAATTAAGTATCGTGTAGGCTTTTACATAGCCTTCTTTGATTAGATATATTTGGGCCAGCTCGTCGCCTGCGTAGTAAATTAGTTGGTTTTTGGGATAATTTTTGACAGAGGCATTTATAAACAGTTTTTCAATGCGAGCTTGATAGGCTGACGATCCGCGTGCCATACACCACTAGTATTTCATAGATTCAGCCTTCTGTCATTCGGCCCCTGTTGCCTGACTAGGCTGTGGAAATATCTATTGAAAGTTTGCACGAGCAGGCCTATTATGAATTCATTACTAACTAAGGGAGGATCTATGGATCTTACTAAGGTCAATAAGCAAGCGGTGGACCAGCTTGTCAGCCTTTTCGTGTGGCTGGCGGAGCTGTTATTGCTGGTCCGCGTTGTATTGCGGTTCTTCAACGGCAACCCGGATGCTACATTCGTGCATTGGGTATACACCAATACGCAAGTGTTGCTTGAGCCATTGCGCAACGTCTTCACAAGCGTAGACGTGGTCAACCGCGGCTGGGTAGTAGATTACGTCGCTCTAGCAGCTATGGCCTTCTGGGCTGTCGTAGGCTACCTGATGGTTGGCTTGGTCAGCCGCTGGGTCAGAAAATAACTTCAAAACTTAAACTGCCCGACGGGGCAGGATAGTAATAAACACCAAACCGAAAATTAACTATAAGCGTCCGCCGAGGCGGACGCTTTTTGATTCTTCTTCAAAAGGCTGTACAATTGTTTTATGCAAAATCCATTCAAAAGTACCGGCCTTTTGATCCTTCTTATAGCCGCGGCTTTGGCCATCGTTGCTTGGCTGGCTGTCATCCTAGCCGGCTAAATTTACTCACGCACCAGAAAGCCTCGAGCTTTAATTCGTGGAGCGCTTCACTTGTTATGATAAAAAGAATATACTTAGACTTAAGTTAAAACATAAGGACTTTGGGTGATGGATGAAAAGCCTTTTAACAATCAGTATCAACAGCCGCCTACGCCGACCATGCCGCCGCAACCCCTGCATCAGCCGGTAGCCTACCCGCAGCCATGGCAGCCGGCAGCCCCATTGCCAGCTCCGCCGTCGCCGCAATCTCCAGCGCCGGTGGCAACAAAACTTTCAGGACCTGCTCCTGACGAGCCGGTAGCGGTCATCAGGGTTTTAAGTGTTAGGGGCGTCGAGTACGCCATGATGACTATTGCTCTGTGGTTTGCGGCCACGGGGCTGGTCTGGGTAGTGCTCAATGTTGTGAATGACAGCGCTAACTTCAATTTTCTGGTAGTCCCTTTATCTGTTCTGATAACTTCGGTACCAATCTTCACTCTGTTGTTTATCCGCCTAAAACGGGCCGAACTGGCTAATCCGTCACTGCGGCTAGAACCTTCTAAACGCCGGCTGTCACAGCTAACCCAAATTCTGGCGTTTTTGGCCTGTCTGATCAACATTACGGTTTTTGTCTACAGTGTCCTGCAAAAAATCAATGGCACGACTGGTTACTCCATCGGTAAGTCTATCCTTAGTCTGTTGGTGGTGTTGGTCGTGGCTGGCGGTACACTGACATATTACTGGTTTGATGAACACCGAATTAGGAGCTAGGACTTTAAAAAATGAAAAAATACTATTTTGGCCTGGCGGCCCTTTTTGTATTAACAGTTGTGTTTGTGGTCATTACCTTAGCCCAAGGTAAAAGCAGCAAGCGCGACGAGCAAACCAGCAAAAAGGTCGAGTCAATATCAACAAAACTGATGGATTATGTCTACCAACAAAATTCAGTACCGAGCTCGCTGAATGAGGCAGGCATTCAAGACGTGCCGTCTACGATAACTTATGCAAAACTCGATAGCGAACGATTTAAATTCTGTGCTTATTTTGACCGGGCCAGTAGTTCATTTGATGCTGGGCCCCTGGCTTTTTTAACTGGCTTGGTGTTTAGGGTGCCGACTTCGGAAGCTTCCCCGGAAGAAGAAACACCATACCTGGATAGTTACAGTCTGGCTTATGCCCACAAAAAAGGCCAGAACTGCCAGACAGTTAAAAACGTCGTTACGCCAGCTAGCTACGACAATTACGACTTTTCCAACGACCCCTCGGTCATTAACTAGATAAACTGCTGATTTTTAGCGCCTGATACAATAAGCTGATGGTGTATGAAAAATGGCGCAACCCCCCCTATAAACCTGGCCAAAAGACGGCCTATAAAATCAGCCGCAGCAAAATCGACGTGTTCGTACAATGTCCGAGATGTTTTTGGCTGGACGGGCGGCTGAAAATTAGCCGTCCATCAATTCCGGCCTTCACCCTCAATTCGGCCGTTGACCATCTGTTGAAACTGGAATTTGACGCCATCCGCGAAACCGGCGAGCAGCATCCCTTGCAACAAGAGTACGGCATCGACGCTAAACCGATAAAACACGACAAATTAAACGTCTGGCGCGAGAATTATAAGGGCGTCGAAGCTCTCCACCAACCGACAAACTTACGAGTTACCGGCGCCATTGATGATTTATGGCAAGATTCCACAGGCAAGTATATCGTGGTGGACTATAAATCTACTTCCAGAAACACTAAAATCGAGAAGCTCGACGATAGCCGCTGGAACGACCAGTACCGGCGGCAGCTGGAAATTTACCAATGGCTGCTGCGAGCCAATGGTTTGCCTGTCAGCGACACCGGCTATTTCGTTTACTGCAATGCCATCAAAAGCAGGCAGGGCTTTGACGCTAAACTGGAGTTCGAAATTACGCTGGTAGCCCACACCGGCAAAGACGGCTGGATAGAAACACGGTTGGGAGAGATTAAAAATTGCTTGGAAGGTGATATCCCCAGAGAAGCTGCCGACTGTGAACACTGCGCTTATGCCAAATCCCGCACCGTACTAACCCTCAATGCTCTCCAAAAGAAAAACTAGAGCTCGTTGGATTTTAGAAATTTATCTGCAGTTTCAAGATCGATACTCATATGTTCAAAAGCAAGCTTACCCATTGGTAGATTATCGGGCGAGAAGAACCGATAGCTTGCTACGTCGTCAGCTGGTCGGAGCTGGGCGTTTCGTGGCATCCTGGCAATAAAAACTGCTGCAAGTGTTGGATAATCGATACCTTGGTATTTATACAATTCGGTCACTGAGCCAATATAATGCAGCGTTTCCTTGTTGATTATTATACCTAATTCTTCTTTTACTTCTCGTGCGGTATTTTCTTCAAAAGTCTCATTTTCTTCCACGAAGCCCCCCGGCAGGTCCCAGTAGCCTTTTGCCGGCTCCACAGCTCTTTCTACCAGTAAATATTCATCCTGGTTATTAACCAAAACTACAGCTGTGCAGGGCTTAGGGTTTATATAGAAACTTAGCTCGCAGCTAGCGCACTTAAGATGAGTTGTTAGATTCTCGAAGTTATTGCCGCAGCGCGGACAATATTTAAATGCCCGGATTTGTTTCATCAACTAATTTTACTCCTTGTTTGAACTATATGTTACGAAATAGGGACTATTTACAGGGTTCAACCCTGTAAATGTACTGTAAATGTAAAAGTTATGTTCTAATAGTTAGCCAGTTCGGATTTAATCTCGCCGATCCATTTCTTATGGTCTTCGTAATCTTCGATAAATTTTTTGTAGTCCGTCCGGCCATCAAAAAGTTCGAGAATATTACCGGGTTTCAGCCACTCTGCTTTTTGATGTCTTAAATAGAAGGGCAGGCTAGAAAAATTCCAGGTTTTATAATCCTTCGGATTCAAATGTATATAGCGCGAAATATGCACCAAGTAATTATCTCGGTCAATCATCAAGGCCTTAAATCGACTTTGAAAAACCGGGCCAAGGAGCTCATATTTTTTATTGAAGTACATGCCGTATGTTGTAATCACTGACTTAAATAATTTAGTCATCGCATCTGGTGTTCGCTGATAAATCAGTGCGTGAAAATGATTTGGCATTAGGCAGAAAGCCAGTAAATCAATTTCCGGCTGAAGCCAAGGATACTCTCGATTTTGCTTGTCTCTGGAGGGCTCATTACTCAAATATCGCTTAAAAAGATTTAAAAAGACCGTATAATCATCATTGTCACGAAAGACTTCGTTATTACTATGGCCTCGTCCATAGACATGGTAATAGCTATCTTCAAGATAGATTTTATCTACATTTCTCCCAGCCATAGCAGCATATTAACACACATTTTTTCTATTTACAGGGTTCAACCCTGTAAATAGTTAACGAAGGTTAAAATGGGGGTATGTTAGATATTCGGTTTATTCGGGAAAATGCCCAGCTTGTCGAGGAAAAGGCTGAGCAAAAAGGCTTTAAAGTCGATATAAAACACCTGCTTCAGCTGGACGATGATCGGCGTAAGCTGCTGACCGAGATTGAAACGGTGCGCGCCGAGCGTAACAAACTTGCCGAGCAACTAAGGGACAAAAAACCCGCTCAAAAAGAGGTCATACAGGGTCAGGGACTCAAGAAAAAGCTCAAAAAATTGGAGCTAGAGCTCGAGCCCGTCGAAAAAGACTACGAAACTCTACTTAAAGCGGTGCCTAACATGCCGGCCGATGATGTGCCAGTCGGCGCTACTGAAGCTGACAACGTCATAGCAAAAGAGTGGGGCCAAAAACCAAAATTTGGCTTTCAGCCCAAAACTCACTGGGAAATTGCCGAGACCCGCGGACTGATAGATAAGGACAGAGCGGCTAAGATCGCTGGTAGTCGTTTTGCCTATATCCAAGGTGATCTGGTAAAACTGCAGTTCGCACTCATTCAGTTTGTCTTGGATGTTTTGACTAACGAAGATACGATCAAAAAAGTTACTCAGGAGGCAGGTTTAAAAAACGTATCTTCAGAGCCATTTACACCTGTTCTACCGCCAGCCATGATTCGCACCGATGTCTTTGACGCGATGGACAGACTAGAACCTCAAGAAGAACGCTATCAAGTCGGACCTTTAGAAGATAACTTATGGCTGCAGGGCAGCGCTGAGCACACGCTGGGTCCTATATATATGAACGAAATTTTGCCGGCCGAAATGTTGCCAATCCGTTTTCTGGGTTATGTGACCAGTTTCCGACGTGAAGCTGGAAGTTATGGGAAAGATATTGAAGGCATCATACGTATGCACCAATTCGACAAGCTGGAGATGGAAAGTTTTACTACCGCTGAAGATGGTATGAAGGAGCATCTATTCATGGTGGCGATTCAAGAATATCTGATGCAGCAACTAAAAATTCCTTACCATGTTTTGCATAAGTGTACAGCCGATATTGGCAAACCGAATGCCAGAGGGATAGACATTGAAGCTTGGCTGCCTGGCCATAATAAGTATTTAGAAACTCATACAGCCGACTACATGACAGATTATCAAGCCCGCCGCCTACAAACCCGAATCAAAAATGACAAAGGCAGGGTAGAACTGGTCCACACCAACGACGCAACGGCATTCGCTATGGGCCGCACAATGGTAGCGATCATCGAAAATTATCAGAGAGAAAATGGTAGCTTCGAAGTTCCAGAGGCCCTGCGGTCTTATATGCACGGGCAAAAAACCATCTAATAATACTTTTTTACAATCGTCCTATACGACCACAAGCAATAGTAGGGAATGCTTGACCTGTTAAGTACTTTCGGCTCTCGAGGTGATAATTTGAACATCAGGTTGGTTTTTAGTATTGGGTTGCGCTAAAATAGAGCAAGCTGAAAGCTTAAAGCCAGAAGCTGAAAGCAATAAAAATCTTGGTCGGGCTTTGAGCTAGGGACTTTTAGCTTTAAGTTATTTTTGGAGGTTGTTTTTTTGTTGAGACTAAAACTAAACACTAAGCTATTGAAACGTATGCTGGGCGATCCCCAAGCTGCGACTATTAAACGTCTGAGAAAACGCGTTAATGAGGTTAATACTTTTACTGAGAAGTATCAAAAAATGTCCGATGTCCAGCTAAAGCGTCAGACGGCCGAGTTTAAAGACCGCTTACAAAAAGGCGAAGGCTTGGATAAGATTTTGCCAGAGGCTTTTGCCGCCGTACGCGAAGCCGCTACCCGAACACTAAAGCAACGCCACTTCGATGTCCAGTTGATCGGAGGCATGGTGCTGCACGAAAGCGGCGTGGCCGAAATGAAGACAGGTGAAGGCAAAACCTTAGTTGCCACGTTGCCGGTTTATCTGAATGCTTTGGAAGGCAAGGGTGTACACGTGGTAACAGTCAACGACTACCTGGCTCAGCGTGACGCCGGCTGGATGGGACAGATTTATGATTTCCTGGGTATGAGCGTGGGTGTGATTATTCCGGAAGAGTCCTACATTTACGACCCAAGCTACGAGAATAAAGAGCACTTTGATGAACGCTTTAGACATCTGCGACCAGCCAACCGTCAGGAGGCCTATCAGGCTGACGTAACCTACGGCACCAACAACGAATTCGGCTTTGATTATCTGCGTGACCATATGGTGCGCGAAGTGCAACAGCTGCGCCAACGCGACCTGCATTATGCCATCGTTGACGAAGTCGACTCCATTTTGATTGACGAAGCCCGCACGCCATTAATTATCAGCGCGCCGTCGGTTACCAGCGGTACAGCTTACGACCAGTTTGCTCGCGTAGTGCGTCAGCTTAAAGAGCAAGACCATTTTGAAAAAGACGAAAAGCGCCGCAGCGTTGTCCTAACGGATGCTGGAGTTGAGTTTGTCGAAAAGATTCTGGGCATCGAAAATCTTTATTCCACCGATAATCTGCGTACCATTTACCATCTGGAACAAGCGCTGAAAGCTCAAGTTTTATTTCACCGTGACAAAGATTATGTGGTGACCCAAGAGGGCGAGATAGTAATTGTTGATGACTTTACCGGACGCCTGCTGCGCGGCCGGCGTTACAATGAAGGTTTGCACCAGGCGATTGAAGCTAAAGAAGGCGTGGAAGTCCAAGAAGAATCAATGACCTTAGCCACCATTTCTTTCCAAAACTACTTCCGTCTTTATAAAAAACTGTCTGGTATGACCGGAACGGCCATGACTGAAAGCGAGGAATTTCACCAGATTTATAAACTTAACGTCGTCGAAGTACCAACCAATCAACCAATGATCCGCCAAGACTTGCCGGACCGTATTTATAAATCCGAGGCTGGCAAAATGCGCGCTATCACTCGTGAAGTAGCCGAGCTACAAAAAAAAGGTCAACCCATACTGATTGGCACCGTCAGTGTCGAAAAAAACGAATTGCTAAGCTCACTGCTTAAAAAAGCCAACATCCCGCACGAAGTTCTAAATGCCAAGAATAACGAACGAGAAGCGGCCATCGTGGCTAAAGCAGGTCAAAAAGGCGCCGTTACACTAGCCACTAACATTGCTGGTCGTGGTACGGACATTGTACTAGGCAAGGGTGTGACCGATCTGGATGGACTTTTTGTACTGGGCTCCGAACGCCATGAATCGCGCCGGATAGATAACCAGCTTCGTGGCCGAGCTGGACGCCAAGGCGATCCTGGCACCACTCAGTTTTATGTGTCTTGCCAAGACGACTTGATGAGAATTTATGGCGGAGACAAGATAGCAGCGGTCATGGACCGCCTACGGGTAGATGAAGATACCCCCATCCAAAGCCGGATGATCACCAAAAGCCTTGAGGGTGCTCAAAAAAAAGTGGAGGGCTTTAACTTTGATGCTCGCAAAAACGTTGTTAAATATGACGACGTCATGAACCGTCACCGGAAGGCTATTTACGCCGTTCGGCACGAAGTTTTACGGGCCGAGGACATTAGCCCTCGGATCAAAAAATTCATTGCCGAGGAGGCCGAATTTCTAGCCAACCACCCCGACTCGCTAAGTGAAAACTTCGAAGCTATATTAACCGAAGTATTTCCATTGGATGAACCAACTCTAGACAAATTGTTTGACACCGAAGCTACTCAGTTCCAAGCGGCATTAGAAGATGTTGCCACCGAGCTGTATAGGCAGCAGGAAAAAAGCTTTAGCGCCGATTTAATGCGTAAGGTCGAACGCGATGTTTATCTTCAGCTACTTGATACACTTTGGATGCAGCATTTGGAAAACATGGACCATCTGCGAGAAGGTATCCACTGGATAAGCGTTGGTCAGCGTGATCCATTAGTAGAATATCGCCGTCAGAGCCAACGCATTTTCGATGAGATGCAGTTGACCCTGCGGCATGAAATAGTTCGGGCCATAATGCATGCCCAACCGTTGCCTAAGGAGTTGGAAGAAGCCGTTGAAACAGACTTGACAAGGGCTGCTCGCGGTGCGGTCGACAACGCTGGCCAAATACTACGCGCTGAACATTACGGTGAATCTGATTTTAAACCTGCCAAAGATGAGCAGATGGTCCAGGCTAGGCTTCACAACCAGCGTAAAAAAGCCCGCAAGGCCGAGCGCCAACGTAAGCGCAAAGCTACAATCAAGAAAAAGAAACGGAAATAAATAGCATGCACAAAAATTCTCGGGAAGAGCAGCCCGATTCGCCAGTCGGCGGACCGGCGCGATGAGAAACCCTGAAAGGGTGTCTTATAAGGCGGAGCCGTTATGAAGCATAGCGTTGCTGAAGTCCAGTTAAAAAACGGCGCCCGGGGCTTGTTAATTGATGTACCCGGAGCGTCAGTTACGAGCTATGAACTTAACTTCAGGGCTGGCGAATATCTTGTACCACGCAGTAAGTGGGAGACGCCGCACATTATGGAACACGTAGTTTGGGGAGGAGCTAATAAAGCTTTCCCAAACCGACAGATTTTTCAGGCCGAAGTGAGTAAAAATGGCGCCTACACCAACGCTTACACCAGTTATTATTCGGTGGCCTATGGAGGCGAAACGGCCGATTTTGAGTGGGACAGGGTCATGTCGTTGCAGTTTAACGCGTTGACTGATCCGCTATTTTTACCAGTCGAATTTGAGGCCGAGTTTGGCAACATCCGTGATGAGTTAGTTAGTTACACCAACAACTATTTTAGAGTTTTGGCTAGTGAGATGAGCCAAAAGTTTGGCTTCAAAATTGTCACTGATTTTGAGCGAGTTAATTTAATGCAAAATGTTACCACAGAAGATCTGGTAGATCATTATAAAAAAACACACTTTATGGGTAATCTACGTTTTATCGTTGCTGGTAACCTGCGGGGTCGACGGACAGACGTCAAAAGATTACTAGAGCAACTTGATCTGCCAAGAGGCGGGAGTCGCTTCAAGCTGCCTGAGGAAAAAGCTAAAAAACCAAAAACACCGACATTCATAACTAATGAGACAGTGCCTAATATCTACCTTATTATCAGCACTCATTTTAACGATATAATCGAACAAAAAGACGACGACGCTATGGGCATCGCTCGGATTTTGCTGACCGAAACACTCTATTCGAGGATTTTTGGCCAGGCGCGCGACCGTGGGCTGGTTTACCATGTCAGTTCCGGCCACCATATCTCTTCTAAAGTAACGGAGTGGTGGCTGAGCGCCCAGGTGCTGCCAGAGAATGCACCGCCGCTATGCGACATTGTTTTGACGGAGATAAAAAAAATCAAAGAAAGCGTTATTGCTGAGGCCGAATTGGACAACGCCAAGCAATACGCGCTGGGTTCCTTCCAGCGCTCATTACAGACTGTCCAGAGTGTGGCTAGCGCTTACTCACGGTACTTTTTTGACGAACATATTGAAGATCTGCGCTCCATGCCAGCCCGTATCAAAGCTATCACGAAGAAGGATATAGCCAGAGCTATGAATAAACTTTTTGACCAGAAGTTAGGCGGAGTCGGCGTACTTGGCGGCACCGACCCTAAAATTGCCGAACATTTAAACGACCAACTTCTACCGCTTTGGCGGAGTTAATCGATTTCTAGTTTCGATCGTCTATACTTGTTTTTATGGAAGAGCTGAAAAAGCGGATCGAGGCGCTTCAAAACGAAGTAAAAAAGGCAGTCGAGAAAATCGGTTTGACGGCCCTTGAAGCCGAATCAAAAGATTTGAAAGAGCGGATGAGCCGGCCCGAATTTTGGCAGGCTACTGACAAGGCCCAAGAAGTTAGTAAGCGCGAAGCCGATATAACTCGGCGGGCCGACCCATGGCGCAACCTAAAAAAGGACGTCAGTGAGCTAGGTGAGCTGATTGGACTTAACGATCTAAGCCTTCAGGCCGAGCTAGAGACTCGAATCTCGAATCTGGAGTCTCGTTACTCTGAACTGAAGCAGGAACTTCAGTTCACGGGTCCGTTTGACGACCACGATGCGTTACTAAGTATCCATGCCGGTGCCGGCGGCACTGATGCTCAGGATTGGGCCCAAATGCTGCTAAGGATGTACACCAGGTGGGCCGAAAGACATAAGCTAAAAACTAAAAGCCTAGACTTAGCTTCGGGGGAAGAGGCGGGTATTAAAAGTGCGACTATCAAGATATCAGGGGGTGATTTTGTGTATGGCCAATTGGTAGGGGAGCACGGCGTACACAGGCTGGTGCGTCTTAGCCCCTTCAATGCTGACCATTTACGCCAGACCAGTTTTGCCAAAGTTGAAGTCATGCCAGCGATTGAAAAACCGAGCGAAGCCGAGATTGACGAACAGGATTTAAGAATTGATGTTTTTCGTGCCGGCGGCCGTGGTGGCCAATCTGTCAACACCACTGACTCAGCCGTACGTGTCACGCACGTTCCGACAGGCATGACAATTACTATCCAAAATGAGCGGAGTCAGTTACAGAACAAAGAAACCGCTTTAAGTGTGCTCCGTTCCAAACTAACAGTTCTGCAGCTAGAACAACACGCCAAAAACTTATCTGAACTAAAGGGTCCCAGCCAATCGGCAGAGTGGGGGAACCAAATTCGCAGCTACGTACTGCATCCGTATAAGCAAGTTAAGGACCTGCGCACCGGCTATGAAACTACTGAGCCCGACAAAGTCTTAGACGGCAATCTAGATCCTCTTATCAACGCCTGGCAGCAAAAGCAATAGCTGTTTGATATACTGGTATCGATGATTCTCCTTGATCGGGTGACAAAAACTTACAATCAAAAAGAGCAGGCGCTGGAGCGAGTAAGTTTACATGTTGAGCCCAAAGAATTTGTCATTATAGTCGGTCAAAGCGGCGCTGGAAAATCTACTTTATTTAAGCTTTTGACTAGAGAAGAAAAACCAACCAGTGGCAAAATAATCGTCGGTGGTATGGATTATGACAAACTACGCGACAAGGATATACCATTGCTGCGCCGTAAAATCGGCGTGGTTTTTCAAGACTTTAAGTTGTTGCCGGCTAAAACTGCCTACGAAAACGTAGCTTTTGCGCTGGAAATCGCCGGGCTGCCGACGGTCGAGATAAAACACACCGTGCCAAAAGTTTTAGAAGTTGTCGGCCTAAGAGATAAAGCCGATAACTACCCGCGCGAACTTTCGGGCGGCGAAAAACAGCGCGTGGCGATTGCCCGGGCTATCGTTCGTCAACCCAAAATCTTAATCGCGGACGAACCGACAGGCAACCTCGACATCAAACACGCCTGGGACGTTATTAAGGTGCTAGAAAAGGTTAATAAGTTCGGTACGACGGTGCTTTTAACCACTCATAACCAGGAAATTGTTAACTATCTTAAGCGGCGGGTAATAACTATCAAGGACGGCAAAATTATTAGCGATAAAGCAGTAGGGCAGTACAAACTATGACTTCGCCATCTCCATTCACGGTTAATCTTTTTGAAAGGTCCGATCTTGCAACAAGCAAAGAGATTTTAGGCAAAAGCACCAGATTTTACCTATCTTTTTGCAAGGTCGGACCTTTATCACGATATGGCGGCGGAGACGCTTTATGATTGGCCGCCGCAAAAAAGACCAGTCGGCGATGAAGCAAGACCACCGTTTTATTACACTTGAACGGATTTTTAAAAACGGCTTTATCAACTTTGGCCGCAACATTTGGCTGGCTATCGCCGCCATTGCCATGATGGGTATTACGCTGACAATCTTGCTGTTTGCTGTGGTTGCCAACGCAACCTTCAGTCATACCATATCTGAAATTACCAGCCACATCGATGTTTCGGTTTACTTGAAAGACGACGTTACGGAGCAGCAGCGCAATGAGCTTATAGCGAACTTAAGGAAAATTGATAACGTTCAGGCGGTTGGGTATACGTCTAAAGAACAAGCTCTTAAAAACTACCGCTCCCAAAATGTCGACAATAAAGAGCTGTTAGCAGCCATTTCTGAAACTGATAATCCACTACCCGCATCATTGGTTATTTCGCCCAAAGACCCCAATAGACTGGATACAATTAAAACCTATCTTGATAAGCCAGAAGTCACTGCCTTACAATCTGACCCGACTAGCTACAGCGGTGACCGCAAGGCTGCTATCGATAAAATTGCCCAGGCAACAGAGTTTTTCCGCAAGGCCGGTATAGTAGGTATCGCAGTTTTTATTATTATCTCAATGTTGATTATCTTTAACACAATCCGCATGACTATATTTAACCGTCGCGACGAAATTACGATCATGCGCCTACTGGGTGCCACTCCGGGTTATATTCGCGGTCCATTTGTGGTAGAAACAATGCTTTATGGCGTCGTGGCCGCCCTACTTTCACTAGCGGTCTGTTGGGTATTGTTCGCTGTCGCTAGTTCGACTTTGCAGGCCAGCAGCCTAGGACTTTTAGACATTACATACTCAAGTGATTATTTTCGAAAAAATTTGTGGTTGATTTTAACCACGCAAATTCTGGCTGGTATAATTATAGGTGCCGCATCTTCCAGCATTGCCGCGCGGCGTTATCTAAGATTGAAATAGAAACTAGGAATTAGGAAACAGAAACTAGCAAAGGAGCCTACAAATTGCTAACTCCTAGTTGCTAGTTACTTGACGGAGGTGCTATCATTAATCTGTTAATGCTAAAACAAAAAATCAAAAAAAAGACTATTTTTAAGTCGCAACTTAGAGCCCTTGTTATTGGAACCGTTTTGAGCATAGGTCTTTTTGCGTCTGGTATCGTTGTGGCTGACCAATTCGATGATCAAATCCGCAGCCTGCAACAACAAAATGATTCTAACCGCCAAAAAGCCAACCAGTTTGCGGCCCAGGCAGCTAGCTACCAAGACGCAGTGGATAAATTATCTACTCAGATTAACAATATCCGCCAAGCCATTTTGGATAACCAGCACCAGAGCGACCAGCTGCAAGATCAGATCAACCAACAGCAAGATGAACTGGTCTACCAAAAAGGGGTGTTGGGCAAGAATATTAAGACTATGTATTTAGAAGGACAAATCTCAACTCTCGAAATTTTAGCCGCTTCTAAAAACCTGAGTGAGTTTGTAGATAAACAGCAGTACCGTAATACCGTGCAGACCAAAATCAAGACAACCGTCGAGAAGATTACCCAACTGAAACTAGCGCTACAAGAAAAACAACGCCAAATACAGGTATTGATTAAAGAACAAGAGGCTCAACAAGCCCAACTAGATGCCGATTTTAGACAGCAGAACGACCTACTGTCCTACTCTGAGGGCCAAAAGACAGCCTATAACCAAGTCATTAAAGATAACCAAGCTAAAATTAATGAACTTCGTCGTCAGCAGGCCATTGCCAACGCGCGTCTATCCGGCGGCGCCATCAGCGGTCAAGCCTGCGACTCTGCGAATGGTGATACTTATCCCGAAAAATGGTGCTTGTTGCCGCGGGATGCTGTACTTGACTCTTGGGGGATGTATAACCGAGAGTGTGTTAGTTACACTGCCTGGAAAGTATATGAAAGTGGCCGATATATGCCGTACTGGGGAGGGCGCGGTAACGCCAACCAGTGGGATGATAATGCTCGTGCCTCCGGCATACCGGTTGATACCAGCCCAAGGGTTGGTGATGTAGGTATAAGTAACTATGGTTATTACGGTCACTCTTTTTATGTGGAAGCAGTCTATGATGATGGCTCAGTTTTTATCAGCGACTACAACCAGCAATGGGATGGGGCGTACCGCCACTATGTTATAAGTGCTGAACGGATTGCCGCTAATGACCTGCAGTTTATTCATTTTTGAGTTTGATTAAACTCGCTTACCAGGATTTTAGTTTGGGGTGCAGGCCAGTTCTACTGGAATGATATAATTTGAGCATAAGTAGTTTGAGGAAAAAGACCTATGGATTATCAAAGTCCAAATGCTAGTGAAGCTATGGCCGAGAAGCCCAAGAAGAAATGGCCGCTAGTCAAGATTTTCGTTACGCTTATCCTAACTATTTTAGTTTTTAGCGGCGGCGTGGCCGTCGGTAGGGGCGACATTAACTTTAAAGGCTTAAGCCTCAGCCGGGGTGCCTCGACTACAACAAAGCTCGACTATGGCTCGGTTGATTATCTCTATAGTTTGTTAAAGGCTGACTTTGACGGTAGCCTAAATGACCAAGACTTGCTTGATGGTGTTAAAGGCGGACTGGTGGCGGCTACAGATGATCCTTACACCGTTTACTTTAATCCCGAAGAAGCCAAGATATTTAACGAAGAACTAACCGGTACTTTTACCGGTATTGGCGCCGAACTGGGAACTAATAGTGATAATAATATTGTGATTGTGGCACCGCTTAGCGGCTACCCAGCCGAAAAAGCCGGTTTGAAACCAAATGACATAATAATGGCCATTAATGGCGAGACAACCGTGGGAATGAGAGTAGATAAGGCGGTACAGAAAATTAGGGGGCCGGCTGACACAACAGTTAAGCTAACAATTTTGCGCGACCGCGACAAGCCGTTCGATGTCAGTATAACCCGTCAACAGATTACCATTGCTAGTGTTGAGTCATCTATTGATGGCGTCATCGGCTACCTTAAAATAAGTCAATTCACTAACGATACCCTGAAACTCACCAAAGAGGCGATTGCTGATTTTAAGACTAAAAACGTCAAAGCAATTATGCTTGATCTACGCGGCAATCCAGGCGGTTACTTAAAGGGTGCGGTTGATATTTCTAGTCTGTGGCTGGACAAAGGTCAGATGGTAGTGTCGCAACGACGTGATGGTCGGGTGGTGAGCACCGAATATGCCGTCGGCGGTAACAGCCTTAAAGGTCTGCCTACGGTGGTTCTGATAAATGGCGGTTCTGCTAGCGCCAGCGAAATTACAGCTGGGGCGCTGCGCGATAATGGCGTCGCACAGGTTGTGGGTGAAAAAAGTTTTGGCAAGGGTAGCGTACAGCAAGTCCAGAATCTACCCGACGGCGGGGAATTAAAAGTTACCATTGCTCGTTGGTATACTCCAAAAGGTAGTAACATTGATAAACTGGGCATAACGCCTGACGTAACGATAGGTTTGTCCGACGAAGACCAAAAAGCCGGACGCGATCCTCAAAAAGACCGCGCTATTGAAATTTTACGAAGTAAAATTCAATAGCCGTTCACCGTTCACTGTTTTTCCGTTAACTATACATTCACCGTTAACCGTTACCCATGGTCAACGGATCTGAGGCTAACGCCAGAGTAAATGGTAAACAGTAAATGGCCAACGCCTGGGCTTTTGTGCTATATTCTAATCAGTTATTAAGCTTTTTAGGCAGGAGAAGAGCGTGGCGCTAAGGGCTAAGCCTCGTACTAAGTTTATATTTGTGACCGGTGGTGTGCTCTCTGGTATTGGCAAGGGTATTACGGCTGCTTCGATCGGCACCATTTTAAAGGCCCGCGGTCTTTCAGTTAATATCCAAAAATGTGACCCTTATCTTAATGTGGACGCTGGTACCCTTAATCCTGCCGAGCACGGTGAAGTCTTTGTTACCTACGACGGTGCCGAAGCTGACCTCGACCTGGGGCATTACGAACGTTTCTTAGATGTTGAGCTGACCCAAAGTAGCAGCTTGATGTCTGGCCGTATTTTGCAAAGGGTTATTAGTGACGAACGGGCCGGCAAGTATCTCGGTAAAACGGTCCAAATTATTCCGCACGTCACGGATAGTATCCAACAAGACATCATCGAAGCTGGCAAGGGCTTTGACGTCCATATCGTCGAAATTGGCGGCACGGTCGGCGACTACGAATCCTTAAGTTTTATTGAAGCTATCCGCGAGCTTTCGATGCGTCGCTCAGCCGACTGTTTGTTTACTCACGTTGTCTACGTGCCATATCTAAGTACCAGCCGCGAGTTTAAAACCAAACCAGCCCAAAACGCCGTGCGTGAACTGCGCGGTTTGGGTATTGTACCCGATGTTTTGGCTGTGCGCAGCGAAGAAAAACCGCCACACTCCATCTTGGCAAAGCTAAGCTTGTTTTCGGGCGTCGAACCTGAAGCCATAGTACTTCTACCCAACGCCCGCACGATTTACGAGGTACCGCTGACTATGGAAGCAGCCGGAATCGCTGAAGTTATCACATCCCGCCTAGGTCTGCACAATCACCGGGGCGATTTGGCAGCCTGGAAGAGGGTTGTTAAGAGCGCCTTGACCAATTATCGCAAAACGCTACGTATTGGCGTCATAGCCAAATACCTGCATAACCAGGACACCTACATGTCGGTTTTTGAGGCTCTGCGGGCCGCCGGTTGGGCCAATGAAGTTAATATTGAAATCGTCTGGGTTAATGCCGAAGCTTTACCACGTGACAAAAAAGAGCAGGCGGTTTTACCGACACTCGACGGCGTTGTGGTACCTGGCGGTTTTGGTCAACGCGGTCTGGAGGGTAAAATTTTGGCGGCGCGCTATTGTCTGGCCAATCAAAAATCTTATCTGGGTCTATGTTTAGGTTTGCAGATGGCTATCGTGGCTGCCGCCCGTAGTGCCGGTATAGCTGAAGCTACCAGTGTTGAACTGGACGAAAACAGTCCGTACAAAGTTATAGATTATATGGCCGACCAAAAAGATAAAGCTAACACTGGCGGGACTATGCGCCTGGGTGACTACGCCTGTGTGCTGCAGCGTGGCAGTCTGGCCCGCAAGCTTTACGGTCAGGAGAAAATTGTTGAACGCCACCGCCACCGCTGTGAATGTAGTAACGTCTACCGCGATAATTACGAGTCGTGGGGTATCAGGGCCAGTGGCACCAGTCCGGACGGCCACTTGGTCGAGATCATAGAAGCTATTGACCACCCATTCTTTATTGCTACTCAGGCTCACCCCGAATTTCGCTCTCGTCCAGCTCGTCCGCACCCACTCTTCATAGGTTTTCTGCGTGCCATCCTTGCCAAGTAAGTCCTCTTTTAGAGATAACGCTGCGTGGCTATTTTATTCGACGGTCACTTCGGTGCGGGGGATAGAGCCGCCGCTAAACTTTTTGAATTTTCGGTCGTTGAATTTGACTACGCCGTCTTTGGCGGCATGGATTGTATAGTTGCGGCTCATAGAAGTACCATTACCGGCTCTTTTGGTCATGCCAATTTGGCGGACAATGACGTCGCCGGTCTTAACGGTTTGGCCGCCAAATGCCTTAACGCCAAGCCGTTGGCCGGGACTATCATGAACGTTTTTGGACGAACCGCCTGCTTTTGTCTTAGACATGAAACCTTCTTTCGATGTTTTATGCTAGATGTTCGAAGCTCTTTTCTCCCGAAGCTCTAGCGTCTAACCTCGAAACTCTAATATTAGTAATTCACGAGCTACGATCTGGTCTTCGCGGAAATAAACCAAGTCGTCGTTTTTAACATGAACTAAATCCACACGATTATACCCCATATCTGTTAATGTATCAAGCAGCGGCAAATGTTTTATGTGATAGGTTAGACCTATCACATTTGATCGCCAGGCGGGAACTGCTAGACAAACTTGCTGGCCGGCTTTAAGTTGTGGTGCTAAATTTTCCAAAAATTTTTTGATGATGGTATTGACGTCGTTAATAATCTCTCGAAGTTTTTCCGGCGTCGGCCAAGAAGCAAGCGGTCGGCCAAGATAAACTTCGCTGGCCAAAACGCTAAAACGCGGCCACTGGTAAGCAGTGGCGTCAGCTTGTTCGATGACCACGTGGCCCTCTATTTGCGGATATTTTTCTACTAGCCACTTAATGTTTGTTTTAGAATATTCAACCATTCGGGGGTCAATGTCTGTGCCAATGACATGGTAGCCCATAAGCAGTGCTTCCTGCAAAATCACCCCCGTCCCACAAAACGGATCCAAGACACGCAGCGTATAGCGTTGAACGTCTGGCGTTTGGCTTTTATTGTCTGTCCGCTGTATGCTGCCCGCTGTACGCTCAATCTGGCCTACAGCGAGATTAATAATAATTTGAGCGAGCTTGGGTGGTAGCATACCGACCCGCGCATCGCGTTTTGGTCGGGCTTGGTCGCGGGCGGCGTAGGCTTCTATATCCTGTACAAAATACGTTTGGGCCAGGTATATTTGCTTGCCATCGCGCACGAGCAGCAACTCCCAGGCGCCGCGCTTGGTTAGGCTATTGTGTAGAACTTGGGCCGCGTTCAGCTCGAGCGCTTTATTAGGAACGATACGCACCGATCGGCCAGAAGCCCGGATGATTTTTTTTAGCGACAAAAGCCCGGCATTAAATTCCTTCAAGCTGACGTCCAGACCGTAAGCACTGACTCCAAGGGTGAACTTCCCCTCGGGAACATTCTGCAAGTGCTTAGGTATATTTTGCGCTAAATATTGATAGGCTGATTCCCAATCAGAGGAGGGAAGAACGCTAAACAGCTGGGCGACTTTCAGCGTGCCGCCGAGTCTTTTGAAATTAATTTCACTGGCCGCGATATTCAGCAATGCAGCATGGGGTAGGCAGGGTTTGACGTGCTGCGCACCGTACAAACTTTCCAGCTCAGCCAAGCTCAGTGTTGGCTGGCGCCCCAAAACGCATAGACTTTTAGACACGAACTCACTCATACACTTCTAGTATAATGAAATGCGATAGATGAGTGACCAGAAATATTCCAAGTGGCGGCTGTATATAACTATTATTACGTTTATAGCCTTAGTTGTTTTGGTGTACGGTCTGCGCCAGCAGATTGCCGATGTTATTAAAGAACTTGGTCGGATTAATGTCGTTGCGCTGTTTTTAATTATTCCCTTAAAACTGATTAACTTTGATGTTTATGCACGCCTTTACCGTGGGTTATTTTCAACTTTGGGGAACAAGGTTGGCCACTGGGCAATGTACAAACTGTCCCTAGAACTCAATTTCGTGAATTATATTTTACCTAGCGGTGGTGTTAGCGGTATTTCTTACTTCACTATCCGGGCTCGCAGTGAAGGCGTTAGCGCTGCTAAAGCTACATTAGCCCAAATAACCAAGTTATTCTTACTATTCGTCAGCTACCAGCCATTGCTAATTTTAGGTGTCTTTCTACTAGCCTTACGTGACCATGCTAATAATTTGGTACTGGTTACGGCGACATCTTTAATTACATTGCTGATTGTTGGCACGCTGCTAGGCGTTTATATTATTGAAAGCCGGCGTCGGATTAATAGTTTCTTGACATTCGTAACTAAGGCCCTTAACCAGGTTATTAGAGTAGTCAGGCCACGCTCGCGCTATACGGAGACTATCAATATCGCCCGGGCCCAAGAAGTTTTTGATGAGCTGCACGATAATTATCTAGTGTTTAAGAAAGATTGGAGAACTCTGAAACGGCCTTTTGTCTATACTATGATAGCCAACGTGACTGAGATTGCAGCTTTGTATGCTGTCTACATAGCTTTTGGTGAATACGTCAATATCGGTGCGGTAATTTTAGCCTATGCCGTTGCTAATTTTGCTGGTCTTATTTCCGTATTACCGGCTGGTATCGGCATTTACGAAGGCCTGATGACAGCCGTTTTAGTAGCTACTGGCATACCGGCTGGGTTGAGTATATCAGTAACTATTATGTTCCGTATTGTGATGATGTTTATCCAACTGCCGCCGGGCTACTATTTTTATCAAAAGGCAGTGCGCCAAGGCCTGGGCCAAAAAATCTAGGGATGAACGACACTGTTTTTACCCCGACCGATTTTGTAGCTGTTTTTAATCAAACAATAGAACATGTTTACCCCGTCGTAACTATAGAGGGTGAGTTGGCAAATTTTAAAGTCAGTCGTAACGCTTGGGTCTATTTTGATATTAAAGACGACTTAGCGTCCATTAAATTTTTTGGCAGTGTTTACAGTCTTCCGGGTCCGCTAGAAGATGGACTTAAACTGCGGGTGGTTGGCGCGCCGCGGCTGCATCCTCAGTTCGGCTTTAGTATAACTTTTCAATCCATCCAGCCAGTAGGGGAGGGAGCAGTTAAAAAAGCCGCCGATTTGCTGCGCGATAAATTGGAAGCAGAAGGTTTATTTGCACCCGAGCGCAAGCGGCCATTGCCAGAAATACCTCGCCGGATTGGGCTGGTAACCGCCGAGGCTTCAGCCGCTTGCGCTGATTTTATTAAAATCCTGGGCGAGCGGTGGGGTGGGCTAGAGATTTTACTAGTTGATGTCTTAGTGCAAGGAGCCGAAGCGCCAATACAGATAACCTCAGCCATGAAGCATTTTGAACAACTTAGCCCGCTGGCCGACGTGATAGTGCTGACACGGGGCGGAGGCAGTGCTGAAGACCTGGCGGCTTTTAATGACGAAAGGGTGGTCCGGGCCATTGCCGGCAGCCGCACGCCGACGCTGGTGGCCATCGGCCATGAAGTTGATGTTAGTTTAGCCGAACTGGCGGCCGACAGGCGCGCCAGCACGCCTACCAATGCGGCCCAAATCGTTGCGCCGGACCGCCGACAAGTGATTGCTCAGCTTGGTAATGTTCAAGCGGGCTTGCGGAAATTTTTGATGGATACCATTAGCACGATACAGACTGATTTAGTAGGCGAACGAAAATACTTAACAAATCAAGTAATTTCGTCACTTGACCAAGCTAGGCGTAACATGGAAGCCACCCGTAAGCTAATCAACGTTTTTGATCCGCGGGCCGCTCTTAAGCGAGGCTACGCCATTATTAGTAAGGGCAGGGAACATGTGCGTAGCATCCGCCAGATTGTTAAAGGTGATGATCTAAATATAGAACTCAGCGATGGCAAAATAAATGCAACCGCTACCACACTTCACGAGGTCCGACCTTGAGGAAAGCCAAAATCAAAATAAAAACCCCAAGGTTCTACCTATCTTTTTTCAAGGTCGGACCTCTAATGTAATAATAGTAAGCAATGACGACCAAAGAATCGAAGCGGGATTATCAAAAAATGAATGCTGAGTTGTCAGAAATTATTGAGTGGTTTGAAAGCGATAAAGTTAGCCTAGACGAAGCGATTGAAAAATACGAAGAGGCGTTGACATTGATTGCCGAAATAGAAAAGTACCTAAAAACCGCCGAAAACAAAATAAAAAAAATCACCCATAACCAAGGTTCATCCTTGGAAAAAGCAAAATGAAAGATCTGATTTTACAAAAAATCTCTTTGCTTTTGCTAAGGACGAACCTTTCACGATGAACTGGTACGACTATGTTCTCTGGACCGGCTGGATGCTTGGACTATTGTTAATATTGGCTTACAGCTTTGTACTTTTTTTTGGCGCACCATATTTGCCAACTATGAAAAAACAGCGTGAAGAAGCTTTGGATCTGCTCGGTCTTACGGCCGGACAGACATTGGTTGACTTAGGTTCAGGTGACGGTAGATTACTAGCGCTGGCAGCTGAGCGGGGATTTAGGGCGGTCGGTTACGAAATTAACCCGTTTTTATTTGTCTATTCATGGTTGAGGACACGGCGTTATGGCTGGCGAGTAAAGATTAGGCTGCAGTCTTTTTGGCAAGCTGATTTATCGCAGGCCGACGGCGTGTTTGTCTTTTTAATAGCTCACCACATGGGACGGTTGGATAAACTACTGTCTGCCAGAAATTCTAAACAAGCGCTAAAGGTCGTCAGCCATGCCTTTCCAATTCCGGGCAAACAACCTTTCAAAAGATCCGGCTCCCTGTTCCTGTATATTTATTGATGGACTTTTGACTTTATAGACTTGATAGACTGCTGTACCATAAGCTATATGATACGTAAGGATCAAAATGGCAATGTTCCCTGGGCTGTTATTATCATGCTTCTTGTGGTTACACTAATCTCCACTACTCTTTTTGCTATCAAGACATGGGATGATAAACAAGAGTATAAGAACAATGTCGATAAAATTGTTGTTGCTGCAGTAGACAAAGCGAAAGCTGACCAAAACAACCAGTTAGAGAAAGCCTTTGCCGAAAAAGAAAAACTGCCAAACAAAACTTATAAAGGTCCGGTAACTTATGGAACAATCACTTTTGATTATCCTAAAACCTGGAGTGCTTATGTTGATGAAGCATCAACCAACCAGCCTATTAACGGTTATTTCCACCCAGGTGTTATTCCAGGGCTACAGAGTACGGCGGCTTATGCTCTGCGTGTAGAACTAAGCAACCAAGACTACAGCACAGTCCTTAAACAATATGACACCACTATCAAGGACGGCAGCCTGAAGGCCGCAGCCTATGTTCCGCCAAAAATGGCTGGCGTCGCTAATGTTCAACCGGGAACGAAGCTAGACGGGAAGCTTGACCAAGACACTAATGGTTCAATGGTGATAATCAAAGTGCGTGACAAGACACTAAAAATTTACTCTGAGAGCAATGATTTTTTCAACGACTTCAACAATCCGATTCTTGCTAGCCTAACTTTCGCCCCTTAACGGACGGGTAACCTACGACCTACAATCTGTAACCCAAAAATCGGTGCTATAATCTAGACAGCAATTTATTGAGGGTATGAGAAAAAGTAAAACTAGCCACGCGGCAGGGGACTCGTCCCCAGTCTATGCACTTTTAGCGGCACTTAGCGATGATCTGAGCCTGCCGCTGCTGCAGATTAAAGGTATCGTTGAGTCACTGCAGACTGAAAGTTTTGCCCGACAAGCGGTAAGGGCCCACGCTGACAAAATATTACTGAGCGCAGATAACGGTTTGCAGTTAATAGAAGCCTATCGGTTGGTACTTAAAGCCAGCCAAGTAAGCGATATGGAGTTTCAACCGGTGGCCATCGGCGCTGTGCTGGCTGAAGTAGCTCACCGTCTAACGCCTTATGCTAAAAAATACGACACCGAACTTTTAGTTGATGTCCAAAATCGCCTTACGCCAGTGCTTGCCCATCCCCAGAGCCTGTTAGCCGCACTGCAAGTTTTAAGCGCCAGCATGATCCGTGCCCAGGCGGCCCAGGTCCAACAAAAACACTACAAATTATTGCTTGGCGCACACCGCCACGGGAGTGTCATATCTACTGGGGTATTTAGTAGTGTTCATGGGTTGAGCGATAAAACTCTACGGACAGCCCGCAGCTTGGTAGGTAGGGCGAGGCAGCCATTGCCTAGTATTCCTCCGGGGGCCGCTAGCGGCGTGTTGATTGCGGATATGCTTTGCAGTGCCATGTGGCAACCATTGCGAGCTGCCGCCCATGGTGGCATGCATGGACTGGCCACTGCTGTACCAGTCAGTAAGCAGTTGCAAATCATCTAAAAATATTGGGAGGTCCGACCTTGGAAAAAGCAAAGAGATTTTATGCAAAATCACCAGATTTTACCTATCTTTTTCCAAGGTCGGACCTCTTGCAAAAAGAGTTTGCTTAAATGGCCCGTATTTTATTGATTGAGCCGGACCGAATCATGGCTGTGAACTTCAAAAAAGTCTTGAAGCGGGCAGGCCACACAGTTGATTGGCATGTGGATGCCCAGACGGCTATTGATAGTACTGACCAGGTGCTGCCGAACATTATAGTGCTTGATTTATTTATAGCTGGCCACAGTGGTGTTGAGTTCTTGTACGAGTTTCGCAGTTACCCGGAGTGGCAAGACGTACCGATCATAATTTATAGCAGCGTGTCTGCCCAGGATATACAGTTAGAAGGCCTGGGCTTTAGTCAACTAGGTATTACTGCTTATCGCTACAAATCAGCGACTGCAATATCCGAACTTGCCAGGTCTATTGACCAAGTTCTACCATGAGTTCGCGCCAATTTGCTACACAAGGTATTATTTTAAACCGGATTGATTACGGCGAAGCCGATCGCATACTAACCTTTTTAACACCTGATCACGGCAAGGTTGGGGCAATCGCCAAAAGCGTACGTAAAAGCCAAAGCAAACTGGCCGGTGGTATCGAACTATTTTCCGTCAGCGACTTGACGCTAATAGCAGGTCGCGGTGAAATTAACACTCTTATTTCGTCGCGGCTAGTCCGTCACTACGGCAATATTGTTCAAGACATCGAACGGACTAATTTGGCTTATGAGCTTTTGCGAATTACCAATAAAGCGACCGAGGATAAGCCCGAGGCTGCTTACTTTGAACTACTAGACAGAGGTTTGGCTGCGCTTAACGAGCTTGAGATTGACGCCGGCTTGACAGGTCTTTGGTTTAATATGCAACTTCTAAAGCTGGCTGGCCATATGCCTAACCTACGCTCAGATTCTTCGGGCGCCAAACTGAGTACCTCCAAATCCTACACTATTAATATGGAAAAGATGCGCTTCGATCCTCAGCCAAAGGGTAATGGTTCTTTGACAGCTAACCACATAAAATTTTTACGTCTCGGTTTTAGCGCGGGCAGGCCGCAGGTACTTCACCGCGTGACCGAAGCTGACCAAGTAGCGTCCGCTTGCGGGCCGCTTATCCAGTCCATGCTGAAGTCCTTCCTCCGAGTTTAACAGGCTGTAACTTGTGTTAGTGCCTTGTGGCTCTTGTGATTATTGGCTTTAAAAATATTCTACTAAAATTAACGATCGTTAATTTTGGTAGGAAATGTAATATACGTTACGAGCTTAAATAGTTTATAATCTGTGGGTAAGATGAGTGAGACGCTGGACATTGTTGCTCAAATAGGCATTGCTACTTTGGGCGTATTGTCAATCTTGCTGGTGGCTAAAAAAAACAAATGGGGCTTTGTAGTCGGCTTCGCCTCTCAGCCTTTTTGGTACATTACTGCCTACATTAATAAACAATGGGGAATATTTTTTTGAACTTTGCTTATAGCGCTACATGGTTAATCGGGATTTATGAGTGGTTTTATAAACCCAGCAAAAAAACATCAACGGAGTCTACCAAAACATGAGCGTGGCGTTGGAAGATATCGTTAGCTTGTGTAAGCGGCGCGGGTTTATATATCAAGGCAGTGAAATTTATGGCGGCTTGGCCGGCACCTGGGATTATGGGCCACTGGGCGCGCAGCTCAAGCGCAACATAGTTGACCAGTGGCTAAAATTCTTTGTTGATGGCTGGGACGATATGTACCTTGTCGACACGACGATTATTATGAACCCCAAAGTCTGGGAAGCTAGTGGTCACGTAGACACATTTAGTGATCCGCTTGTTGAATGCGAAAACTGTCATAGTGTATTTCGTGTTGACCAGATTGATGTTAATAAGTGCCCATCTTGCGGTAAGGAACATTCATTCGGACAACCGAAGCCATTCAATTTACTACTTAGGACCTTTGTGGGTCCAACGTGGGGATCTTTTGAGCCGAAAAACGGCACACATTTAACAGGAAAATTCGAAGAAAAGGACAGGAACAATCAGATAGTCCTTGAATTCGAGATGAAGGAACTTCAGAGAAATAACAGCGTAATGGTCTATGATAAACAGGGGCGGACTTATCTTCGGCCGGAGACGGCGCAGGGCATCTTCACTAATTTTAAAAATGTTGTCGATAGTTTCCAACCTGATATGCCCTTTGGCGTAGCCCAAATTGGAAAAGCTTTTCGTAACGAAATCAGTCCGCGCGACTTTATATTCCGAGTCCGAGAATTCGAAATTATGGAATTTGAATGGTTTATAGATCCTAAAGACTGGGAAAAGAATTTTGAAAAATGGCGCAAAGATATGAATTCCTGGTTCAAAAAACTGGGGCTCGATAGCTCGAAAATTAAGGAGCATGAAGTTCCGCCGGAAGACCGCGCGCACTATTCAAAACGCACCATCGATTTTTATTATGATTTTCCGTCGCTGGGCTTTGACGAAATCGCCGGCCTAGCTTACCGCACCGATTTTGACCTTAAAAACCACCAGGAAATGTCTGGCAAGAATTTAGAATACCGGCCAAAGGACGGCGGCAAACCATTCATCCCGCATGTTATCGAACCGACTTTTGGCGTTGACCGTCATGTCATGGCAGTTATTTCTAATTCGTATTCTGTTGACGAACAAGCAGGAGAGCAGAGGATTTTTCTGAAGCTGCCAGCTCATTTGGCACCTGTCAAAGTTGCCGTCTTCCCATTACTGAAAAACAAGCCGGAGCTAGTCAAAAAAGCCAGGGAAGTTTATGTGATGCTCAAAAAAGACATCGGAGCAGTCGAATTTGATGACAACGGCAACATCGGCAAGCGCTACCGCCGCCAAGACGAAATAGGGACTCCTTATTGCATCACCATCGACTTCGACACATTAAGGAATGATACAGTCACGGTTCGTAATAGAGATACGACCAAACAAGAAAGAGTAAAAATAACAGATCTGGTGGGCAAGTTAGATGCCCGCCAATGAATCAATACAGAATCACTTACTACCGGACAAGCCGTGGCGAAGAACCTTCGCGTTATTTTATCGAAAAGCAAGACAAAGCAACGCGCGCCAAAGTCGCTCGCTATATTAAATTGCTGGAGGCTTACGGGCCAAATTTAGGCATGCCACATGTCCGTTATCTAAAATCGGGCCTATATGAATTGCGAATACGCGGCCAAAACGAGCTAAGAATATTTTATATAGCGCTCACTAGCAAACGTACAGTAATGTTTTTGCATGCTTTCAGGAAACGTACCCAGAAGACTCCAGAGAACGAACTGAAAATTGCGCGGAGCAGACGAAGTGAGTTGACATAACTATAACACATACGTTATACTTATAACTGTTATGAGCGACATAATTATCAAGGGCCGAAAATTTACTAACGCTGCTGATGCAGTTGCTGAGTGGATGAAGGACCCAGAATTCAAGGCTGAATACGATGCGCTAGAAGAAGAATTCAGCTTAGCCGAGGAGTTTATAAAGGCTCGGCTGGAACGTAAGATGAGCCAAGCGGAGCTGGCTAAAAAAGCAGGCATGCAACAGGAAGCCATCGCCCGCTTGGAGAGCTTTGATTCCAACCCAACCCGCAAGACTCTCTCTAAGGTCGCTAAAGCTTTGGATAAAAAAATTAGCCTGGTATGACCATCGACTTCTTGAATATCCATCGTAGTTCACCTCATGCGGACGAAGGCGGGCAAACCTTCGATGACGACACCATTACCATTAGGGACAGGGATACTACTCAACAGACTCGAGTCAAGACTAATAACATTAACAAAGAGCTTTCAAGATGAGATCGTTGAAGGCTCTTTGCAGATACTCAAACTGTTTAAATAGTAATAGTTGAGCAAGCAGGGAATACTTAACCCTCCTGCGCTGAAGCTACGAAGGGCAGGCAAGCCAAGCTATTATGAAAGCGGAAGACATTAAAGTAGAGCTGGATAAACATGCCAATGCGGGGGCCGCTGCGCATGCGCAACGGTTTTTTAAGACTGGCGAACAGCAATACGGGGCAGGCGATAAATTTATCGGCCTGCGCGTCCCGACTATTCGTGCCGTTTGCAAGCAGTTCAAAGACTTGCCGCTGGCTGAAATAGAAAAGTTGCTCGAGGACCCGATTCATGAACGCCGCTTGGCGGCGCTGATAATCATGACAAATCAAGCGAAGAGAGCGACAGAGACTGAAAAGAAAGAACTCTACCAGCTGTACCTGCGCCGCACAGACCGCATAAACAACTGGGATTTAGTAGACATAAGTTGCCGGGATGTAATTGGCGGATATCTAATGGATAAGCCTCGCCAGCCTCTTTATAAACTCGCTCGCTCCGCAGATATTTGGGAGAGGCGGATTGCCATAGTCAGCACATGGCAATTCATACGCGAAAAGCAATTGGATGACACATTTGCAATAGCCGAAATACAGCTCAATGACACGCACGACTTAATCCATAAAGCCATCGGTTGGATGCTGCGTGAAGCCGGCAAACGCAACAGGGCAGCGTTGCTAGAATTCTTGGATAAACACGCCCACGAAATGCCGCGCACAGCACTTAGATATTCGATTGAGCATTTATCGCCAGACCAACGACAGCATTACATGCAGCTTAGAACCAAAGTAAAATAAAATAGTGATTAGCGATAAATTTGTAATCTTTGCAGCCCTACTAAATCTATGGGGCAGTCTGGGGTACGCTTATCTAACGCTAAAAGGCAAAGTGAAGCCTAATCGTGTGACATTTTCGCTATGGGCACTGGCACCTCTCGTTGCTTTTGGGGCGCAAATCGGAGAGGGCGTAGGACTTCAATCACTAATGACATTTATGGTAGGCTTCGGGCCATTAATAGTTTTGACTGCTTCTTTTATGAATAAGAAGGCGTACTGGCGGCTGAAAAAATTTGACTATGTATGCGGAGGACTATCATTGCTCGGCTTGGCCCTATGGGCTTTGACGGGCGAAGGTAATATGGCCATTGCTTTTGCTATTTTAGCTGATGGTTTAGCCGCTTTACCAACAGTCGTCAAATCATACATCGCACCTCAAACCGAAAACTGGTTATTGTACTTCCTGGGGGTAATTAGTGCGGGAATAACTATGCTTACAATCGATACCTGGACCTTTGCCTACTGGGGATTCCCGGTCTATATACTATTGATCTGTGCTTTAATTTCTGCACTTGTTAAATTTAAATTAGGCACAAAGTTTCCGCTAAAATTTGCCACATGATAGTTGTAGTTCATGTAAAAC
>JACPKG010000018.1 GCA_016187175.1 Candidatus Saccharimonadota bacterium
ACGGCTTGCGAGAAGCCGTTGTTACTATTCGTTTTTGTTTTGAGCACTTTTTTTATTCAAGTGCCATCTTCATCTTATAAACGCGCTTATGTTATTGTCAACAAGATTTTAAGGCTTTTTATAATAAACCTGTGCATAACTTTCAGTCAGATTTTAATCTATTTTTGATTTTGGCTGCATATGCCAGCCGATTTTCATTGCCGGCCGAGTCAAAAATGCCTAGCCTATTTCGCTATCATTGAGTTATGCGCGATTTTGGCGACGCCGGTTTTGAAGACAGGGCAAAATACTACGCCAAATATCGGCCGTGCTATCGAAAAACGCTACTTGCTGAAATTATTCGGACCTTTAAATTGGACGTAAAAAAAGGCCGATTGCTTAATCTAGGCTGTGGAACTGGCGGACTTATTATAGCCTGGCATAGTATTTCACCTCTGTTGTAGCTCTGATCCAGATATAAGAAATAGCTTGTACCTGGGGGATCCCAACGCCAAAGCCGCCAAGCCTGTTTACGGGCATCCTGAGAAGAGAAACGAGCACCATTGTACAACCCCTGAGTTAGCTAGGACGGTCGATCCAAGTAATAGACCACTTTTTTTGGACATCGTGGAGCAAAAAGAAAGCTTTAAGCTCAGCTTCGCAAGCCAAGCCGAACTCAATGTGATGCAGAGTTTGTAAATAGACTTGATTAGGCGAATTGACCTGCCATCCCGAGCGAAGATTCTTCAAATTGTAGTAATAAAAACTATGGAGATAAAAGCCAATAATATCCTAAGTATTGTACTTACTACAATAGAGTTGACTTGACTAAACGGCGACTCTGTAATATGCTTGTAGCTGTAAGTTAACCTGGCGACGAGTCGCCTAGCTAAAACAAAAAACTTACCGTTCGACAAGCTTGGCTTGCTCAAGGCAAGCCAAAAAAGCTCGAACGACCCTGAGCCTGTCGAAAGGCCGCGGGAATCGGTCATGGGGCGCCGAACTTAAATAACGCTCAATTGTGCTTAAAGCACAGGCGAGCGGTCAGTCACCCTTCGACGCATAGGGCGGTAAGCGCTATAAAGTAATTATTTAAATGGGCGCATTTACCGTCCTTGCTCCATGTTCTACAATTGTTTCGGATGAAAACACGCACCTGGCAATTTCTACTACCAGCAGTTTTATCGGCTGGTAGTTTTTTAGCCTTGTTGGCAGTCGTGCTATTAACCAATCCAGTAACGGACATTTCCTATGCTGTACTATTCTTCGGCTTGATGCTGACGCTTCTATTAAGCGGAGGCTATCTGATAGCTTATCTTCGAAAAGGCAAGGTTGCCCCTAAAACCCGTTTTCGCATTGGAATTTTTAGCGTTATAGCGGTGGTATTCATTATGTTTCTTAGCACAGGCTCCTTCAGTATTGTGGATGGGCTAATTATGCTTTTGGTGGCTGGGGGGTTATTTTTTTACAGCGGACGCAGAACGTAAAGTATAATAGTGGTATGAATGAAGCAGGTGGTGGAGAACCAAAAATCCCATTTGAAGTGCCTAAACTCCCAGAGCAACCAGGAAAAGCTGAGGAAAGAGCTATTGAAACTGGGCCTGCTGAAGGCGAATCGGCAGCCGGTAAGCAGCCAACCCCCGCAGTAATTCAACCGTTGCCGGTTATACCTGACGTCCCTGTTGCTATGCCCGCAGCAACTGGTCAACCCACTACTTTAACCCCAGTAACATCAACAGCGTCGTCCAAGCTTACAGCACACGATACCAATTTGATAGAAAAACAATGGGTAGATAAGGCTAAAGAAATTGTCGCTCAAACTAAAAGCGACCCCCATAAGCAAAAGGCTGAAATGAGTAAAGTGAAGGCGGACTATATTCAAAAGAGATTTAATAAACCTATTAAGACGGATGATGCAGTAACCGTATGAACGTACTCTTGGTTTTAGTGAGTTTTTTGGTCCTAGTTTTAGCTGGCTGCGCTTTTGCTTATTTATACATTCGCCGCCTCTACCGCGAGCAGAAAAACTACGAACGAGGACTTAAGATGGTTCCGGTTCTTATTCACTTACCGCCGCCAAGTGATGATACTGAAGTGGGTAGCCGCGACGTACGTGATGTGGTAGACGAAAATATCAGTCGGGCTCAGGTTTTGTATGGGATTTTGTCCAGCACTTTCCAAAAAGGCCTAAGAAGTAAATTTTACGGCCAGAGGCACATAGCCCTGGAAATAGTAGCCTCTAAGGGAACGGTACATTTTTACGCCGCGGTACCGGTAGCTCTTTTAGGAGTTGTTGAACAAGCCATCGTTAGCGCTTACCCAACCGCCAGGCTAGAAGAAGTGGCTGAACATAATATTTTTAGTCCGGTCGGCCGGATTTCTGGCACGCTAGGCGGCGAACTAGTCTTAAAAGAGGACTGCGCCTACCCAATCGCTACCTATCAAGACATAAAACGTGACACCATGCAGTCATTGCTGAACGCTTTTTCCAATTTAACCAAAGAAGACGGCGCCGGTATCCAAATCTTGCTGCGTCCGGCAGCCAACTCCTGGCGAAAACGGGCTACTTCGCTAGCTGATACCAAACGCAAGGGTAAGTCCAAGCCCAAAGGGATGGAGATAGCGTTTTCCGGCGTAGGCCAGGTTTTTACGGCTTTGGGTAAGCCACCGGAAGCCACCGGGGAGCAGGGCGAAAAACCCAAAGACGAACCCTCCTCGCTGGATAAATCACTAGCCGAGCTAATAGAAGAGAAAACTAAGCTACCAGGTTATGAAGTACTCATCCGACTAGTCGCCTCGTCCAATATTAGTCATCGGGCTCAAACTATCTTAAACAATCTGGTGGCAACTTTTGCACTGTTTGATGCGCCGGGGCGAAACGGCTTTAAGTTTGTACCAGCTAAAGACATTGACAGTTTTGTGACAGCTTACATACTGCGCTTTTTCCCTCAAGGCAAGGACCGTAACATTCTAAAAGCCATTGAGCTAGCTACACTTTTCCACTTTCCCGATCAGCAAAACATCCCCACCTCGCAATTAGCCCGTCAAGCCTCTAAACAGGTTGATGGTCCCAGGAACGTGCCAGAGGAGGGATTACTACTGGGCTACAATATGTTTCGCGGGGCCAAGAAGGCTATCCGTATGGAACAGGCCGACCGAGCGAGACATATGTATGTTGTAGGGCAAACCGGTACTGGTAAATCAACCTTTCTGGAAAATTTGGCTATCCAGGACATGCTGGAGGGCCGCGGCTTTGCGTTTGTGGATCCACATGGCGATACAGCTGAAAAACTGCTAGCAATGGTGCCAAAAGAGCGCACGGAGGACATTATTTACTTCAGTCCGGCCGATACCGACTATCCCATGGGGCTAAATATGTTCGAATACCATACCGAAGATCAAAAAGACTTCTTGATCCAGGAGGCCATCAATATGCTTTATAAACTTTACGACCCAGGCCACACCGGAATCATTGGACCCCGTTACGAACACATCTTTCGTAACTCTGCGCTGGCTATCATGGCTGATCCGCAAGGCGGTACATTCGTGGATATCCCAAAGCTCTTTCGTGACCCGGCCTTTGTGGACAAAAAACTTCAGCACGTCAAAGATCAGAATGTTGTGGAATTCTGGCGCAAGGAAATGCCCCAATCCCAACGCTCCAACGACTTTGGCGAAGTTATTAGCTGGTTTGTTTCCAAATTCGGCGCCTTTCTGTCTAATGAGATGATGCGCAATATCATCGGCCAGACCAAAAGTGCCTTTAATCTGCGTGAGATTATGGATGAGGGCAAGATCCTGCTAGTTAATTTGAGTCGCGGACGGACTGGTGATCTTAATTCCAAACTGCTAGGTATGATTTTTGTCATGAAGTTCGAAGCAGCAGCCATGAGTCGGGCGGACGTGCCCGAAGAGTACCGTCGGGACTTTTGTCTTTATGTCGACGAATTCCAGAATTTCAGCACTGAATCGTTTGCCGATATTTTAAGCCAGGCCCGCAAATATCATCTTAACTTAATAGTTGCCAATCAGTTTACCACTCAGTTAACCGAAGAAGTACGCGACGCTGTTTTCGGCAATGTCGGCACGGTAGTCTGTTTTCGGGTTGGCACTAACGACGCCGAATTTTTGGCTAAGCAGTTCGCCCCAGTTTTTGACATTGATGACCTGCAATTTTTGCCTAACGCCAATACAGTTGTGCGTATGATGATTGGCGGAGTGCCAGTCCAGCCGTTCTCAATGGCTACCCTGCCGCCGCTTGGTAGCCCCAATAAACAGCTGGCTGATGCCCTCAAACAGCTATCTTGGGCTAAGCACGGACGCCCCAAAGCGGAGGTGGAGAAAGAGATATTCGATCGCTTAAAAACGGAGCCGAGACCAACAAATTTGCCGCCCTCCTTCGCCAAGGCTTCGGAGGGCAGGCCGTCAGCGTTTGGTTTGTCGCCTTTTGGCCCGCCTGCCGGACAGGCGGGCCTGCCGCCAGCTATGCCAGGAGCACCGGCAGCTGTATCTAAACCCTCCAACCCTCCAACCCTCCAACCCTCTTCTGGTTCTTTCCTTGATGAATGGCTAGCCAAACGCAAGGCTGGCGCTGGTAGCGGCCTGTCGTCCTGGCCTACTGCTGCGCCGTCTGCCAGGCCTCCGGCTCATCCAGCTCAAATGAGTACAGGCAGTACAGTTCCTCAAGATGAAGCAGTGCATACCACTGCCGAATCTGGACACTCCGGTGAACTTAGAATAGAGCGTGAGCCCAAGCCCGAAGCTACGGCCGGAACAGTAGTAAAACCCAGCCAGGGGCAGGGTCAAACTATACGTATCGACCCTGACGGTAATCTTAGCTACAAATAAATCCTCGCCCGTACCCCTATACCCCCACAGGCCTTTGAAAAGACTATGAAAGCTTGTTGTAAGCTGTCTTTTTTGCTAGAATATAAACAGAGTGGAAACAGATGGAGTTCGCCTAGGCGGACGACACCCCTCACATTTCCAGGGTGATAGTAGTTTGTAATCAGATTACGAAAACGCCTGTAAAATGTGTGGGGTAAAAAGAAAGATTATAGAGAGGGTATTTTAGTGAGTCCCGTTAGACCTCAGCCTGCAACTTACAACCTCACTTTAGATGGGAGTTGTTTTAGATATCCAACGACCAATGATTTACAGAGGGCAAGGGTGAGGTTCTAACGGGATGAGCGCAGACAAAAAAATTAGTGGCCGCTATGATGCCAGCCAAATCCAGGTTCTAGAAGGTTTAGAACCGGTCCGTAAGCGTCCGGGGATGTACATCGGTAGCACCGGTCCAGAGGGCCTGAACCATATGATTAAAGAGCTGGCTGACAACGCTGTTGACGAGGTTATTGCCGGCCAGGCTACAAAAGTTGAAGTTGTCATCCACGCAGACGGCTCTGTAACCGTTAATGACAATGGTCGTGGTATTCCCGTCGAAAAGCACCCAAAGACTGGTAAAAGTACCTTAGAAACCGTTCTGACAATGCTGCACGCCGGTGGTAAGTTCGGCAGCGGAGGCTATAAAGTTTCTAGTGGCCTGCACGGTGTAGGTTCAAGTGTCGTCAATGCTCTATCAACCAAGCTTAAGGTGATAGTTCAACGCGATGGCTTCGTTTGGTCACAGGAGTATGAGCGTGGAGTACCAACCGGCCCAGTTAAGAAGGCCGGGGCAACCACAGCAACTGGTACAACCATAACTTTTTATCCTGATCCGACTGTCTTTGTCAGCACCGACTTTGATTACGAGTGGGTGACTAACTACTTACGTCACCAAGCCTATTTGACTAAAGGTCTTAAAGCTTCGGTGCGTGATGAAAGGTCTGGGCAAGCCTATGCCTTCTATTTTGAAGGTGGTATTGAATCCTATGTGCGTCACCTCAATGCCGGTAAAGAGCCGCTTGACGAGGACATTTTCTACGTCGAGAAAGAAGTGGGCGACGGTGTGGTCGAGATAGCGCTCCAGTATAGCGACAGTTTTAGCGACACCGTTATGGCCTTTGCCAACAATGTTTACAATCCGGATGGCGGGATGCACTTAACTGGTTTTAGAACATCGCTAACAAGGGTTATTAATGATTACGCTCGCAAGAACAGCCTGATCAAAGAAAAGGAAGAAAATCTTTCCGGCGAGGACTGTCGTGAGGGTTTAACGGCTGTTATTTTGGTTAAAATTCCCGACCCGCAGTTTGAAGGCCAGACTAAAAATAAACTTGGTAATCCAGAGGTGCGTGGCTATGTAGAGCAGGTGATGAACGAGTGGTTGGCCTATTATCTGGAAGAGCATCCAGCCATTGCTAAGAAGATTGTTGGCAAAGGCTTGTTAGCAGCCCGGGCCCGCCAGGCCGCCCGGGCGGCCCGTGAGAGTATCATCAGGAAAGGCGCGCTGGACGGCGCCAGCCTGCCCGGTAAACTGGCCGATTGTGCTACCCGTGACCGTTCCCAGGCCGAACTGTTTATCGTCGAGGGCCAATCAGCCGGCGGATCGGCCAAGGATGGCCGCAACAGTTTTTACCAGGCTATCCTACCGCTGCGCGGTAAGGTGCTTAATGTCGAGCGGGCGCGAGTCGATAAAATGCTAGCTAATCAGGAAATCTTAAATCTGATTAAAGCTCTAGGCGTTGGTATCGAAGAACAATTTGATATGAGCGGTTTAAGATATGAACGGATTGTCATTATGACTGATGCCGACGTTGATGGTTCTCATATTCGCACTTTGCTGATGACCCTATTCTTTCGTCATTTACGGCCGGTACTAGAAGGTGGCCATGTCTATGCTGCTCAACCACCCCTTTATGCCATTGTCTCAGGTAAGACCAGGCACTATGCCTACACGGACGAAGAGCGGGACTCCATCATTGATAAGATTATTGAAGAAAGAAGCTCTAAAGGCATCAAGACGGATAAAAGCGATGACCGTATTAAACAAGCTGGCGTAAGTATCCAGCGCTACAAAGGCTTGGGGGAGATGGATGCCGAGCAACTGTGGGAAACCACCATGGATCCGGCCAATCGAGTGCTGATTCAGGTCAAAGTAGAAGACGCCGAAAAAGCCGATTCTATTTTTTCTAAACTTATGGGTACAGAAGTGGAAATGCGCAAAAACTTTATCCAAAGCCGCGCCAAATTCGTAAAGGACCTGGACATATGATTTGCGAAGCAAATCAGTCATCAGTCAAATACTGTCGACTAGGGACTAGTGACTGGCGACTAAAGCCGGAGGCTTTCCATGGCTGATAAGTACTCTAAGGATTTGATTCCGACGGCCGACAAGCACTCTAAAACGGTGCTAGGACGCTCAGTTGAAGAGGAGATGGAGACCAGCTATCTTCAGTACTCTATGAGCGTGATTGTTGCCCGAGCGCTACCAGATGTACGTGACGGCCTAAAGCCAGTGCACCGCCGAATTCTTTATGTCATGGATAAAAATAATCTTAGAAGTAGTGCTAAACACACTAAAAGCGCCCAGATTGTCGGTGAAGTTATGGGTAAGTACCACCCCCATGGCGACAGTGCTATTTATGACGCTATGGTTAGATTGGCTCAACCATTTTCTGCCCGTTATCCGCTAGTTGATGGCCAGGGTAACTTCGGCAGTATGGACGGTGACCCGCCGGCTGCTTATCGCTATACCGAAGCCAGGCTGACCCGCGCTTCCGAATCGCTACTGGAAGATATAGATAAGGAAACCGTACCGTTCCGCGACAACTTCGACGGGACCTACCGGGAACCAGAGGTTCTGCCAGCCAAACTGCCAAATTTGTTGCTCAACGGGCAACTGGGTATTGCCGTTGGTATGGCTACCAACATACCACCGCACAACTTGAGCGAACTAGTTGATGCCACTATTGAACAGATAGATAACCCCGAAGCTACGCTAGATGATTTAATGAAGCATGTTAGGGGTCCGGACTTTCCAACTGGGGCAGTAGTTTACGGCCGTGAATCTATCCGCACGGCTTTTGCTACTGGGCGTGGCGGCGTGGTAGTACGGGGTGTAGCCGAGATTGAAGAAAGCAAGGGCGGCCGTCACAGGATTATTATCAGCGAGATTCCCTACGGTGTTAATAAAGCCGGCTTGGTTGAGAAAATTGCTGATCTAGTACGAGAAAAGAAAATCAGTGGTATTGCTGATCTGCGAGATGAAAGCTCCCGCGGCTCAGTCAAGGTTGTTGTGGAACTTAAAAAAGATGCCTACCCCAAAAAGCTGCTAAATCAGCTTTATAAATTAACGCCGCTACAAACTGCTATCCACTACAACATGTTGGCTTTAGTTGATGGTATCCAACCACGAGTTTTGGGCCTCCAGGACATTATCCAAGAACACATTAAACACCGTCAGGTGGTAGTTCGCCGCCGTACGGAATTTGAGCTTAAAAAAGCCAAAGAGCGGGCCCACATTTTAGAAGGCTTAAAAATAGCCCTGGACCATATTGACGAAGTCATTAAAACAATCCGCGCCAGTCAGACTCCTGAAGAAGCCGAAACCAACCTAATCAAGAAGTTCAAACTAACGGTTATCCAAGCCCAGGCTATCCTGGCTATGCAGCTGCGCCGCCTAACCGGGCTGCAACGCCAAGAAATCGAGGACGAACTAACCAACCTCATAAAGCTAATCGCCAAGCTAAAGGCCATTTTGGCAGATGAACAACAGATTTTAAAAATTATTAAAAACGAACTTTTGGAAATGAAGCAACAATTTGGTGATGCGCGACGCACTAAAATAGTTGCTCAGGAACTTAGTAAATTGAGCGACGAAGATTTAGTTCCGGACGAACAAGTTGTAGTAACACTTACATCGGCTAACTATATAAAACGTACCTCAATCGCCGACTACAAGAGACAAGGTCGAGGCGGTAAAGGTAGAAGGGGAATGGCTACACGCGATGAAGATGTTATTGAACACGTTGTCAATGCCTCTACACATGATTACTTATTGTTCTTTACAAACAAAGGCCGGGTGTTCCGAATTAAGACTTATGAAGTTCCGGCTGTCAGCCTGAATGCAAAAGGCGTTGCGCTGGTCAATTTACTGCAGCTGCAGCCCGAAGAAATAGTTAGTTCAGTGATTAATGTCAGCAAACAAAGCGCCGCTGGAAACTTACTAATGTGTACCGTGCGAGGGGTAGTTAAGAAGACGCCGTTCGAGCAGTACCAAAACGTCCGCCAAAGCGGCCTGATTGCTATCAATTTAGACGAAGGCGACGAGCTTAAGTGGATCAGAATGACCACCGGCGAAAACGAGATTATTATCTCTACCGCTCAGGGTCAGGCTATCCGCTTTAGCGAAAAAGACGCCCGTCCAATGGGCCGGGTTTCTAGGGGTGTGCGCGGTATCCGGCTACGCAGCGGCGATCAGGTAATAGGTATGGATATTGTTGAAGATGATTCATTTGTATTTGTTATTAGCGAGTTTGGCTACGGCAAACGTACCAAAGTTTCGCAATTTACCGCTCATAAAAGAGGTGGGGTCGGTATCCGCTCGGCCGTAGTTAACAAAAAAACTGGCAAGTTAGTGGGCGTTAAAACCCTTAAAGGCAAAGACCAAGAAATAATTATCATTTCTACTCAAGGGCAAACCATCCGCTTAGGCCTAAAAAATATCCCAGCTCTGGGACGGGCAACACAAGGTGTACGAATTATGCGCCTCAATGCTGGCGACAGCGTCGCCTCTCTAGCCTTGGTCGAAAAAGTCGAAGATATTGAAAAGGAAGACGAATCAGCCGCTACAACGGCCAAAAAACCCGCCGCCAAACCCCGCAAAAAATAACCTACTTTTTTGTCTAAAGACTCTTCTAGCCTGGCGATTTTAACATCATGTTGATAGACCAAATTTAGTGTTTTATCATGTTGTCTTGATAAATCTGCAACCTGATCGTTGACACCCCCAATCTGTTTTCGGACTTTCTTGAATTGTCCATCGACCATGTCGGTAAGATCGTGGATTGAGCTGGCTAAATCTTTAATATCACTGTCAATTGCTGGTTGATTATCTGTATTCATATAAAAACTTGTACCACAGCAGAAATTTGAGCCTGTCCCGTACCTTTTCAGGGTGGAAGTAGTTTGCAATCAGATTACGGGAACCCCTGTAAAAGGTGTGGGATTGACTTTTTAAGCCGCTTATGGTAGACTTATTGTGTTATGAAAGATAGGAAAGAAATAATTAGACAAGCCGTTACGTATAGGCATAATTACAATGCCGAAGATAAGCATATCCACCACGGCCATGCATTAGAAAAAGTTCTTCGAGAAGCTGGACAGTTCGCGATCAAAAATTAACATATTCTTGAACCTGCGGCTAGAGCAGAAATGGAGCGCGACCTGCGCAGAAAAGCCGCGGAGCAATAGTATTAGTTATTAGACTAGGCATTTTTATTCTTTACAAAAGCCTATTAAATAAACTACAATAAAGATAGCTTTTTAGGGCATCTCTTTAATGTGTCTTTATAGACACAAGAAAGGAGCAGATCCGGTTCACTAAAAACTTATTCCTGATTTTTCGGGGAAGTCCAGTGGCAAGTCAACTTGCCTATACGGTGACATGAGCCCTAAAAGAGCGCTCATTGAAAACTAGGTAGTGCAAATCAACGTCAGCCCCGACTTTCTGTCGGGGAGCCGTTAGCTATTAGCTTTTAGCTCTTAGCTTTCGGAATTTCTGAGTTTTTAAAACTCAAATACTGACGCATGTATGAGGATGCTATACAAGGAAATTTTGAGTAGCGGAACAAGCTGTATTTAAATACAGTGAGTGAGCAACAGAGAAATTGACGCCGTAGAGCGCCTCAAGCGACAGCGGTGCGGCCAGCTTTGCTGGACGGCAGGCTGAAGCGGTGCGTGTGTCAGGCTTTTGTGAAGAGTTTGATCCTGGCTCAGGATGAACGCTGGCGGCGTGCCTAAGATATGCAAGTCGAGCGGCAACATGTTTCTCACCAAGGTTCGAAACAGGTATATCGTATTTCGTATAAAGTATCAGGTATTTAATGCCTTATACCTCATACCAGATACCCAATACTCTCATTTCGAGCTTTAGTGAGGAATGATGGCGAGCGGCGGACGGCTGAGTAACGCGTAGGAACGTACCCCAAAGTGAGGAATAATCTGCCGAAAGGCGGACTAATGCCGCATAATCTCTTCGGAGAAAAGCCTTCGGGCGCTATGGGAGCGGCCTGCGTATGATTAGCTTGTTGGTGAGGTAATGGCTCACCAAGGCGATGATCATTAGCTGGTCTGAGAGGATGATCAGCCAGACTGGGACTGAGACACGGCCCAGACCCCTACGGGGGGCAGCAATTAGGAATCTTTCACAATGGGGGCAACCCTGATGGAGCAACGCCGCGTGCAGGAGGAAGGTCTTCGGATTGTAAACTGCTTTTATCTGTGGAGATTATGACGGTAACAGATGAATAAGGATCGGCTAACTCCGTGCCAGCAGCCGCGGTCATACGGAGGATCCAAGCGTTATCCGGAATTACTGGGCGTAAAGAGTTGCGTAGGTGGCAATATAAGTCCCGATATAAAGACGACGGCTCAACCGTCGGAGCTATCGGGAAACTGTGTAGCTAGAGTATGGGAGAGGTAGATGGAATTTCTAGTGTAGGAGTGAAATCCGTAGATATTAGAAAGAACACCGATGGCGTAGGCAGTCTACTGGCCCATTACTGACACTGAGGCACGAAAGCGTGGGGAGCGAACGGGATTAGATACCCCGGTAGTCCACGCCGTAAACTATGGATGCTAGCTGTTATCAGTATCGACCCTGGTAGTAGCGAAGCTAACGCGTTAAGCAT
>JACPKG010000006.1 GCA_016187175.1 Candidatus Saccharimonadota bacterium
CGCCGCCCTGGCGCTTAACCTGGACTAGACCTTTTTGGACCTGCTGTTCAGCTAGTTCCTGTAGTTTTAGGTCCATACTAGTTATTACCTTCCAGCCGCCAATTTTGGTCGAGCCGCTGCCGCCAGTAGGTACAAATTTTCGGCTTAACTAGTTTTTAGCTGCTAGGACGAAATAAGGAGAGCGAATACCGGCGAATTTGGTCTGCTGAGGCTGCACGGCTGCTAAAATATCAACCTTTTTGGCTTCCTCGGCTTGATCTTTGGTTAGCTTACCGATTTCAACCATAGAATCGAGCACATAGTTATAGCGGCCGATAAAGGCCTCCCGATCAAAGAACTCTTTATTATAAGGAGAATAAATGGCTGGAGACTTCGGTATAGCAGCTAACATGGCTGATTCTGCCAGGTTCAGATCTTTGGCCGATTTATGAAAATAATCGGCCGCTGCCGCCTGGACGCCGTAATCGACACCGCCATAAGGCGCGACGTTTAGATAGCCGGTTAATATTTCATCTTTGGTATAGGTCCGTTCCAGTTCAACGGCCAAAATTACTTCCTTAATCTTACGGCCGATACTTCTTTGATTGGTCCAGTCCTGGTTAAGTTTCACTAGCTGCTGGGTAATAGTTGAGCCGCCTTGTTTGGCCCCGCGGTGAAAAATATCATTAAAGGCGGCCCGGCTTATGGCCTTAATATCAAAACCACGGTGTTTATAAAAATCACGGTCTTCTACCGCTACTGTAGCATCCTTGATAAACTGTGAAATTTCCGTGCCTGCTACCGGTACCCGTTTGATAGCGTCGTAATCTTGCCAAAGCAGCGTCTGGCCGGTGCGGTCGTAGTAACTGATACTACCGCCTAGTTTACTGCCGGATATATCCTTAATATTGGGCAGATCTTTACGGAAATAAGCAAATACGCCAAGGGTAAGTATAAAGATAGCCACAGTGGCTATGCCAAAAATTTTTAGTGACATAATAGCTCCGTCGCGGCTAAACCAAAATTCTGCCAAATGGCGCGGATCTATGCGCCAAAGCAGGCGGGCAGTTCGGGACTTAGGCAGGCCACGCATACGGTTGACTTTGCGCAACGACTTGGCTTCTTTCATAGCCGCCCAACGCTCGCCCAAAGTTCGGTGGACTTTTAATACCCGACCGCTTCTGGTTGTCACATACTTGCCAGGGCTTCGCCGTGCACGGTAGCTACCGGGTTTGCCCCAAGTCCTTTTCACCATAATTGCTTCAATCCATTATACCAAAGCGCTTAGGCTTCAGCGCTATGACAGCTAGAGCTAGTGTTCATCATATATCTGTAGGGTATACTATAATTAATGAAAATTAGCCTGAGAAACAGCTTACTTGTCCTGTTAGACTCCAAAAAGACGGCCAGATATATTATGACGACTGAATCCTATACCTACCCATCATTTTTTGATCAATCTATTAAGCTTAACTGGAGTCTATTGGGATGAGTCTGAGTGAAGATCTGCAGGGGCGAGGTTTGATAAAGGATAAGACTTTCGTCGATATAACCTGGCTTGATAAGCCCCAGACCTTCTATCATGGTGTAGATGCCTCATCCGATAGCTTGACCATAGGTAACTTAGCGGCTTTAATTTTGGCGCGCCGCTTAATAGACGCTGGCTGGAAAGCCGTACTGCTAGTTGGCGGCGCCACTAGCTTAATCGGCGATCCCGGCGGCAAAACGCAGGAGCGTGAACTAAAGTCGCGTGAGGAAATTTCACGTAACGTAGAAGCGATCAAAAAACAGGTTGCCAATTTGTTCGCCGGGGAACCGTTTATTCCAGCCGACAACTACAACTGGTTCAAGGACATCAAGTATCTCGATTTTTTACGCGAGGTCGGCAAGCACTATTCCATGACAGAACTGATGCAGCGCGATTTTGTTATGGAGCGCATGAGGGAGGGCGGCAGCGGTATTAGTTACGCCGAATTCAGCTACTCGCTGGTACAGGGGTACGATTATTGGCAGCTTTATAAGATGCACAGTGTAGTATTGCAGATTGGCGGTTCCGACCAGTGGACCAATATGCTCTCGGGCGTGTCATTAATTCGCAAAAAGGAAGGCCAGGAGGTTCACGCTCTGAGTATGCCGTTAGTGGTTAACAAAGCAACCGGAGTGAAGTTTGGCAAGAGCGAAGCTGGCGCCGTCTGGTTGGATTTGGCCAAAACCAGCCCGACACAGTTCTATCAGTTTTGGGTCAATGTTGACGATGCCGATGTTGAGGACCATCTAAAAATCTTCACACTGCTGTCAAGGGACAAAATCGAGCAGATAATGGCTGATCATAAAGTCGATTCGGCTAAGCGTAGTGCTCAGAAGGTTTTGGCCGAAGAAGTCACCAAGCTAGTTCATGGCGAAAGCGGCTCGGCCATCGGCGTTGCAAAATACTTAACTAGTCAAGTATCTTTAGATAAGGCCAGTGAAGGCGACCTATCCGAAATTCGTAGCGAAATACCAAGCCATAAAACCTCAAAAGATGGCTCAATCATTGAAGCTTTGACCGGCACTGGCTTAGCGTCGTCTAATTCGGATGCCCGCCGTTTGTTATCTAGCGGAGCAGTCTACGTAAATGGTCAGCCAATGGACCGCGAAAACTTTGTAGCCGAAGATTTTAAAAATGGTCGCGTGCTGCTGCGCCGCGGGAAGGCCTATAAAGATTCGGCATTAGTAGAGTTTGATGACATAGGAGACTAATGACGGCCCAGCTTACGAACTTCGCCGGCACGGTTATCGGCAAACTTGTTCGGCTGTCTTTGTCTTTTAGACGCGGCGGCGGCCATGCTTTACCTGGCCTGGTAGTCGACAGCTTATTACCGAAATACGTCTTTTCTATGCTCAGCCAGCTACCGGAAGGAGTCGTGGTTGTCACTGGTACTAATGGTAAAACTACGACCACCAAAATCATTATCCATCTGCTACGCGCTAATGGCAAAAAGGCTTTGACTAACCCAACCGGCAGCAACATGGTGCGAGGAGTAGCCTCGGCCTTAATCGGAAAAGCAACGTTTTTTGGTAAATTACCCTACGATATTGCCGTGCTAGAAATTGATGAAGCTTCTGCCAGGTTGCTGGTTAATAAAATTAAACCCAGATGGGTGCTGGCGTTGAACGTCAGCCGCGACCAGCTCGATAGATACGGCGAAGTTGATACGATTGCCAAGCATATCGGTGCAACAATGCGGGCTGCTACCGAAGGTGTGATTGCCAACGCCAATGATCCCCACCTGGCTAAAATCGGCGCCGAAATTGCCGCTAAAACAACAGCCACAGTTGACTACTTTGGATTTGACGGTAGTTTGCGGGAACATTTTCCAAGTGATTATGAGTTAGCGGCTGTTAGTAAAACAAAAGCTGAGACCGCAACAAAAAAACCAGCTGTGAAGTTGAATAAATTCAGTGGCCAAAACGTGACGTATGAAATTGACGGCCAAAACTACAGCGCAGAACTTAACTTAAGCGGCCAGCATAACTTTCTTAATGGGACGGCGGCGTTAGCGCTTGTTAGAAAACTTTTACCTGAAGTTTCCGACGCGGACCTGATGGCCGAGCTGGCCAAAGTATCACTAGCTTTTGGCAGGGGCGAGACTTACAAATTGCGAAATGGCGCCCAAGTCGAGTTAGTGTTAGTTAAAAATCCCGCCAGTTTCCGCCAGGCCCTAGCGTCATATGACGCTAAAAACAGCCAGCTGATGATTGCTATTAACGACAATATCGCCGATAGCCGTGACGTTTCCTGGCTATGGGACGTTAGTTTTTCGCCGCTGGCCGGCAACCTGGTGGCCTTGACCAGCGGTCAGCGGGCAGCCGATATGGCCCTGCGTTTGCAGTACGATGACGTTCAAGTACTAGCTATCGAACCGGACCCGAAGACGGCGCTGGCCCAACTATCACAGCGGCCAGGTCGAAAAGTCATACTGGCAACCTATACTGCTATGCTGCAGCTTTATAGATTTCTAAGCAAGAACGCTGAGAAAATTTGATGACAACTATCAATATTCTCCACCTTTATCCGAACGAAATGAATACCTACGGTGACCACGGGAACGGGCTGGCTTTGAAGCGCAGAATCGAGTGGCATGGCTTTAAAGCTATGGTCCATTACCACCACCCCGGCAGTTCTATACCAAAAAATATAGATATAGTCGTTGGTGGCGGTGGGCAAGATTCAGCCCAAGCGGATGTACAAGCCGATATATTAAATATTAGCGACGCACTACATAAGCTGGCCGCCGACGATGTGCCGATGCTAATGGTCTGCGGCACCTACCAGCTATTCGGACACCGCTACGTCACGCATACCGGCGACGCAGTTAAAGGCATTAGCCTGTTTGATGCGGAAACAGTTGGGGGTCCCAAGCGGATGATTGGCAATGTCATGGTAGAGAGTGAGTTTGGAACTTTATTTGGCTTCGAAAATCATAGTGGCCAAACTACGCTTGGCAAGAGCCAAGAAGCATTGGGACGAGTTCTCCGTGGCAATGGCAATAACGGCCGCGATAAAACCGAGGGCGCCCGCACCAAAAATGTTTTTGGCACCTATATGCATGGACCGTTCTTGCCCAATAATCCGGCTTTTTGCGACTATTTAATTAAACTGGCTGTCCAAAACCGCAGTGACACATTCGAGCCTAAACAAATAGATGATCACCTTGCCGAGCTAGCTCGCGCCGGTGCCCGCAAACGATCATATTAAGTCTTCTTAATTGCTACACTTGATATAGTGACACTGGCATCGCCGATTACGGGACTTAAAGGTGTGGGAGATGAGCTGGCGAAAAAGCTGGCGGTGCTTGGCGTTAAAACTGTTGGCGATTTGATTGATAACTTCCCGCGCCGTTATGAAGATTATTCGAATGTTATTGAAATCCACGAGTTGCGGCCAGGCGGAGTGACATTAGAGGCTAGGATATCGAACGTTACTGGTCGTTACGTACGGCGCGGCATGCATATCACCGAGGCCATTGCTAGCGACAAGACCGGCAGTGTGCGGCTGGTGTGGTTTAACCAACCTTACCGCGCCGGCGCAATTAAACACGGCCAACCATATTTTATCTCTGGCGAGTACGCCCTAAGGCGCGGCCGCTTTAGTATCGCCAACCCATCAGTGGAATTAGTTAGCGACTTTCCAGTCAATACGGCGCGCATTATTCCGATCTACAAAGAGACAAAAGGGATTAAATCTTACCAAATCCGTAAACTTGTACGCGAGGCGATCGATGTTGTTAAGAAAATGCCGGAACCTTTACCGCAGTGGCTTTTAGACGAGCAGAGGCTGCTGGATTACAGAACCGCGGCGCTGGAAATGCATTTTCCATCAGGCGCCGAAATGCTCAATAAGGCTCAGCGCCGATTAGGCTTTGAGGAGGTGTTTCGGCTGACACTAGCCGCTTTACTTAACAAACATGAACTATATAAGGATAAGTCGGTTGCCATTCCCTTCAACGAAAAGCTGGCGAAGGATTTTGTAGCAAAACTGCCATTTAAGCTGACTGACGCTCAGCGCAAAGCTGTTTGGAAAATTTATCAGGACCTCGATAGTACACAGCCCATGAACCGTCTATTAGAAGGTGACGTCGGTTCCGGCAAAACCGTGGTGGCGGCCATGGCATCAGTGATGGCCATGGAACAGAACTTCCAAGTAGCCTTTATGGCGCCGACAGAAATTTTAGCCCGCCAACATGCCGACACACTTTACAGGTTGCTGAGCAATGTCGATTACGGAAATCATGTCGGCTTACTTATAGGCAGCTTGAAGCCTGCGCAAAAAAAGGAATGCCATATACGAATAGCCAGTGGCCAAATACGACTGATGGTTGGCACGCACGCCTTAATTTCCGAGCACGTTAATATGCATAAACTAGGTTTGGTGATTATCGACGAACAACATCGGTTCGGCGTTGAGCAGCGCAAAAAATTACAGGCCAAGGCCGGCCACATGCCGCATGTGCTGCATATGTCTGCCACGCCAATCCCCAGGAGCATAGCTTTGACACTTTATGGCGAGTTGGATATTTCGATATTGGACGAGATGCCGCCCGGCCGCCGAGAAATTAAAACCAAAATCTGTTCGCCTAATTCCCGCGCACAGCTTAATAAGGAAATTGATAAAGAACTGGAACGCGGACGACAGATGTTTGTCGTTTGTCCTCTCATTTTGGATACGGAAATGAGTCGTGGCCTATCTGTCGAAGAAGTTTACAAACGGATTAGTGAAAAAGATTTCAAGCACCGGCGAGCGGCGCTGTTACACGGTAAAATGAGGTCGGTCGAAAAAGAAAACATCATGCAGAAATTCCTGGATGGACAGTATGACATTTTAGTTAGCACTACAGTTATTGAGGTCGGTGTTGATGTTCCAAACGCTTCAATAATGCTGATTGAAGGCGCCGAAAGGTTTGGTTTAGCCCAGATACATCAGCTGCGTGGACGGGTTGGACGCGGCGAACACCAAAGCTACTGCTTCTTGGTGCTCAGCGATAGCAAAACACCAAGCCAGCGCTTGCGGGCGCTGGAACATACAACTGACGGCTTCAAGCTCGCCGAGCTCGATTTGGAACTCAGAGGTCCGGGCGCGATTTACGGCACCATGCAACATGGCGCCCTTGACCTAAGAGTTGCCAAATTGGCCGACACAAAGTTGATTGCCACTGCCCGCAATGCAGCTCAAGAATTCATCAACAGACAAGAAACGCTGCGTAAATATCCCCACCTCGCTAAAAAAGTAGCCGCTCTACGCACCATTACAAACCTAAACTAGCTACCACTGACTGAGGTCCGACCTTTTTTAAGGTCGGACCTCTTCAAAGCATGGTTGTTCCTATTCCAACATCCAACCTCGATCGTCTATTATCTAATTATGAGAATAATTGCCGGCAGACTCAAAGGCAGGCAGTTTTACGAGCCGCATAGGCATAAAACACATCCAATGAGCGAGAAGGCTAGAGGGGCTCTTTTCAATGCGTTGGGAGACATTGAGGGACTAACGTTTTTGGATGCCTTTGCTGGCAGTGGCGCACTGGCCTTTGAAGCGGTAAGTCGCGGCGCCAAAAACGTAGTCGCAATCGAAAAAGATAAAGCGGCCCACTCTGTTATCGCAAAAAACATTAATGAGCTAGGGCTTGGCAACGAAGTACAGGCCGTGCGAGCCAACTCCGCCGGTTGGAGTATCCATAACATGGAGAAAAAATTCGATGTAGTTATCCTGGCGCCGCCATATGATAACCTACAAACTAATTTGCTAGATACCTTGACTAAGCGTCACGTTAAAAAGGGTGGTCTTTTGGTGCTTGATTGGCCGGGTAAAATCAAGCCGCCCGATTTTGACAATACAGAACTAGTAGTCGACAAAAATTACGGCGACATCCAACTGGTCTTCTACCGCAAATTCTAAAATAGATTGTTGCAAAATAACCTGAGCTTAAAAAAAGTTGACGGTCATGCAGTCGAAATACAAAAGTTCAAGCAAGAAATAGTCTAGAAAAATTTGGTGCGACTCTACGAAGCCACTCGAACCTATTTTATAGCAAATTCCTGATTTGAGAGCGAGACTGCCGAGCTCAGCCCCGCCGCCTGGCCGCCTGACGGCGGCCAACCCCAGCAGAAATATCCCTTTTTATTCTCTTAA
>JACPKG010000022.1 GCA_016187175.1 Candidatus Saccharimonadota bacterium
CAATAACGAAACTCATCCGCTTTTGTGGGCAACCTCCCAAGACGGTCTGACTTTTGAAAAGATGGGAATAGCCCTGGACAGTAGAAATAGTGTGTTTAAAGGTTGGATGGACGGGCCGGAGTTCGTGGCTTGGGATGATGGTGAGATTCGTCTTTATCTCTGGGGGTACAAAGGAATTTATTACTCTGTCTTGGCTGATGATAAGTTTTCTGAACCACAGCTAACCTTTAGCATAGCTAGCGGCAGTGGCAATTCGGATTTTCCCGAAAATCCGCCTGGCGATCCGACGTTGGCCAAAATCAAGGACAAATGGTACATGTACTACGGCCAACACCAAAAAGGCATTTACCGTGCCGTTTTGAAGTAGACTAAAAACTTTTTATTGGTTCGGTAAGGCCAGTTTGTAGATCATCAGCCAACTATTGTCATCAAGTTGCACTGGCGACGGATCGCAAATAATTTTACCGGCCGCAGCCGTTAGGTTAACACCTTCGTCCACCCAGTTAATACCGTCGGTTGTTGTCGAGCTGCTAATCCCGTTGGCGCAGTAGAACTGCCGGTAGCCACCACTGGGCAGGGCGACGGTTTTAGATACCGAGCCTTTTTGGCGGGTGATACCTTTATAGGAGAAACTGGAACCATCCTTTGAAGTAGCGTAAATCTGTCTTGCACCCTGGGCGGCGTACATGAACCAGGCTCCGCCGATCTTAATAATGTCGGGATCCGTAATTTGTCCATACTCAAAGCGAACACCCTGCTCCTCCGTAAAGTTGATGCCATCACTACTGGTGGCGCTATAAACTTTATTAACCGAAGTTGGCGGCTGTCCAGGGATAGGCGGACCAGAAAAAGCGATGTAGAAAAGACGAAGTTGACCGGAGTCGCTCAGGGTAACTTGCGGGTCAGCTACACCACCGGTGCGTGACGAAGATAACTGCATGGAACCAGCCGACCAAGTCTTACCTTGATCGTTTGATGCGGCTACCAAAATGCCGGATTTGGAGCGCTGGGCGCCATCGACTGCATAAATAACCAGCTGTCCAGAAGGCAGTTTGATGGCATCCGGCACAGAGGCGTGGTTTAAGATTTGGGTAGCGCCGCCAGAGAAACTCACTCCGTCAGTCGAAGAAGCCGTGTGGACATCATGATAAAACGGGCCGTTTTTATCACCGATCGGGTCGGTAGCTGCCGTCTTCTGATCAAAATCTAGTTTGGCCGTATCGATTTGGTTGATTTTCCCGGACGTGCCGGCAGTTGAAGCGGTCTGGTTGGCAGTTGTTGGCTGATTTTTAGAATTGCCTTTAAAAACGCGCCAGGCTGTAACTCCGGCGATGCTCAGGACTAAAATAACCAAAACTATGGCGACAAGATGAAATCCGCTTTGATTTTTACTTGCCACAATATATTGTCCCTCTAGCTTATTGAATTTCGTAACCGTATATGCACCATTGGTTACTCTTCTTCAGCAGATTGACATATAAGGTAGAGTTTGGGTCCAGCGGCCCGACTAGGCCGCTAATCTTGGCTTGGTTGTTGCGGATATCAACAGAGGTGTATTCGACTGCTGAGAGGTCTATAGTTTGAAAACCGCGCGTGCTTACATTTGTCTGAAATTTAGAATAGGCTGTCAGATCTTGAAACTCCTGACAGGTAACCTTGTAGGCTTCTTCGATTTTCTTCTGGTAAATCAAGGCAAAGTGTTCTTTAGCAGTTGCTTTAACAGCTTCCTCATCAGCGGTCCTAGAAGACGTAGATAAATCAGAAGCGGTGCTTGATGAACCGTTTTGCGTACCGTTAGAATCGTTTTTGGTAAAAACAAAATAACCGACACCGCCAATGGCCGCAAGGACAACCACGGCAGCGGCAATGGCCACATGGGTAAAACCATTTTGACTTGAATATTTCATATCTCCATTCCTTTAGATGACATATTGAGCCTAGTGTAGCACCGCTTACAACGCCTATGCAAGCCGCTTAAGTTTTTTTTGCGGCGGCCTCCAGTGGTCGGGTTGCGCGAGCCGACGCAAACTGGCCGGCTCGCGCCTGCCCTACTGCTCTTTGGCGGGCTGATCGTTTTTGAGCTGGTCGGCGGTAAATTCTTGCTCGGCTTTGGTCAGATCCCAGCCGATCGACGGCGACAAATTCTCCTCAACATAGTGCTTGATGGCCGCCCAATGTTTAGCATGGTACAGACGAAATTTTTGGATGTAAGTTTCGCCTGGCGAGTTTAGCTTAGGGCCGAATTTGGAAAACTCGATATACTCTTTTCCTTCGTTAGTTCGGCCATGGCGGGCGTAAAATTTATTGCTTGATTTGTAAATCGGTAACTCCAAGTATATTTCTTCGCCCCAGGGCAGGGTTTTAACGACTTTGTGGTTAATTTGTGTTGATGCAATCATTGTAATTCTTCCTTTGCCCCCTTAAGACTTCTTGGAAGTTTTAGGAGAGCGAGCCCTCCAAAGTTTCTTTGAAAATCTAGGCGGGTATTAAATTAATTAACTAAAAAACCAACCCGGTGATGGATTGGCCTAAAGTGCGTCTAATTTCATGTGTCCTCCTTGCCGCGGTCTTCACGAAGTGACAGTCATACCGCGAACTTAATTACAGACATAGCCTACATCACGTTTGACTGACGCGCAAGAATTTTCTCATACTGGTGCTTAGTACTGTGAAAAAATATCAGCTTGCAGTTGCGTCAAAACAGTGAGATGTTTAATGATAAGCGCTATGGGACAAAAAATCAAAAGAGCTAGAAATGGCTAAAGAGACCTTTCCGCGTAACGGCAGCGAAATGGTTGTTATCCCGCGAGAGCGTATTCTGCCGTCCAAGGAAGATAACGCAATGCATTGGCCAGTTCAGGAAATTAGATTTAATAGAAAAAATGGCATACTGATTATTGATGTAGATGAACCTGATTTAGTCGAGAGGATAATTGGCCAGCCAGTTCTATCAGAATTTAACAAGCATGGTTACCGGCCTAACGAGGGCCTTCATATGACTGTTACTGGCTATGAAAATGGCGAGCAGATTCTTGAAGCCTTAAGACCTCTGTTGGCGGCTAGGCAAGAGGAGCTAGTTTTAGCTATCACCGGAACGGCCGAAAGCATTGACTGGTCTTGGTGGCCTAGTGGCTCTCTTCGGCACTTCCAAGGACGCAAAAGCAAAGCTCTTAAGATTATTTCACCTGTTGAGTGTCCGGGCTTTAACCTTTTTTATGACGAATTAAGTAAGCTCATCCCCAATGCTGATTTTAAATTCTATCCACCTCACATAACGTTGTTGAAGCGACCCGCCGAACTAAATCACCGGGTCCCAGCAAGCATCGGTGGTATCGCACTAAATAATCCGTTGATTAGTCTAACCTGCTCCACTGTCTAGCTGGTTAAAATACCCTATTTTTTTCGTTCTAAAATAGTGAAGTCGTAGTCGTAGGGGTTTTTGGTGTCAGCTTTGTGCTGCTGGTGAGATATTTCCTGCCACTTCGATTCATCAAATTTGAAGAACGTGTCTCCCTCCACTCTTGTGTGTATTCGCGTTAAATATATGCGGTCGGCTAACGGTAGCGCCTGATTGTAAATCTCGGCTCCGCCGATTATAAAAACCTCTGAATCGGTCTTAACATCGGGCAGATTTAGGGTTTCTTCGATTGAATGCACCAACCTACAGCTATCAGCTGCTTGGTAATTTTTTTGGCGTGTTATAACAACGTTATAACGGCCCGGCAATGCTCTGCCGATAGATTCGTGCGTTTTGCGGCCCATAATTACTGGGTGGCCCATAGTGGTTTGTTGGAAGTGAGCCAAGTCGGCTGGCAAATACCAAGGAATATCGCCTTTATTGCCGATAACATCATTTTCAGTGACAGCTACAATCAATGAAATCATACAGTAAGTTTAGCTTGTTGCTACAAATACGTCAGTATGATTATTGTCTGTTGTGTATGATATTAAAACCACCCACCGAAATTTCGGAGAAACTTTTGCGGGTAAAAGGAGAAACCAGATGGAAAATAAAAATCCATATATCAAACAGCTCGGTAATCGCCTGAAGATTACCAAAACTGGCCGGGATTACCTTGATCAAATTGTGACTGACTCTACCGGACAGGTCTACGCCTTTTACGGTAGAGCCTCGCCGCTAATGGTGGCGGCGGCCATGGCGCGCTTGTCTCGCCGCGGTAGTGACCTGCGCGAAACTTTCTTAGACGAATTTGCCATGACTGGCGACACCGACGCCAGCGGGCTTATCCACCGAGTAGTTACGGCCTATGGCGATGATTCAGTCCAGCAGCTGGCCGGTATGCATATCGTTGTAGAAAGCGCGTCCAACATCCTGACTAAATTACTTGAGTGGGGGCGGTTTGGCGCGTATCTGGAACAATCGACTCGCTATATTTTCCTGGACGAAAAAGACAAAGATGGTAATTACAGATACTTCGTTCCTGAAAATTTAAATAGTAAGATCAAGACCAAATATAAGAAAACTAACGATATAATCTTTAGCCTGTACTCTGAGATGGTCCGGGAGCTTACGGAGTATGTGCGTAAAAAAAATCCGCCGCCAGATAACGAAAAAGAGCAAATTGCCTGGCGAGGCGCCACCAAAGCCCAGGCCTGCGATGCTGTCCGTCCGGTGCTACCGGTGTCCGCTAAATTGACGGTGGGAATTTTTGGATCAGCTCAAGCTATTGAAAGCTTAATTTTGCACTTGCTTGCTGAACCGCTGCTTGAAGCTCAAACGACAGGACAGAAAATCCTTGAAGAAGCCAGAAAGGTTATGCCGGCATTTTTAGAGCGGGCGGATAAGCCGGATAGAGGCGGCGCTACTACCGCCTACAGAGCAACAACCAGAGATACTATCAAAGCTCGGTCAAACAAGACCTTGCCCAAAATCTCAAAAAACAAAAAGACGAGCATTAAACTGCTGGATTATTGGCCCAAGAACGAACTTGATATCATACCGCAGCTTCTATTTGCGACCAGCAACTTGTCAACTGATGAAATTTCTGCTCAAATTAAAAAACTAAGTACCCGCCAGAAAAAAGAAATTTTTAAAGAATACGTTGGTGTGCGGTTAAATCGCCGTCACCGTCCCGGCAGAGCTCTAGAGATTCCCCATTATTTGTGGGAAGTGACTGCCGATTACGGCACATTTCGCGATCTGCAAAGACACAGAGTCATCGATGCTTTAGAATGGCAAAAACTAAGTACCACATATGGTTATGATATCCCCAACCTTATTAAAGAAGCCGGTCTGCAAAAAAAATATCAGCGGTGTTTTGAGCTGGCCGAAAGGCTACACGAACATATGCAAGATGCAGGCTATCAAGAAGAAGCTCAGTACACTACACTACTGGGTCATAAGATGCGTTACCGTTTTATGCTGAACGCCCGGGCGGCCTTCCATTTCCTTGAACTTAGAACATCGCCGCAGGGACATCCAGGTTATCGGTACATATGTAATGAAATGTACCGGCAGCTCCGCAGGGTTCACCCCAGTATTGGTCGGGCAATGAAATTTGTCAACAAGGATGAAGACCCGGAGCTGACAAGAATGGCGGCCGAACTGGCCACCCAGTACAAACTGGAAAAGCTGGATAAGCTTTCAGCTTCCAGGGGACCTTCCAGAGCTTCCAGAGGACAATCCTTGCAAAACTTGCAAAAAGATAAGTAAAATCTGGTGATTTTGCCTAAAATCTCTTTGCTTTTTTGCAAAGATTGTCCTCTTAAAAGGTGGTAAGCTTAAGGGTAATGAGTGGGATTGAAAAGTTCGAGCAGCTTCTAAAAAATAGAGATTTTGAAGGAGATATTGACGCTTCTGAGCAGACTCGGCAATTTTACAGCCACGACGCCTCATTGTTTGAGCTACTGCCGGAGCTGGTAGTTTTTCCAAAGAACACCAAAGATCTGCAGCGGTTGGTCGTCTCTGCCCATCTAATGCGCCACGAACTACCGAACTTGTCACTAACAGCCCGCAGCGGCGGCACTTGTATGTCTGGCGGTGCCATAAACGATTCCGTGATTATCGACTTCACCCGTTACATGAATAAGATCGAGGATGTCCAGGACTTTTCGGCCCGCGCTCAACCCGGTGTTTTTTACCACGATTTTGAGAAAGCCACACTAGCCAAAGGCGCACTGTTACCCACCTTCCCGGCCAGCCGCGATCTGGCTACCGTTGGCGGTATGGTTGCCAATAATGCTGGCGGTGAGAAATCCTTAGAATATGGCAAAACCGAAGATTATGTCGATAAATTGAACGTTGTTTTAAGCGACGGTCAAACTTACGAACTAAAAGGCTTGAATAAGCAGGAGCTAGAAGCTAAAAAGGCTCAAGATAATTTTGAGGGTCAGGTTTATAAACAGTTGTTCGACTTACTTGATAATAACTATGACAAAGTCAAGGCGGCTAAGCCGCAGGTAACCAAAAATTCCACTGGCTATAACTTATGGGATGTCTGGAACCGTGAGGACGGTGTTTTTGATCTGACTAAGGTTTTTAGTGGCTCCCAAGGAACATTGGGTTTAATAGCTGACATTGAATTTCGCCTAGTCCATGACAAGCCGCATTCCGGCGTGCTAGTTTGCTTTATGAAGAATCTAAACGGACTGGGTGAGTTAATCAATGTGGTTACTACCAGAAAGCCGGCCAGCTTTGAGGCCTTTGATAACCATACATTAATTACGGCTATTAAATACTTTCCTTACTTTAGAAAAACAATTGGCTGGGGCGGCTTAATTAAACTTGGCTTCCAGCTTTTGCCAGACGCTTTTTTGCTTTTCCGAGGCATACCCAAGATGGTATTGCTCATTGAGTTTACCGGCGGTGCGCAAGACGAGGTTAGCCAAAAAATACACGATATGAAGTTGGCCTTAAAACCGTTTAAGCTAGAAGCGACTGAGGAAGATGACAGCGAAGCTAAAGCCTTCAAATTCAGGATTTTACGCCGTGAAAGCTTCAATCTACTACGCAAAAAAGTTAAAGACAAACACACAGCCCCCTTTATTGATGATTTTGTGGTGCCGCCAGCTCATTTGGTAGAGTTCCTGCCCAAACTCCAGGCCATTATTAAAAAGTATAGTCTACTGGCAACCATTGCTGGACATATGGGAGATGGGAACTTCCATGTCATACCCCTTATGAGCATAGAAGACCCCAAAGAGCGAGCTAAATTGGCGCCCTGTATGAAGGAAGTTAACGAACTGGTTTTAAGCTATGGCGGCAGCATATCTGGTGAACACAACGACGGCCTTATCCGTGGGCCTTGGCTTCAGCAAATGTATGGCAAAGAAGTTGTCGATCTCTTCCGGCAAACCAAAAAAATCTTCGATCCCGAAAATATTTTCAATCCGCACAAAAAAACCGATGCCGATTGGGACTTTTCTATGTCCCACATCCGGCAGCGTTTTTAAACCCTATTTACTCTTTGGTACTTAATCTCTTACCTTTTTGCCAAGGAGCGTTCTGCAAAAAAGGTGCAAAAAGATCGTCGCCGCATATCGAGATATAAAAAGCGGCTAATTCTTTTTTATTCGGGTCGCGCGACTGAAACTGGACGAAAGGTAGATCTTCAATTACGGCAATTGGTGTTTGCTCAGCCCCTTCACCCATTTGTAGCGCCGCAGCCGCTGCTAAGCCTCCGGCGACGCTGGATATACTGACCTTGAAAGGCCGGCCAAAGAGATCGGGTTTACCCCGGTAGTCGTTGGCAGCCAAAAAGCCACTGTGCGCAACTACTATACCGACTGTGCCGTAACGCAGCGGCATGACGGAACTGTCGGTTATGATGACACCGACTTTTTTCAGTCCAAAGCGTTTAGCTAGATACTGGCGAATTTCATTGGCCGATTGCTGAGGCTCCTTGGGCCACAGTATGTAGTTGCCATTGCCGTTTGATTCATCGATTCCGGCCATAGGGATCAAAGTGTTCTTGGTAATCGAGAAACTGATTCCGTATTTACTGAGCGAGCCCGGTAGATAATGCTCAGACTCTTTTTTTATCAGCTCTTCTTTGTCAATGCTGCCAATCGCAACAACGTTGCCCTCGCAAATAGCAACAATTTTAGAGGCAATAGCCACGACAGAACCTTCCTCAAGAGCAGTAAGATATTTATCGAGCAGTTCAAAAATAGTCGGCCCGCCAGCTACTATTTTGTGTATCTTAATTGTCTTTACAATCATTGGATGCTTTGTCTCCCTTCAACCACCATACCCCGAGATATACCAACGGAGTCTCAACTACAGACAGCGTACACCGGATGAGCCAGTAAGGGATGATAAGACTGAACAAAAAGCTCAGGTTAGCTCCTAAACTTTCGTGCAGCGCGTAAAAAGCCAGGAATATAAAGACTGTGGAGTCGGCGAACTGTGAAATGAAATTAGAAACGTTATTACGCAGCCAAAGTGCTTTTTTGTGCATTTTGGTGCGCAGTTTCGCAAAGACTGCTATGTCTAGCAGTTCAGACACAGCGAAGGCTATTAGGCTGGCGGCTGATATACGGGCGGTGGCGCTAAATATCTTGTCGTAAGCCGATTCGGTGCCTGCGAATCTTTGTGACGGCGGCAGATGGGTAGCTAGCAGCGAGAATAAAAGTAGCAGTACGATTACAATCAAGCCCGACCATACCAGGCTACGGGCTCTTTGCTTGCCGTGAACTTCAACTACAACGTCGGTCAGCGTAAACAGTAGGGGTAGGACGAATATGGCCACGCTGGCATTTAAGTGCATCCAGCTGAAATTTGTCAGCGGAAACGTTTTGGGACCAAAAATCTCGGCGGCCACTACGCCGAAGATATAGAGCGCTACAACCAAATCAAACTTGCGGATTTTGAACATCTTAACCTCCTTTTAGTTTTTTGGGAGGTAGTATGAAACTAGCTCCCCACGTAGGGAGCTAAATCAGCAAAAACCGGACCAAGTTCGAATTCGTTTGCTGTGTAGCATGGTTTTGGTATTATAGCCTACTTTAAGAATGGCAGGGTTTTGGCGATTTTAGTTTTAGTCCACCAGGAGTTAAGGCTCCAGGCTTGGTGGTCAGCTGTTAGAGCTATGCCAAATAGGACCAAAGCGTAGATAATATGTTCATCAACGCCAGGTGCGTTGGCTGGCCAAAGCAGCGCGCTCCACATCAGTAGTACCATGGCAATGCCGGCAAAGGCTGCAAACCTCACCCAAGTGCCAAGCAGTAAGCCCAAGCCTATGACGAGCAGGCCAAGCATAAATAGCCAATCTACCCAGGCTTGTCCGGCAAGCTTTTGATAAAAATCTTCAAACGGACCTTGCGTAGCGTTAGTTAAAAAGCCTTTGGTTGGTGAACCACCCTGCAGCCAGGACTGAGAACAACCGACATCTACCAGTCCGCTGACCTTGTCCTTACAAGTGGCAAACCCAAGACCAAGAAGTTTATCTAAAAAAGCCCACAGAAAAATATAACCTAGCACAATTCGCAGCAAAGCCCACATATGCATGCTGGCGTCGCTTATATACTTTTGAACAGCCATTTTAGCCCTTTGTCTTAACTATACTAAGCATAGCCCTACTGAGCCTAGATATCAATAGGCTGGTGTTTAGTTAAAGGTAACTTGACTATAAAAGTAGAACCCATGTTGGGGGTAGACGCAACTTCTATTGATCCGTTATGCAGATCAACAATTTTCTTGGCAATAGCCAGTCCTAGGCCGTAGCCTTCTATATGATTTTTACTGCGGCTGGCATCAGCTCGATAAAATCGTTCAAAAATATAAGGTAAGTCGGATGCCTCGATACCCTGACCATGATCGATCACACTAATGATTGCCTGTTGGTCGCTTATCTTAGCAGTCAGTTCAACCTCTCCGCCCGGCTGACTGTATTTTATAGCATTATCAAGCAAAATACTTAACAAGTTAAGTATCTGCTGATGGTTGCCTACTACCTGAATGGGCCTGGCAGAAGTTTTGATACTAATTTTTCGAGACTTAGCCAATTTAGCGACCGCTTGCGCCGCTTGCTCAACTGCATCCTTAATCAATACTTTCTGTTTGGGCAAATCATTATTGCTGGCTGTAGCCAGAATCAATAGGCCTTCGCTAAGGTTTCGTAACTTGCCCACTTCCTCTAGATTACTTTTTAGTAAATCCGTAGCCTCTTTTTTGCTCAGGCTTGGACTACGCAGCGCCACTTCAATCTCCGTTTGCATGGCGGTCAACGGCGTGCGTAGTTCGTGGCTGGCGTCTCCAGTAAAGCGTTTTTGGGCTTCCAGCGCTTCTTCTATTGGCTGAAGAGTGCGGCGGGCCAGAGCGTAACTAGCCCCGCCGCCAACTAAAAGTACGCCGACGTTAAATAAAACCAGATTATTTCTTAGATGAGCGCGGTCTTTGGATAGCTGCTGCAGCCGCTCGTTGCTAAAAGCGCCTTTGTCGTCTGGGCCAAAAACAATATTATAAAAATCAAGTGTCCGATTGGCGCTTTTAGTCAGCTCGATGTTGGAGACATAATACAGCGCCACACTTAAGCCAATCGATAGAGCCATAATGATGGCTAGGTACCACATAGTTAACTTTAGCGCTGCCGAATGAAACATCACACGCCCCTTCTAGTTGCTCCATCAACCATGAGCCATTGACCATTTACCCTATATCGTGATAAAAGTCCGACCTTGCAAAAAGATAGGTAAAATCTAGTGATTTTGTCTAAAATCTCTTTGCTTTTTACAAGGTCGGACCTGCCAAAAAGAACGGATAGCGGAAATGACGTAGTCATTTATCTGGCCTCGATTTTGTAGCCGAAACCGCGCAAAGTATGGATTAGCGGCTTACTTTTAAACGGTTTATCAATTTTGTTGCGTAGGTAACCGATATAAACCTCTACTGTATTAGGCAGTACATCAGCGTCAAAATTCCAAACATGGGCGATTAAGCTGTCTTTAGAAAGTACTTGACCAGCATTGCGCATCAGATACTCCAGTAGTGCGAATTCCTTAGAGCTTAGGGTTATGGCTTTACCACCGCGTCTGACATCATAACTTGTGGTGTTTAGCGTCAGATCACCGACTAGCAAAATGTTACCTTTAGCTTGTGTAGGTCGGCGCAACAAGGCGCGGACCCGAGCTAAAAGTTCATCAAACGAAAAGGGTTTAACCAGATAATCGTCCGCGCCGGCGTTTAGCCCTTCAACGCGGTCGGGTATTTGGTCCTTGGCGGTCAGAAGTAAAATCGGCGTATGGATCCCTTCCTGGCGAACAGTTTTAACTATAGCTGTTCCTTCCATGCTGCCCGGTAACATCCGATCAATAATCATGACATCATACGGTTCGTTCAAGGCTGCTCCCAGTCCGTTGTCACTGTCAAACTCTACGTCTACCGCATATTTTTCTTGTTCTAGCCCTCTTTTGACAGCTAGAGCTATCTTACGCTCGTCCTCAATCACTAAAACTCTCATGTGTATGTATATATTTTACCCTAGCACTGCAGCTTGGGTTACAATTATAGATAGTGATTAGGTCTCCAGTCTGGCTCGGTCAAGTCGTAGGCGTAATTGGTACCGTGGCCTTCGTTTTTTTATATGCTAGCAGTCCCAGTTTCCCGACCCCTGATAAGTTAATTGTTTTCTTCTTTCTTTTCTTCATGATATTCAAACAAGCGTGGTTTGTCTTCACACGGCTGGCACCATTTGTGTTAATTCTACTGGTCTATGATTCATTCAGGGGCATTGCCGATGAACTAAACACGCACGTTAACTACACCTTGCCGGCCGCTGCCGACCGCTTTTTATTTGGCGATCTGCCAACCGTTACGCTGCAGAACTGGCTCTGGCATGGTCAAGTAAGGTGGTACGACTTTATGTTCTATTTACCATATTTTCTTCATTTTGTTTTACCTGTTGGGTTGGCGATAGTGGTGTGGAAAACCAGGCAGGCTGCTTATTGGCGATATGTTACTGCTTTTTCGCTTGTGTCATTCGCGGCCTTTTTTACCTTTTTACTTTTTCCAGCCGCACCGCCTTGGCTCGGCTCCGAGCAGGCGTATGTTGAGCCGCTGCAGCGTATTTCCAGCGATGTTTGGTTTAGGTTGGGAATTTCAGATTTTCCATCGGTGTACAACCAGATATCACCGAATCCAGTCGCTGCAGTGCCATCTCTGCACGTAGCTTGGGCAGTCCTTCTATTGATCTTTGTAGGCAAACTTTACGGCCGGCGTTGGGGAATGTTGACTCTTTTTTATCCACTGCTACTCATTTTTGGGGTCGTATATCAAGGGGAGCATTATGTCTTTGACGTATTGGCCGGGATGGCCTACGCTCTGGGGGCTTATGCCTCGGCACCTTATATTGTTCGTTTCAGCCACCGCAAGATTTCGCCGCTGCTGCAGCGCTATCGCCAGGCTAAACTGAAGGCCAAACAACGGATGTACAGCGCTTCATCAAAATGACTGCTATACAATGTCATTATGCGCGTTCTTGATAAAAAAAGACTCCGAGCCATAACCCCAAAACGCTTATTGACATTAACAGTCATTTTAGTATTAATTGGGTTTATTTGGTGGATATTAGATGGTTGGTCGAAAAACAATTCGTCGCCGGACACTGATAGCCAATCAACTAGTTCGGCTCAAACAAAATTGCCTAACTTGGTTCCTTTTAACAAACAGCAAAGATCGGTTAATGACCCAGGCAGCCTGTGGGTAGTGGTTAATAAGGGCAGAATTTTGCCAATTGATTTTGCTCCATCGCAGGTATTGCCCAATGTATCCCTGCATTATGATGCTTCTGCCAATGATTCCCATCTTCAACCAGACGCGGCTCAGGCATTGGAGACTATGACCTCAGTCGCTAAAAAAGACGGTATTTTACTGAAGCTTTTTAGCGGCTACCGCTCCTACTCCCAACAACGTTCGGTTTACAGCAATTTTGTGGCTAGCCAGGGACAAGCCTATGCCGATGTTACCAGTGCCCGACCGGGCCATAGCGAACATCAGACAGGCTTAGCGGCTGACGTAGCGGCAACATCAGGCGAGTGCGATATCGAAATATGTTTTGGCGATATGGCCGAAGGTAAGTGGGTGGCGGCGAATTCATACAAATATGGCTTCATTTTGCGCTATCCCAAGGACAAACAAAACCTGACTGGCTATGAGTACGAACCATGGCACCTGCGGTTTGTTGGCATAGATCTGGCTAGCCAGCTGTATAAGACTGGTGAAACGCTTGAACAATTCTTCAACCTACCAACCTACGCTGACTACCCGGCCCAACCGTATAAATTAAAGTTATAGGGTGAGAGGTATAGGCAAGTTAATCCTTAGGATTAACTTCGTGGCCGCCAAACTTATTACGCATTGCTGATAATAGTTTTGTAGAAAAGTTCGTCTGGCCTTTTTGACTAGCTAAACGCACATCAAAAGAAGTTTGAATTGCAGGCAGTGGTATACCCAACTCTCTAGCTGTCTCTAGCGTCCAGCGGGTTTCACCACTTTCGGAAACTATACCATCAATACCCGTAAGACTGGAGTTTTCGGTTAGGACTTGGCGAGTGAGTTCATTGAGCCAGCTATTTATGACGCTGCCGTGTTGCCAGACCCCGCCAGCGGCGGCTAAATCGATATTCTGATAAGGACCTTCCCTCAACATACGGTATCCCTCAGCCAACGACTCCATCATGCCGTACTCAATCGCGTTATGTACCATTTTTACATAATGACCTGCACCGTTTGGACCAAAATATTGATATGCTCCTGATGGTTTTGACAACGTTTTAAGTGCTGGTTCGATTGTTTGATAGGCTGATTTATCGCCGCCGACCATCATAGAAAAGCCGTTTTGATATCCCCACACTCCACCGCTAGTACCGACGTCAACTAATACGCAACCGTGGTCGGTAGCTTGTTCCGCTCGCTTCATAGTTAATCTAAAGTCTGAGTTTCCGCCGTCAATCAATATGCTGCCCGTCGGGACTATAGCTAGCCATTCGTTGAGCTGATCATCAACTACATCAGCTGGGAGCATGAACCAAAGTACCAATTGCTCGCCCGAAAATAGCTGCAGTACGTCTTGTTTCGCATATGCAGGTTTAGTCCCGTAAGCCATGACTTTGTCTATGGGTTCACGGCTTCGGTTATGGACAACCACTGCGTGTCTGCCCTCTGCCAGTTTGCGGGCGATTTGTACCCCCATACGGCCCAGGCCAGCAATTGCTATTTTCACACTGGGTCACCTCGCCGATCGTTATAGATAGTTAGTTTGCCGACTGCCTTTAAGCACTGAGCCGGTAGAACACTGACTGGTAAATGCTTGGCTAATCGGTCAAGCATCGGCCACTTGGCCTCGCCTAGAGCATATGACACTACTTCGTCAAGGCGGGCTATAGCTCGTGGTGTCAATGTCAAGCGGATAAAATCATCACTTTGGTACCCAACCGCTAGTTTAGCAGAATTCACAGCCGGGCTGTGAGGCTTGATGCCGCCAGCATGGCCGTCAGGGCCTATCCCAATGAAGCCTAGCTTAAAATCTGCTTGCGACAAAGCGTCTTCAACAATTGTGCAGTAATCTGATGCAGTTTGCTCTAAGTCCTTGCCTGATAGCACAGGATACAGCTTAGCGCCGGGCAGATTAAATCCAGCGTCTAGTAATTGCTGCCAATTAGAGTCCGGATGTCCGATCGGGCCATAACGCTCATCTGATAGGGTAACAATTAAATTTCTAAGGTTAGCTCGGTTGAGCTTTGAAGCAACTTCGACTGCCAGCGGGATAGAAGAACCGCCAGTCACTAGCCATAGAACTCTTTTATCTTTAGCCAGGTGCCTATCCAATGTGATCGCCAAGTGGGCAACGACAGGTTCAATAGATGAAATCTTGCAAAAATTTATCCCCATAAAGGGAATTATATAGTACGGCTAATACAAAAGATGTGAATGTTAATGAAAAGGCGCTCTTTTTACGGAGCGCCTTTTCGATAAAGAAGTCATTTCTGACATCTCTATCACCACCTCACGATGGCATAATATAATCTACTCTCCTCAAAGACGTTTGTCAACTAAGTAGGCTGTGATTTAATGTTGTAATTTAGTCAATGGCTGAGCATACGGGCCTACTAGTTTACTTGCCACGTTGACCGCGTGTATAGATCTCGGAGCCGATAGAATGTTTATTCCACTCTTTGTCATTAAGAGCGCGCACGTTGCTCCATGAAAAATGTAAATCGGACATGGTTAGCGCGGAGGATATCCATCTTAGTTTTTTGTCCTTTAAGACGTGTAGTTCGCCTTTGTTTTTCAGATGAACTACTTCAAAAGCACTTCCTATATCACTAACTGGGAATTTATGTCGATAGTACACAGCTTTAATATGCGGCAGAAGTTTTGCGAGCGCCTGTAGCGCTACCTCCCGTCCTCTTTCCAATTCTTACTGGCTTCGGGACTTGGATTCGAACCAAGATTGCTGGGACCAAAACCCAGTGTCCTACCGTTAGACGATCCCGAATTATTTAGTGCTGGACAGGCAAAACCCGTGACTTATTGTAACAGTTTAACGTCCACAGTTTTACAGACTAGACTAAACACCTTATAATCTGAGCTAGAGTTTATGTCGAAAACCGCCAAAAATGCGGCAGAGTATATCCTGCCTCTTTATATGAATGGTCTTTCTGGCCGCATGCTACGCTTGCCGCCCAAGAAAAATAAACAGCGGGAGATGTTGCTAGTGTACGGGCACCATACAAGTATAGAACGGATGATAGGCATGGCCGAGTACCTGAACCGCTACGGCGGTGTAACTATGCCGGATTTACCCGGTTTTGGCGGCATGGAAGCGTTTTATAAAATTGGCGAAAAACCGACACTGGACAACTTAGCGGATTATTTGGCTGCTTTTATCAAACTGCGCTATCGAAACAGGCGTATAACTATTGCTGGATTTAGCCTGGGCTTCCCTATAGTGACCCGCATGCTGCAAAAATACCCCGAACTAGTTAATAAGGTCGATATGCTTGTAAGTATCGTTGGGTTTGTGCACAAAGACAATTTTGTTTTTAGCAAACAACGCTACTTGTTTTATCGATTGGGCTCCAAATTTTTTTCGTATAGATTACCAGCAACTTTTTATAAACATCTTATTTTAAGGCCGATATTCATTCGCTACATTTATCGTCACCTATTTAATGCTAAGCAGAAGTTCGAAGGCAAAAAGGCCCAAGAACTCCAAGAAGCTATTGATATGGAGATCTATCTTTGGCGCTGCAATGACCCAAGAACCTATATGTCTACGGGCCATATAATGTTTACGCTTAACTTGTTAGGTTCGCATGTCGATCTGCCCGTCTATCATGTGGCCGTAAGCAACGACCGCTATTTTAATAATCTGAGGGTAGAACAACACATGCGAACCATATTCAAAGACTTTTATTTAATTAAAACTAGGATGCCAAGCCATATGCCATCTGTGATTGCAACTGCTTATCAGGCAGGTTCGTTTGTTCCGGAAGCCATGCGTCGGATGCTGCGGAAAGATCCAAAATAACCTATAATGCAACTAACGAGATGAAAATAGGATTAGTTTGTCCGTACAACATGTTCGACCGGCCGGGCGGTGTGCCACAGGTGGTTATGCATCTGCACGAGGGCTTAAAGAAAAGGGGTCATAGCGTAAAAGTTATTACCCAAAGACCGTCTAGTTTTAAGGGAGAAGTACCAGAAGACTATCTCCTCTTTGGCGTCAGCCGAACATTTAAGGGTGGTTTTGGTACTGAAGGCAACTGGGGTATGCCGTCAGATAGTGAAGAAATTGCCAAGGTGCTACAACAAGAACAATTCGATGTTATTAATTTCCACGAACCCTGGATGCCTATGCTGGCATGGCAAATGGTTAAACATTCTCAAGCTGCCCATATAGGTACGTTTCACGCTAACCTGATTGATACTGTCGCTGGTAAATCTTGGACAAGCACCATTTTTAAACCTTATGGCCGCCCCCTGCTTAGAAAGATGGATATTTTTACCGCTACCTCTCCTGCTTCCTCAGCTATGTTAATTAGTCGAGCTAACATGCATTCACCAATAGAGAGAGAATTGATTGAAAGTCTGCAATATATACCCTGCGGTGTAGATTTAAAAGTATTTAAGCCACTCAAAAAAAGACAGGCTTTAAGTGGACCAAACACTAAAACCATAGTCTATGTAGGCAGGCTTGAAAAACGCAAAGGGGTTGATTTCTTACTTTCAGCTTTTGCCGAGCTTCTTAAAACAATGCCGGAGACTCATTTAATTATTGCTGGATCGGGCTTGAGGGCCAATAAACTGAAAAAGCTCGCCGAGACTGAAAGCATTAAAAACGTCTACTTTCCAGGATACGTAACCGATGAGGAAAAACGACGCTTACTGGCTAACGCTGACTTGGCTTGCTTTCCCTCTACCTACGGAGAAGGCTTTGGAATTGTACTGCTAGAGGCCATGGCGATGGGTACACCATTGCTGGCTGGTAACAATCTTGGTTATATCAATGTCATGAAAGGTCATGGCCGAATTGGTCTGGTTGATCCCCAGGCCACTACTGATTTTGCCAATCGTATGGCTGTTTTTCTGTCCGACAATGAGTTACGAAAACTAATAACGGTCTGGGCCTTAAGTGAGGTGAAAAAATATGACTACCCGAAGATCATCAATCAATACGAGGATGTCTACAAAAAAGCTGTTCTTAAATGGCGTAAGAAACGGCACCTGAATGGAGAAAATGCCAGGAATGAGAAAAAATTCTGGAAAATTAAGCGTCGCTTTTTGTTACGACGACAGCCTAGATAAATATGATGGGGTAGCCCAGTACGTTAAGATTTTGGGTCAGTGGCTGAACTCTAATGGCCACAAGGTCGTGTATTTTGTAGGCGAAACTAAAATGCGTGAATGGGTTGGCGATCCAGTTTTTAGCATGTCTAAAAATAAAGAAGTTGTTTTTAACAGAAACTACGTTACTATCCCCTTGCCTGCCAGCAAGGAGTATATCAACAGAGTGCTAGCCAAGCACAATATAGATATTCTACACGTTCAGATGCCTTACTCTCCATTTATGACTGGCAGGATTATCAACCGCATTAAACCGCAAACAGCAGTAGTCGGCACTTTTCATATTTACCCGGCTGGTTTTCTAGCTAGCTTCGGTACCCGACTATTACGACAACTTTGCCGACGATCATTACGGCGTTTTTCGACCGTTCTAGCGGTCAGTCCTGCGGCCGCGGACTTTGCCAAAAAGACCTTTGGTATCGATGCGGCTGTCTCGTCCAATGTAGTTGAACTGGCAAGATTTAAAACGGTAGACGTCAAACCGCAAAAGAATCACATAGTTTTTCTGGGCCGGCTCGTTAAGCGCAAGGGTTGCAGAGAACTACTGATGGCCTTTCGCCTTTTAAGGCTCCGTGTACCTGGCGTCAGGTTAACTATTGCCGGCGATGGTCCTCAGCGGCGTCGATTAGAGAAGTTAGTCAAACGATACAAGTTAGGCGAGTCAGTAAAGTTCACCGGATTTGTTAGCGAGAAGGATAAGCCAGACTTGTTGGCGACAGCCGACATTGCTTGCTTTCCATCACTGGGTGGTGAGAGCTTTGGCGTAGTCTTGGTTGAAGCCATGGCCGCCGGCGCCGGTGTGGTAGTTGGCGGCAATAACCCCGGATATGCAACAGTGCTGTCGGGGCGGCCAAAAACCTTAGTTGATCAACGTAACATATCTAATCTGGCGCGGCAGCTAGAGTTATTTCTAACTGACCGAAAGCTTACCCAAGACGTACACGCCTGGCAGCAGAAACTTGTTCAACGATACGATGTAGATTTGGTCGGTAAGCAAGTCGTTGAAGTTTACCGCCACGCGCGATTGCTAAAGCTGCAAGAAAGATAGATAATTAAGCCCATGGAGTCTGGCCAAAAAGTTACGGTTAGTGTTGCCAACCGAACAATTGTCCGAGCAATCTTGTGGGTTGTAGCAGCTATACTTATTTATCGGTTTATCGGACAAATCTCTCATGTACTGACTCTTATTCTGGCGGCCATATTCTTAGCTTTGGCGCTTAATCCGGTTGTTGCCTGGATTCGTCGTCGCCTGCACATTGACAGCCGCATCAGAGCTACCGCTGTGGCTTATTTATTGGTTGTAGTATTTTTGAGCGCTTTCGTGGCCCTGATAGTTCCGCCATTAGTCCGCCAGACCAGAGATTTTATTAAGGACGTTCCGACAACTGTTGAGAACTTTCAAAAACAGAATTCCTCGCTGGCAGCAGCAGCCAAACGTTACAACCTAGACGAGAAGCTAAGTCAAGCGGCTAAGGATTTTACATCTAACTACGGCAACTTTGGCACTACTTTGCTGGATACTGGACGAAGGGTAGCTGAAGCAGTGATTTCATTCTTCGTGGTCTTGGTTTTGACATTTATGATGCTTGTCGAGGGGCCGCGGTGGCTAACTTGGTATTTGGAAACACTACCCGAAAAACAGCGTAGCCGTCACAAAAAAGTATTGAATAGAATATATAAAGCCGTCAGCGGCTTCGTGAATGGACAAGTCATATTAGCGGCCGTGGCTGGTTTTTTTGCATTTATTGCTCTAGAAATCGCCAGCCAAATTCTAGATGTTAGCGTCAATGCTGTGGCTCTAGCCGGCATTGTGGCAGTATTTGGCATTATTCCACTTTTCGGTAATCCTATCGCTGCCGCAGTGGTAGTACTTGTTAGTTTGCTCAGCTCTGTCAGTTTAGGCATTACTATGGCTATATATTTTACGATTTACTTTTTTATCGAAAACCATACTTTTCAACCCTATATACAGGCCCGGCTCAATGAGTTGTCGCCACTGCTGGTACTTATTTCGGCTTTAGTAGGCGTGGGCTTTGGTGGCATACTTGGGGCAATAATTGCCATCCCAGCCGCTAGTACAGTCAAGATTATATTAGAGGATCAGTTACTGCAGCGCGGTATTAACACTAGCCGTAGCACCCGTAGCGCGTCAGGCTAATAGGTACGAGACCAGACGGGTCCGTGGGGTGTATCATTGATTTCAATGTCCTGGAGCTCTAACTGTTTGCGCAGCTGATCGGCCCTTTTCCAATTACTGTTCTTTCTAGCTTGCTCACGACGGACTATGATGTCTCTAACGTGATTGGTGATATCACTGCGACCAGATAACGCCAGGCCGAAAAGCGCGTCAAGGTCGCTCAGCAGAGAGCTTTGCTTGTCAATGTCAATGCCCTCTTGTTCGGCCAGTGAAACTAAACCAGATAACTCCGCCAGACCCAGACCAGTGTTCAGGTCATCGGAGAGCGCTTGTATGATCTTAGCCAGCGATTGCCCATAGCTTTGGCCGGCACCTTTTTTGCGGCCTAACTCTGGTTGAAACTTTAAATCAGCCCACGCTTGCAGGCGCCTCAAGAAAGCCTGGGCGGCAGCTAGACTTTCCCACGTGAAGTTCAGTTGGCTTCGATAGTGTGCCTGTAGGACTAAGAGACGAAAAGCTAGAGGGTCAAATTGCTTTTTAGTAATATCGTTTAGTGTATAGAAATTTTTTAGACTCTTGCTCATTTTGCGCCCATCAACCAACAGATGCTCACTATGCAAAAAGTAGTTAGCCAGCGGCTTACCGAAAGCAGCCCGACTTTGAGCTATCTCATTTTCATGGTGCGGAAAGATTAGGTCAACACCACCGGTATGTATATCGAAAGGTTGACCCAGATATTTGACTGACATGGCAGAGCATTCAATATGCCAGCCGGGACGGCCCGTCATATCCCGGCCTTCTATAGCAAAATCCCATGACGGCTCATCGCCAGCCTTGACTTTCCAAAGAGCGAAATCGGCTACGTGGTCCTTATCATATTCGTCATTGTTGATCCGGTGGTGTGTATGTGTCCGGTCGAGCTTTATTAGTACGCCGTAATTTGAGTCATTGGTAATATCAAAATATACTCCGTCCTCGCTAAGGTATTTATTGGGAATATTTTTGATGAGGACTTGCATATCATTAATGTGTTGGGTGGCGCGGACAATTTTAGAATCTGAAAAATCAATTCCAATTTTTTGGGCATCGTTAAAAAAAATCTTTTCGTAGTGTTCGGTTAGCCTCGACAAGGCCTCTGCTGGATTTAAATTAGGATATTTTTGGTGACTACGCTTGATCGTCTTATCGTCAATGTCAGTAATATTCATAACGTGGTTTAGGCGGTAATTGTTCCTTTTTAGGATGCGCCGCAGTGTGTCTTCAAAGATATACGTTCGCAGGTTACCAATATGCACATGGTCATAGACAGTCGGACCACAGGTGTAAAGAGTCACCTGGCCGGGCTTAATTGGCCTAAAATCTTCGAGTTGGCGAGTTAGTGAATTATAAAATTTCATCCGCTCTCTCCTGTTCAAGCTTATCGAGTAGTTGAGCGGCTGTTTTGATAGTTTCGCTCTTGATCTCTTCATAGCTGCGACCATCGGTAATTTTAAAACCGCTGGCCAGCGGATGGCCACCGCCACCAAAATGCTCGGACAGTTTATCGGCGATGCCATAGCCATAGTTGCAGCGGATTTTAGCCGTTACTTTACCTTCCTTATATATTTTAAAAGCGATAGCTACATCGGTGCCTTTGGCTAGGCGCATATCGTCAATGACCAACATTGACGGGTTATAAAGCGGACTGTATTGCTCTATTTCTTCCCAAGGAATACTAACAATAGCCACACGATTATCACTGTAAAACTCTACTCGTTGAAGTAGCCGACCCTTGTAGTGGATTAGCTCGGCATCGCGTCGTAAGGTTTCACGGCGCAGACTCTCAAGCTCTGCCAAATCTACGCCTGTCTCTACTAGTTCAGCAATGATATGGATAGAGCGGGCGTTGGTTGATTGGCTCATCAGTCCCAAGCTATCGCTCAAAATACCCATGGCTAATAGCTCGTTAGTTTCCTGATTGAGTTGCCAATTAAGTTGGCTCGCTAACTCGTAAATAATCTCGGCAGTAGCTACGGCCGGATAATGACAAAGTACAGTAGCGAAACCAATAGTTGTGTCTGTGGCGTGGTGATCGACGACGATTACCGGCTTAGCAGCTAGCCAGGACTTAGCCCCGAATTTATCCAGCTGTTCTAATAAGCTATCGCTACTGGTATCAACAATGATGGAGGCGTCAAATTTTTTTGGCAGGTCTTTAACCACCCTGCCCCAGCCCGGCAAATAGTGTAAATAACCGGGCAGATCAACTCCGCAGTAAAGTGTAACTTGCTTGTCCTGGTTTTCTAGGATTGCCTCAATTGCCAGCGAGCTAGCTAAGCTATCAACGTCGGGGTTGTCGGCCTGCACTACCACAATATGCTTGGCCTCATCTAGTATCTCCTTAATCTTTTTAGCTTCAGGGTATCTAGTCATTGCTTATTACCACCTCTGGCGGCCCTCCAGGGCTTTGGTTAAGGTAATTTGATCCGCATATTCTAAATCAACTCCCACGGGCAATCCACGGGCTAGCCGGGTTACTTTAAGTCTCTTATTTTCAACGGCTTGCGTGATAAGTAGCGCTGTACTTTCTCCTTCGACGCTCGCGTTAGTTGCTAGGATTAACTCCTTGACCCTGTCATCATCTATCCGCTTGATAAGTTCTGATATACGCAAATTTTCTGGACCAATTCCCTCAATCGGTGACACCAAACCGCCTAATACATGATAGGTGCCACGAAAAACGTTGGTTTTTTCCAGGGCGACTATATCAAAAGGGTCAGCTACTACTGCAACCAGCTTTTTGTCACGCTTGGGATTGGTGTAAAGAGGACTTAGCTTCTGTCCTGACTCCATTAATGCAAAAGTTTTGGGGCAGTAAGCAACACTCTTGTGTAGTCTACCCAGAGTTTCAGCCACATTGACTGCTTTACTGGGGTCGCTTCGCAGCAAATAATAAGCATAGCGTTCGGCCGTTCGAGGTCCGACTCCCGGCAGTTGGCCAAAAGCCTCAATCACTCCTTGTAATGCTCGAGGTATCATAGCCATACTTGCCTACAGACCTAAACTGCTAAGGGCTCCCATCATCGGCTTCATCTTTTCGGCAGCTAACCTTTGACTAGCAGCAATTGCTTCTTTAACAGCTTCTTCTACCCAGTTTTCCAGCTGACCGATATCACTAAGGTCTACGGCCTTCGGGTCTATATGGATTGCTTTAATTTTTTGCTCACCGGATATTTCCACTTTTACGGCTCCATCGCCGGCTTCTGCGACAATTATTTCCTTCTGCAACTCCTTTTGCAGCTTACGAGCTCTCATAAGCAATCTGGCTTGGTCAAATTTACTCACCTAAAACTCCCCTCGTTACTTAAAAAACCAAGAACAATGCACAAAAAGCAGTCAGCTTGAGACATTTTGCCTTTGTTCTCTGCTCATTGCTCACTGATTTTTATTTTAGCACGTAGGTAACCCGAGTTTCTTTAGTGTTAGGCCAAGCCGACAGACTATACCTGAGTCCATAAAAAATATGCAGTCCAACTACACCAAGCAGCAACACTAGCGCTAAGTATTTGGGTATAGGATTCTTGGGAAATACGCTGCGCCATTCCATATACAAATAGCGTAACCCGGCGGCAACTAAAACTGCGGTTGCCGGTAAGGCCAGCGTCAAAAGTACTGGGTTTTTGTTTATGCCAGCGCCGATTACAGATACTATTATCAGCCCCATTAGTATGTACAACTTATTTCTAGCTAGTCTATAAAGTGCAAAGCCTCCGAAGAAAGCTAGAATTATCTGTACGTAATCTAAAATCGGTAAGCGGCCTATCAGAATGTCGATATGGGCAGGCGTCCGCCAAATCAGGCTAAGTGTACTCCAGGCGATAGATTTAATAGTCTCTGTTACCTGTGGCCATGCGTCCGGTAAAAAGAACAAGGGTTTAAGTAATGATGGACTTTTGGCGCTGCCATATATTAAGGGAGCCAGTAAGATTAACCCTAAAACAGTAGCTAACGATTTGCGGCCTTTACTTAAATGAGAGGCGGCTTTAGCTATATTGCTTTTAGCGGCCACTGCGCCTATCACAACTAGCCAGACCATACCGGGAACGTAAAGGCTAAGAGCGCTGGCAGCCACTAGCCCGATGAGGGATAGGCTACTCTTAGATTTAGTTAGCCAATAGTAACAGGCTAAAATGACGGCTGGAGCAAGTAATAGAATGTCCGCCGAGGCGTTTCTGGAAAGAAGGACAACCCACGGTGTGGCGCCAAGGATTAAAGTAGCCAAAAAACCTATCTGTCGCCCAAACCAGCCCTTTACCAAAACATAAAAACAGAACAATATACCGATGGCAAAAACCGACGACACGATTCTTAAATTTGCAGCCGTGGGGCTAGCAGCCTTTTGGGTAGCGTACTGGACAATTTTATGGGGAGCATAGACAGGGTTGTCGATAATTGATTGCAGGGATGAAGATGCCATTCTGGCCGAAACTTCTGCCGGACTTAAACCCTTAGTTAGATTACCGATATGCCAAAAGTAAAGAGGGAAAATAATAAGGCTGAAGAAAACTATCGCCAACAAAGTTTTGACCGGTTGGAACTTCCTGCCATAGAGCAACCTTGTCAACATGAATATAAGTATAACGGACTTGGTCCGATTGTAGCGTACTCTTTATTGGTTGCTAGGTGTCGAAGGGTTGATCGTGTTTAGTGTCCAAATCATGGAACCTTTGACGAGTCCGGTCAAAATACAACTCAACCTTTCCTACCGGGCCGTTACGATGTTTTTTAATGAACACATCGGTGATATTTTGTCGATCGGTTTCAGGATTATAGTAATCCTCGCGGTACAAGAACATAACCACATCGGCATCTTGCTCAATAGAGCCGGACTCACGCAGATCAGCTAACTGTGGTATCTGAGGTGAGCGGTTTTCGACCGAGCGGCTAAGCTGCGAAAGAGCGACCACAGGCACATTTAACTCACGAGCTAAAATTTTTAGACTACGGCTAATTTCGGAAATTTCTTGGACGCGGTTGGCTACTGTTGCAAACCGAGAACCACCGCTCATTAGTTGTAAATAATCGACCATGATGACTGCTAGTGGTGAGCTATGATGTAGCCGGCGGGCCTTTGTCCTAAGGTCGCTAACGGTAATGCCGGAAGTGTCGTCTATAAAAATTGGCGCCTCGGCTAGTTCGCCCATGGCCGCGCTGATACGTTCGAAATCGTTATCGCTCAGCCCCTCACCGGTTCTAAGGCTCCAAGCATCTACGCCGGCTTCGGCTGCTAGTAACCGGTCCACCAATTGCTCCTTGCTCATCTCCAGACTAAAAATCAACACAGCCCCCTGCTTGGCTTTAATGGCGATGTCAAGTGCGATATTAAGCATCAGAGCGGTCTTACCCATAGACGTACGGGCAGCGATAATATCGAGGTCGGATCGCTGCAAACCAGCCAGCATTTTATCCAAATCCTTGAGGCCCGTCGGTATACCCCTAATGCCGCCCTTGCGTCGGTGAAGCTCGTCTAGCCGGTCAAAACTTTCGCCAAGTATAGACTCTAAACTGGTTATGTCCTGTCTGACATGTTGTTCGCTAACCTCAAAAAGACGAGTTTCAGCCTCCTCTATTAACGCCTGAAGCGATTTATTTTCCTCAGACCCAATGGCTGCTATATCCTGGGAGGCTTTTATGAGACGTCGGCGAATAGACTTGTCGGCCACAATCTCCGCATATTGTTCGAGATGGGCCGCAGTTGGCACAAAATTAGTCAGTTCGGTTAAGTAACTGGCTCCGCCAATCTGATCCAGCTCACCCCTGCTTTTTAGCTGTTCGCTAAGTGTTAGAATGTCTATTGGACTACGCTTGTCGTGTAATGCACGCATAGCTGTGAATATAATTTTGTGCTGTTCGTTATAAAAGTCGTCAGGTTTTATCAAATCGGCGATTTTAACAAATGCATCACTATCAATCATCAAACTGCCAAGCAAGGATGCCTCAGCGTCTAGGCTTTGAGGTGGACTAGTAGCTATGGGGGAGTCCATTTTACGATTCTACCAATTCGGCCTTACCGAATATATTACTAATAGTTGTTAACTGCGCAGGTTCCTTGGGCAAAACACCCAGCGTGCATTTAATCTCGACTTTTGCGCCGCTCAACTCTTCTATGACCTCACCGATTAACTTAATGTTGTGCGATCCACTGACCTTATTCTTGTGTAGAGGAAACTGAAACGTCAACTTCAGTACATTGCCATCAACTTCAGGCTCGGCCAGGCGAAGAGCTGTATAAAGCGCTGCGGCGCGGCCTTTTATAACAGCAACTACCTGAGGCCATAGATCCAGGTTAAAACCTGACCTAGCTGGACCCTTTGCCTCATCGGTACTGACTTCATCACCAAACTTTTCATTTAGTGGCTTAGCTTTTGACTGACTATTGCCGATAGCGGTCTCTATAAGGGCTATTTCTAGGACTTCATATGGTTGTTTGGCAGCACTTATATCCAATAATTTTCTAAGCAAATCTGCCATCCAATTGGCTGATTGGCTGCTGTCAATAATCATTTTCCGCAGGTTCTTAGACAGTTGCGAAGCTACCTCGACGGCGTTAGTGCCTTGCTGACGCAAGTTATCAAGCAGTGATACTATGACTCTCGGATCTCCCTGGCTAACACTCTTAAATAGTTGCTGGATGATATTTACAGCCGGCAGGCCTAACAGTTCACGAGCGGACTGCTCGGTGATTATTCTACTCTTACCACCAAGTTGGTCTAGCATACCGATACTGTCTCTCAGACTGCCATCAGCGTGTTCGGCCAGAAGTTCCAGGACAGCTGATTCAATTTCAATAGCCTCTTTTTGGGCTATATTTTTAAGGTGAGCGATGGCCTGGCTTTTTTCGGTTGGCTTAAAGTTAAAGCGCTGCGTGCGGCTGATGATAGTTTCGGGCAATTTATGGACTTCGGTAGTAGCTAAAATGAAGATGCAGTGGTCCGGTGGTTCCTCTAGGGTTTTTAAAAGAGCATTAAAGGCCTCCCGGGTCAGCATATGGACTTCATCTATAATATAGACTTTGTATTTAGCAGAAGTCGGAGCGATGTGTACGCGTTCGCGAAGATCCCGTATTTCATCAATTCTTCGGTTGCTGGCAGCATCAATTTCAATAATATCTAAATGGACAGACTCGTCCTTGTAGGCCAAGTTATTAACTGCGTGGGCTAAGATTCTGGCGACACTGGTTTTACCCACGCCACGCGGTCCGCTAAATAGATAAGCATGGCTAATACGTCCACTTCTGATGGCTTTTTGCAAAGTCTGGGTTATTGGTTCCTGACCAACTACCTCACTAAATGACCTCGAACGATACTTTCTGTATAAAGCCTGACCCACGTACTAGATTATAGACGTTTGATGCTTGAGTTTCGAGTGTATAAATTACAAAGCAGCTTCTAAAGCGGCCCACTCGGCATCCACATTCTCGTCCTCTGGAATATTGACACTGACTTGGTCACCCGGCTTTGCCTTAAAGTAAGTAACACTTGCCAACAGCACCCGATATTGCTTGTCACCGACATCTACAAAATAATGGCCATCCTTTTGGTTTAAAACACCCACGACCTGCTTACGTGGAATAGGTCCTATTTGCTTATACATAAAAGCGCCGTCGTCAGCAATTGTTAGTTTTAAAATATCGCCTTGGACCAGCTTTGACTTACTGGCGTAGTTGGCAGGTACGGGGTAAGTCTTGCCATCAGAGCCAACCATGTTTTGACCATCAAAAACGCCTTCTATAATTTTGCCAAGCGCCTTATCTTTGACCTTCTCGGTTAACACAGGATCTTCACCAACTAAACTAACCAGAAGTTCCTTAGCAGCTGCCAGACTGGTCTCGGCCTCGTTAATTAACGAGCGCAAGCGTTTTATTTGTTTCTCGGGTATATCTGTCATATTTGTTCTTGACTCCAGTCTTTGGTCTTTGTTTGCTCCCAGCCGACTTATCCCAAACCTAACATAGATATGTGGCTAAGTCAAAAAGTCAAGTCAAGCGTTGTGGATAATTTTTTTACTCTTGGTCGCAATTCTCAGGACATCCACATAACTGCGTACAAAAAAATTAGTCGGTGCTCTGGTAGACTTATGTCAACTCAACTGACGCGCCGGCACCCTCCAGTGCTTTTTTAGCTTGTTCGGCTTCGTCCTTGCTAACCTTTTCTTTGACGGCTTTTGGTGCGCTGTCAACGATGGCTTTAGCTTCTCCGAGGCCTAAGCCGGTAACATCCTTAACGGCTTTAATAACTGCTACTTTTTGACTGCCAGGATCCTTGAGCATAACATTGTACTCACTTTTTTCATCAGCCGCCGGAACACTGGCTTCACTGCCAGTCGACGCAGTGGCTACCGCAACTGTAGGCGCCGCAGCGGATACACCCCAATACTCCTCTAGGAATTTAACAAACTGGCTGATTTCAAGGGCTGACAGCTTATCAAGTTCCTTGACTAATGCTGAAAATGCTTTGGGCACATCTACGGCCTTCTTCTTTTCAGTTGTCGGTTTTCCTTCAGTCTTGGCCTCCGCTAAGACATCGGCTTTTGGTTCCTTTTTGACCGCCTCTACTTCTTTGTGACCAACCGCTTGATTATTGTCTGCCATAGTTCCTCCTTGAATTACTTAGCTTATAACCTCACTCCGCGCATTCAACACGTTCATCAAACTCCTGATGTTGCCGGCCAGAACGTTAACGAAACCACTGACTGGCGCGCTGATTGTACTGATTAGTTGGGCGCGAAGAACTTCTTTACTCGGTAGATTAGCCAGGCTTTTGAGCTCATCGGCGCTCAGCACAGTTCCATCTGGATTTAAACCAGCCACAAATTCAATGTGAGGGTTTGTTTTGGTGAATTCTGACAGGCTTCTAGCGGGCGCTACCTCGTCGTGATTATTGAAACCGTATAACAACTGGCCTTGAAATTGGCTGGTGTCGACATTCTTAAACCTGCCATCACTAGCCAGAGCTATTTTGAATAAGCGATTCTTAGCGACTTTCAGCAAGCTACCTTGGACAGCCGCACTGCTGCGTAATTGCTGCATAGATTTTACAGGCGTACCCTGATACTTAGCAATGACGGTTAGCTTAGAATCTGCTAGAAGCGCTTGTAGCTGTGCCACCATTTGTTCTTTCTTTTCTCTGCTTAGTGCCACTAAAACTCCTTTATACAAAAAATCCTTGGCCTAAAAATACCAAAGATCTATTACAAGCTAGTAGTTTGTAACCTCGGCGACATTATTAATCCGCCTCAGGCGGACGTCGCTGTCTTTGGCAACTAGCAATAATCTAGCATATCTGCGGGGCGATGGCAAGCTCTTAAGTAGTACTTTTTTTAACTTTCACAACCTCTGGCTTTGATTTTAACGTGGCCTGCTTTTTTGATGCACTCGACTGCATAAGTGCCCGCGCTATGTGTGGGTGCAACTCAGATACAGCTTCTATCAATAGCTGGCTAAAATGACGATATTTTACCGGCCATTTTTCCTTTACTGATAGAGCTAGTTGAGCACCCGTGACGCTGAATTGCCAGCGAGTCTTATGACCCAACAGGATAGTGTAAGCTCCGATGCTCTCTTTACCAGCCGATTGTAGCCTATTGTAAAGTTCCAGGCTATGGTCAAAGGCTTCTAGAAAATCATCATCAAGCTGAGTCTGCTCGATAATCTCCGGAACTTCATAACCGTACCTAGGCGTTACATTTTGAGCATGAATGGCTTTGGCTAGGTTATTTTTTAGCATGTGCCTCAAAGTGAGTCTATCAGACAGAACATCGAAGCGATATGACGTCAGTTCTAGGATGCTGTCGGGGTATTTATTGAGGGCTGTTTTAAGAGCTGCCTGTTTTTGAGCATAGGTCCAAATATCAATCTGCGCAGCAATCTCAGCCCGCGACAAATTACTGTAAGGGTACATACTCTCGATTAACAGTTCAAATTCATTTCTTGGTCGAGGCTCAAGTAACTTGACGGTCTCGTCGGCATCAGCCAGATTTTGAGGTAAGCGAGTTTCGGCTAACCGTTTTATAATTTCCTCTACTGCTCTGGGTTCATTATCGGCAGTTCCAGGTTCAGCCAAAGCCTTAACTTCGGTGATATCACTTGAGGCTAATTTAGCCATTAGGCTGGGATTGGCTAAAACATTAGGAGCGATCTGGGACTCTACTAGAACTCCAAGCGGAATAACAGAGGCTAAGGCAGCATATAGCTCCGATTTATTAATATTTTTTGCCAGGCCAGATACCCGGCGATGCATTTTCAAGTAAAGATTAAGAATCTCCTGCATTCCTTTCTGGTACTCTTTGCGTAGCCTGCCTCTTAACTCGTTAGGGGTATAGAATTTTAATTTGTCACGGCTTTCTAAGCTACTCCAAGCTTCGCTACTGCTCGGCGTGGTTTCGGACATGGCGGCAATAGTATCGGCAGCCAGTAGACTGAATCCACTCCTATTCTTTTGGCTTGGACTGGTTGAGGCTAGGGAGGAATCATCATGGCTAGACAGATTTAAAACCACGCCTTTGCCTTTTCGTGACGGCTCAGGCAGCAGCGGCTTCACAATGTCCCAGATCCGATCATTAATCTCGGTAATGTTCATAATTTGTCCATTATGAGCACATTCGACAGCCCGAAAATCCTTCGGGAATAACTTACACAACAAATCATATGTGGTAACTGCCTTTCTGATATGGTCGAGGTCGGCCTCATGCTGGTCACGTTGCTTATCTGTATAGCTGCGCGCTCCCTTTTGGGTTATGAGGGTATACGAAATCTCGGGGGGAACGCGGAGAAAAATGTTAATTGTTGGGCGTGGTATCCCAAGTAGTTCAAATTCTAGACTGTCAGCCCATATAAAAAAGCCACGCTGCTGTCCCAAAGAGCCAAATTTTGCGCCTTGATGCGCCATATTGGAGCCAACGTAACGGTTAGCCAGGACAATTTTATCAGCCTTTAGCGCCTCCCTAATTTGTGGAGCCGCCTCATAACGGTCAAGCGCATAAAACATCGAAGCAGTATACGGGCTAATCTCGCTGGCAGGACCATAGTCACCGTTTAAATAACTCTTTACGAAATGACTGGAAGATTTCTCGTAACGTGGAAAGTCAAAGGTTACTACGTCGTGGCCAACTGCTTTTAAACGCTCGTTTGTTAGGCGAAACTGAGTCTCTTTACCCGACCCATCGGCTCCTTCTATAACGATAAATAAGCTCATTAACCTGCCTTGTGGTCTTTTAGACCCTCAATTCTTATTGGAGCCAATCGTGTATCTTTATAGGCTCTTGGAAGCATTTGCTCGGGACGCCAATGGCGTACTAGCTTACTCAAGTCCGTGCTTGCGCTGGGCTGGTACTTACCGCTTAATTTTTTATACTCGCCCTCTACAGGTCCAGTTTCATAAAAGACCATCTGGGCAATCCGCTCACCGACTGGCAAAACAACGCTTTCATGCTGGTTCATATTGTAGATTTCTAGTGTCCAGCGATTAATATAGCCTGGATCGCCCCAACCAGCATCTATGCATACGGCTACGCCGTTTCTTCCCCACGTACTACGGGCTTGCAAAGTACTTGTACCAGGCGCTTTAATACCGATAAATTCGTGGGTATGACCCAGAAGTCGCTCGCCTGGCCTGACAACAATAATTGGTTGGTTAGGGGGTATACCTTCAAAAAGTTGCCGACCGTTAGCTTTCGACCAATACTTATGAATTTCGGCCTTGTACGGGCCGTCAAAATAACGTGCTACATCGTTCCTGTCGAAGGGATTGTAAAAACCACTGACGCCTGTTCGCTCTGTACGGTAATACCAATTGCCCAAAGTAACATCCAGGCTGCTGCCGGCTATATTAGCTTTAATAAATGGATGACAAACGATATGTCCTTCCTTGACAGCTTTTCGTATCTGGACGTTACTATAAACAGACATTAATTAGATTATAGACGTTCGATGCTCGAGCTTCGAGTGTATAAATTACAAAGTCTCACTTCTAGCATCAAACATCTAACGTCGAGTCATAAGGCGACTTTAATACTCGGGCCCATGGTGGTGGTGACGTACGCTGAGCTAATATAAGCACCTTTTAGACTTGACGGTTTAGCCGCCTTGATGCTAGCCAGCACGGCATCGGCATTTTGGCGTAGTTTATCTGGACCGAAACTGACTTTGCCGATCCCCAAATGGATTATGCCAGCCTGGTCCACACGGTACTCGACGCGCCCGGCTTTAGCCTCTTTAACAGCTTTAGGGATATCAGCAGAAATTGTACCGCTTTTAGGGTTAGGCATTAGACCTTTTGGCCCAAGCAGCTTAGCGTATTTACCAAGTCGAGGCATTAGATTTGGACTGGTTATCAAAACATCAAAATTAACTTCCTCCTTATCGAGCTTCGCTAGTAAATCTTCATTACCGGCGATATCTGCCCCGGCGGCTTTGGCTTTAGTAACCCCGTCGCCATCCGTAAACACAGCCACCCTGGTTGTTCTTCCTGTGCCTGAAGGCAAGGTCAAACTATCGCGAACGTTTTGGTCGGCCTGCTTAGGATCAACATTTAAGTTGACATGAATCTCTATACTCGCATCAAATTTAGTTGTCGAGGTTTTAACTGCCAAATCTAGTGCCTCGGCAACTGTATACAGCCGGGCTTTGTCTATAAGTTTAGCTGCCTGACGGTATTTTTTGCCGGCTCGCTCTAATCGGCTGCGCGGTGGTTTTTGGATAACTTTTGGTATCTCGTCCTTAACCTCTGCTGCAGCAGCTGCTTGTTTGCGTTCCTGACGGGCTTTCTCTGCCTCGACTTCCCTGATAGCCTTAGCGCTACGGCGACCAGCTTTAGCTTTAACATTGGGCTCTTCAATTGCAGTAGCTTCCTCAACTACTTTTTCAAGCTCAGGTTTAATTTCGTCTTTTTTAGTTATTTTTGGTTTTTTCGCATTAACTTCAGTTTTCTTAGCTTTAGGCTTGAGGCCTGTTTTCTTGTCTACCATTGCTACTCAATCTCTACGCCCATGCTACGAGCGGTGCCGGCAACCATTTTTTTAACAGCGTCAATATCCGGGGTGTTCATATCTGCCGCCTTAACTTGGGCAATCTCAGTTAGCTGTGAATCGCTTAATTTCTTTTCGAGTTTAGTTTTATTCGGCTCACCTGAACCCTTCTCTAGCTTCAAAGCCGACAGGATAAGTTCGTCAGTAGGCGTCCCAACAACCCGCCAATCCATTGTTCGGTCATCGTAAATTCTGATGTGAACAGTTAAATTCTGGCCCATGCGGTCCTTGGTCTGTTCATTAAAGGGATTAATAAAATCCATCATGTTTACGCCGTACTGACCTAGGGTTGAGCCTACCGGTGGTCCAGCGCTGGCCTGTCCGCCGCGGAGCTTCATCTTTAGTGTTGCCTTAACTTCTTTTGCCATCAAAACCTCCTTCAGTCGGTATAGTGAACAGTTGCCCGTTACCTGTTGTCTGTGGGTTATCGGTTATCAGTGACCAATTGGTAAATACTAAATGATAATTTATCGGTAATTGATAATTGTAAATTGATAATCGGAGTGATTTTATCACGACTAGACCCTCTTTACCTGTAGGCCGTCTAGCTCCACTGGGGTTTCGCGGCCAAACATATTAACCAATACTTTAAGTTTACCCTTTTGGACGTCAATCTCGTTAATCGCGCCGTCAAAGCCCTTAAACGGACCATCAACTATATTGACTACTTCTCCGACCCGATAGTCAAATTTATGTTTGGGCTCTTCTCGACCCATGCGTTTCATGATTTTATTAATTTCGTCTTGCGATAATGGTGTTGGCTCGGTGCCTGTACCAACAAAACCAGTGACGTTTGGGGTGTTGCGCACTATATACCAGGCATCTTCAGAAAGCTTCATTTCAACCAACACATAGCCTTGAAAGATGCGTTTCTCGACGATCTTACGCTTGCCATTTTTGATCTCAATCATTTTTTCCTTGGGCACTAAGACCTGAAAAATCTTGTCGCCCATGTCCAAAGAATCTGCCCGTTGACGGATACTCTCGGCCACCTTTTCTTCGTACCCACTATAGGTGTGAATAGCGTACCAATGCTTGGTCGAGTCGTATCGCTTAGCCATCAAACGCTCCTTCCAGTCGCTATAGCTAAAAGTTGGAAGCCAAAAGCTAACTGGCTGTTCATTGTTTGAGTATTACTTTCTTAAATCCCTGATCAAGTACCCAGTCGACACCAGCAATCAGAGCGCCAAAGACGATAGCAAAGACGAATACGGCTAAGGTGAGACGCCACGTTTCTCGGCGGTTGGGCCAGCTTACTTGCTTTACTTCTCGCCATGAATTGATGAAATAGGTAGGCATCAGCCAACCAATCGGACGTGCAAAAGGCCGTAGGAGACGCCACAAGAGTCTTTTTTTAGCGCTCAATCCTCTCGAGAGGCCGGAACTAGCAGTGTTAGAAGTGATTGTTTCGGCTTGCTCCTGAGTAGTTGGGGCCTTACGAAGGCGCGGCTTTTTAGCCACTTTTTCTCCTTTTACCCGCTTCAGCTTTAAAAAAACAGGCGGGATAATTAAAGAACCTACTTGTTAAGTAGGCCGTCGCTGTCAATAATAGCACGATTGACCACTGTATGCAAGATGTAATAGTTAGATTATAGGCTCCAGGGTTCAATTCGGGGTTTATGCGCGCGTACAATTTTTTGTTTTTTCTTAGCTTGCGGCGCAAGTGTCTCTAAGGTCTGCCAGAACTGAGGACTGTGGTTCAAATATTTAGTATGAACCAGCTCATGCAGTATCACGTAATCAATAAGCTCCCAAGGTAGCTGCATTAAAAAATAACTAAGGGTAATGCTGCGCTTACTGGAACAACTGCCCCAACGAGATGTTAATTTGCGGATTCTTAGACTGGAGTATTCAAAACCATATCTGTCGGCTAGCTCTTTCAACCTGTAAGATAGAAGAACCAGTGCTTCATTCTTAAGTGCCTGCTCGCAGGCACTGCGAGCCTTGACCTGAACTTGTTCGTCAGTAGGAACTAAATTACTCTTTAGCAGTATTGCTGTCTTAGTCACTTGTGATTTGGGGGTGCTATTACTAGCTGACACAAAGTAGAGTGTGTGAGCTTTACCGATCCTCTGATTGTTTTTAAGCACGCTAGGGGGATTACCGGACATATGGGCAACTATCCAATTTCTTCGCTCCTTGGCATATGATATTGCTGAGTTATATGACGCCCAATAGGGTAGGCCAATCCTGACCTTACCGTCAGCACTGATGCTAATTCGTAGACTTCTGGAACCGCGGCGTTTTGTCAGGAACACATCACCAATGTCATCTATATGAACTTGATGAACTCGTTTTTGGGCCATTTGTTTTAGGTGATCGAAATGTTACGACGGCTAAAATCTACGCGGCCGGCCTGCGGATTAGGGATCAGATTTATAAGACCGGGTTTGATTATATTGCTTTGAACCATTTCGCTGGTTATTATACCTATTTGGTAAAGCCGGTTTACTATAGCGTTTTTTTGCGTTACAAAGGCATGTTTACCGCTAATCACTATGTAGTTCTCGTCTTTTGGATTTTGCATATCAGCTAGCTGTTGGTTAAAGGTTGAGCGCGTCTGGGGTTGTGCGTACTTGTCGTCAAAAGTACGCCTGTCGCGGCGCTGGGTGCGCATGTAAGCACTTTCTATGTCTATTTGCAGCCAGACTAGCAGGTAGACTGCCTTATGGTTAGTGGCCAGGCCACGCAGACGCTGCCGTTGGTTGATCCGCATAGCATTGGCGTCGTAAACTACGCTTACGCCAGCGCTTAGGAATTCTTCAGTCATATAATTCATCAAGTGTGTAATGATAGCGTTTTCTTGGGCGTCATAGCGGGGCTTGGCAAACAATTCATTGCGAATGCGATCTGCACTAACGTGCGCCGTCTGAATGTCTTGCGTCAAATTGCGGGCAAGAAAACTCTTGCCAGAACCTGGAAAACCATAAAGACAGATTAAAATGGGCTTGTTAAGCACGATTTTAGCCATCTATCTGATACTATCACCTCTGATGGACTTCATAAAGTGATTGCGCTTATTGGTCCCTTGACGTCGCTTAGGACATGCCTCTCGGCCGTAGGCCATGAGCGAGGCTTAATTTGTTCGAGCCGAGTCGAATGGCAGGGGCACGTGGAATTGAACCACGATCTAGAGTTTTGGAGACTCTTATACTAGCCGTTATACTATGCCCCTCTAAATGCACTTTCTAATTCTACCCAATTTTGTGAAATCCCGCTCTGACGGTTTAGCGGCGGGTCGGGACGATGTTGCGGCCGAGGTTCTTGTTGGTCTCTGATTGCTTAGCTATGGTACGTTTGACCGGGCAGTACTTTTTAAGTTCAACTTTATCAGGCACGTTCATAATATTTTTGGTTGTGTAATAGTGGCGGGCGCCACAGGCGTCGCAAACCAAGCCAATAATTTTGCGCTTCTCGCTTTTCTTAGCCACTTATCTTACTCTATGCGTACATGATCGTAGCCACATTCGTGCAATACTATCAAATAACAGATAAAAAAACAACACTATTCAGCAATACTAAATTACGCGATATACTGGTTTGGGCAAATTGCCGAGATAGCTCAGTTGGCAGAGCATGTCAATGGTAATGACAAGGTCACGGGTTCGATTCCCGTTCTCGGCTCCAAAAAATCAGAAAAATAAGATTATCGCTTAGTTTTTTGATTCGTGGATAACGGCTTGGACTTTTTGTATGGCTTCGTGGACGTTACTGGCATGGATTTTGGCACCGGCAGCCTGCTTATGGCCTCCACCACCCAATTTGTGGGCCAGGTTTGCTACGTTAACCCCGCCTGTCACTGATCGAAAAGAGACAGCGTAAACACTTTGGCCAGCAGCTAGTTCGGGATAAACCACGAACCCCCAATCGTTATTTTCAAAATTCCTAGCAAAATGACTGCTAAATATTTCAGTGGCAGCCTTGAATACCACGATTTTATTATCTTGACTCATCGGTTGATTTGTAAAATCTTGATCAATGAATGAATACGTGTAGCCTCGGCCGCTATCTTGAATGTTGGCAATCAATGCCGCGATGGCTTGTACTTGATTGGTGCTGTAGCGTTCGATTTTATTTTCTAGGTGCTCTATGCTGGCGCCGGCATCGATCAGTTCGCTAACAATCTTAAATGTTTCCCGATGGCGTGGGTTGTCGTATTTGTGGCGGGCGGTGTCAGAAATTATGCCGAGTAAAGTAGTCTGGGCGTAGCCTTCGGGCTTCTTTAGTCCTAGTTCGTAAAACAATATCTCGTAAAGTTCTTGAGAGGTAGCCGGGTTCTTTTTATTAAAATATAGCGCTCCGGGTTCTACGTCTAACTCTTCATGGTGATCAATAACCACTATTTTTGTCTTTAATCCAATGACGGCTTCACGGACTTTTGTGCCACCCAAACGCGAGCAGCGTTCAAAGTTCATAGCGTCAACCATGATTAGTAAATCAGGCTGCAATTCCTGAATTATCTGGAGTAAGGGTTTAAATTCTAATGCTGAGTAGTTATCTAGGAATGAAATGTCCTTCAATGGCTTTTCTTCCAGGACCATCTCAACTTTTTTATCTGGGAAATTGGCCTTTAGGGTTGTGCCTAACAATAAAACAGATGCTACAGCATCCGGATCCGGCGAAATATGCGAAGTTATAAGAATTCTTTTTGCACCTTTAATAAATAATCTAAATTGTTCGATTTGCCGTTCCATTTAGGCCCACTATATCATATGCTCGTTGAATCTCATCTGTTATTTTGCTAAAATAGGCAATGGTACGCCACCTTAGCTCAGCTGGTAGAGCGCTACTTTTGTAAAGTAGATGTCGTCGGTTCGAATCCGTCAGGTGGCTCCATAGTTCTCGGATCTCTTTCTCCGGAAAATACCCCGAGTGACGGATTTATTCCGCACCCGGCGGTGATAAGAAACCGCGAAGGGGTGTCTTATAGTCCTAGCTGGGGTAGCGAAGCGGCCAAACGCATCTGACTGTAAATCAGACGGCTTAACGCCTTCGGGGGTTCGAATCCCTCCCCCAGCACCACAGATTAGAGCATTCAGTACGTTAGAACCCTTATTTATACAATTGCGAGTGTGAACCAACAGCTATAAATAGAACGTTTTGGTCGTCGATAATTCTGTAATGTAACCGCAGATCCCCACCAGCACTCATTGAACGATATCCCCTCCACTCGCCTTTAAGTGGATGATTGCGTAATGAATGGTGGTTGGGATCTGTCAAAAATAAAGTAATTGCCTCTTTGATTTGTTTTCTCTGAGCTTCTTGTAGTTTTTCAAACTGTTTGTTAAATGTTTTGTGAAAATTAGCCTTCATAGACTATTGAGATGATCTAAGGCTTCTTCTAATGAATTAGTTCTAGTAATGTTTTTGCCTGTTTTTAGGTCAGCTTCAACTTCTCTCATAATCTTTTCAAGATATGGGGTAGGTTCCAGCTCAGTGCTCAGTACAACTTTACGATCCCTAAGCATTTGTTTAATCTGGGCGTTCATAATGACACTAACGGGCACTCCCAGCTCAGCAGCAAATTCCTGAATCTGTTGCTTGGTTTGGGGGTCGGTCCTAATATTTAGTATTATGGTTTTAGTCATACACCCATTGTACTACCGTTGTATATACGTGTCAATAATATTCTACTATCCTTATATCACGCTGCACCATAGATGAGAGCAAGCGGGACGTTAGAACTTTGATTTTGCTCATGCTTGCATTTCTACTATAAAAACACATAATAAAAACACATAATAATTCATAAGGAGTAAGTATGAGTGAAATACCTAAACCAGTAGGTCAACCAGGTGAAGGTGATGTTGGCTATGTTCTTAGCCCACTTGACATTGCTCGGGAACAGAGCGGAAGCATAGCGATTGCTCTGGCTTCACCCACGTTTCCCGAAGAGGCAAAGGAAATAATACGGCAGGATACTGCCGAGAAACGGGACCGTTTAGTAGAGGCAGGAGAACTCGAAGCCGCAGATTGGTATGATGCTGTACTTCAAGACAGATGGCTAGAAAAAGTCTGAAGGATACAATCCGTTAGAGGCTAAACCGTAGAATAGCTTAGTAGTAGCATCCTAGCTTCGGCAACTATGCTGCACCAAATTAATGTTTTTTGCTTTTTTGTTTATTGTTCTCTGTTTAGATAACAACACGGCGGGGTCGGAGGATTTTATTAGACTTGCTGGCCGGCAAGCTTCGTTTGTTAAGTTTTTTCCTGACAGTTGCAGCCTCTTCGATCATTCCAAGCGAGGCATAAGATTCTGCTAGCAGTGTGTATGTTTCGGCGTTAGGCTCCAGTTCGGCAGCCTTTTCGAGATGTTGCAGCATCAATTTATCGTTGCCGAGTTTTTCTTGAACTTTAGCGTAGGCTATGTGACGGGCAGCTAAATTATCTTCCAATTTAATGGCCTGCTCAAAAGCGGTAGCGGCCTTTTGGTAATTCTCGGTTTCGTAGTAAATAAGCCCGAGATTGTGCAGGCTGGAGGCGCTAGGTTCAATACTGCTGGCGATCTCAAAACAATCAATAGCATCGCGGTATTCACGCTGTTTGGCATACAAGATACCAAGTCGGTTATAAGCCGCGGCGTTCTTCTCGTCAATTTTGAGGATAGTTAAAAGCGCCTTTTCGGCCCGCAGGAAACGGTTTTCGCGCATGCCATGGTGGGCAATTTCCCATAGCTTGGCCAATCGGTCACCAAAACGTCGGGGTACAACTGATACGTTCTGCGATAATCGATAACCATGCTTGTAGACCAAAAAGGCAAATACTAAAAGCACTATAATAGCGTACATCCTGCTAGAGCTCCGATTGACTGCCAACAGTAAATCGGCAGATTTTATCTTTGATAAAATACTTAGCTCTAACGGGATACATCAGCCACTTATTATACCAGGTTAAGACTTAGCTCTAATGTGATGAGTTTAGGTGAAACGTTGGCTTTAAGCGCTTTCTGGAGGTCGTAAACCAATTTACGGCTGATGAGTAGCTTGTTTTGTTGAGCGGTATTGCTATGTTTTTGGCTAAGAGAGTTACGATGAAGCGCAGCCATTAGACGCGCTAAAGCCTCCAGGAAGATCGATAGTTGGACTTTGTCACGGCTGAGAACATCTGCCAGCAACAACTTCCCGTATGTATCATTACGTAAAAAGGCTTTGGCCTGGTCAATGGCTAGCTTTAGGGGATGATTATTATCCTGCGCCAAAATAGCGGCCATTAAACCAACACTACCCTGGCTGAGGCGCCAAGCACTTGCAATCTGTTCTTTTTTATATTTTTGCTCAAAAAAAAGCAGGGATTGCTGTAGATTAACGGAATAAACCACCAGACTCTGCATTCTTGAAGTTATTGTCGGTAGAAGATCGCCTTCGGATTCGACGCTCAGGATAAAAAAAGTTCCAAGCGGTGGTTCTTCCAACATTTTCAGCATGGCGTTTTGGGCTGGCTCACTTAAGTTCTGGGCGTCTTCTATCAGCACAATCCTGCTCGTGTCTTTCGCGTCAGGAACCTTAAGTTTCAGAAGTCTTGTTATTTGACGAATGCTGTCGATCGGTATGTCTTGTTGACCTTCCGCTAGTTTGATATGGATAAAATAGGCATAGGTGATTAGCTTCTTAATGGAGTCTAGCCCTAGCAATTCGATAGCAATGGCCTGAGCAATAGTCAGTTTACCACTACCACTCGGTCCAATTATTACTAGGCCGTGTGAGGGCCTATTGATAATACTTAGTAACTGTTTTTTCGTCCGATTATTTAGCAATAGCTCGTCAAATGTCTTCATGGTTGTGCTAACATCTTAAAATAATTAGGCTCAGGCGCTTCAAATAAATGTTTTCGGCCGTCAGTTAAAATCAACTCCAACGATTTGGCGTGCAAATATAGGTGCTTGTCCGCCTGAAATCTCGGAGAAATTTTGGCGGGTGAACCATGCTTCCCATAAACATGGTCACCGATTATTGGATGGCCAATGTATTTCATATGGACACGTAGCTGATGTGTCCGGCCTGTCAACGGTTGCAGTTCTAAAAGAGCACCTTGGCTGATTGTTGTTAGAATTTTGTATCGCGTTTTAGCCGGCCTGCCGCCAGCACCGACGCGGAACGATTGCGGTCTTTTTGGATTACGTTCAATAGGCGCATCAATTATGGCTTCGGCAGGTTGTGGGACTCCTTCTACAATAGCCTCATATATCTTTTTAACTTTGCGGGTCGAGAATTGTTTTTGCAGCCACTGCAGTACTGATTCTTTTTTCGCGGCAATAATAACACCACTTGTCGCTCGATCGAGGCGGTGTACAATACCGGCTCTATTTCCCTTCAAATTCTTATCTGTCAGCTTGGGTTTGATAAAGCTAGCAACCGTGGCTTCCGTATTTAATGTCCCTTTGCTATGTGTTAAAATCCCGGCTGGCTTATCAATTACAATCACATTCCCGTCTTCGTAAAGTACCGGCAGATCAATTTTTACTGGTCGTGTCGTCAGTGGGCTAGTGTTGGCTTGTAGCCTATCATGACGCTTGAGTTTGTAACTGGCCTTAATAGGTTTAGCGTTAACCAGTACAAAGCCTTGACGAAATAACTCTCCGAGGCTTGAGCGTGTAAATTCGGGAAGCTTTTCAGCTATGTAAACATCCGCTCGTTGGCCGATGTCGCTGACAGCTACCTGGACATCCAACATCGAAATTTAGGCCGGACGAAGTCCTACCACCTTCTGGACATTTAAGAGAGTCGCGCTAGCTACCTGGCGCATGGCCTCCTCATCAACTGCCAGTTTTCGCATTAGTTTGTGGTCATCGATAGTTAATAGCTTGGTTTGTAAATCAGCTAAGAAGTTCTTAACCGCATCAGCGACTTCTTCTTTAAGTTGGCTGTAGCTTAACTTGCCTACAAACCGCCCATTAATTTCTGTCTGAGGTTTATTAGATAGATGCGCCAGAATTTGTAATAGGTTAGATACACCTGGTTGTTTATCGAAGTCAAGGTTTATGACACCAACTGAATCGGTAGTAGCACTAATTACCTTATTAGCTGCCTCGTCGGGATTGTCGCTTAACATAATAGTACCGGCCGGATCCCCAATACTTTTACTCATCTTTCTATCGGGGTTACGTAAACTGCGGATCCGCACCGGCTGACTGCGACCGGCAAACGCCATTTGCTTTTTGTTATCCTCCGGCACCACAAAGATATCGCCAAATTTCCTATTCATCCGAATAGCAATGTCTCTAGCAAACTCTACATGCTGCCGCTGATCCTCGCCAACCGGCACCCATTTAGCCCCGTAAAGCAGGATATCCGAAGCCATAAGGATAGGGTAATTAAAAAGTCCAAGCGTGATGTGGGCAGCTCCGACAGTCTGCGCTTTATCTTTAAACTCTGTCATTCGGCTCATTTCACCAAAGCCCGTAAAGCAGCCCAGTATCCAAGCCATTTCGCTGTGGGCTGGAATGAAGCTTTGACGATAAATAAAGGTATCCGGCTGGTCTATTTCTAGCCCGGCAGCTACAAATATTTTTAGATTTTGGTGTGTCTGCTCGTACAACTTTCCGTGCTCGACTGGAGTGGTAAAACTGTGAAGATCCGGCACAAACATATTAAGCTGATATTTGCCGGCGTGCTTTTTTTGTAGGTTCACCATAGGCGAGATCGCGCCCAAATAATTTCCTAGATGAAACTCGCTATTAGATCTAAGACCCGTCAAAATGACTTCTTTGTCCATTCAGTGGTATTATAGCCTATTCTTCTGTTGATAAGCCACGCTCTACGGTAGAATTTAGGCCTAGACGACCTATGCTCAAATCCTCGACTATTCTTGAAGGCGAACGCCGATCTTGAGGGTCAATTTCTACACTCCAGGCAGCTAAAACCTCCAGTGCAGTTGATGCATCACGTCTCGCTAGCATCCCCTCTCGTATAGCTGTACTTTCTTCTGGGGTTATGCCTAAATTTTCTGGCCCTGGCATTGTTGATTCTCCTTGTCCTTAAATTTAAGAAACCGCCTTTTGGCGGTTTCTTAAATATTCTCGAATTTTGATTTACGAACGCACAGAACAAACCGCCAAGCTGCTTGGTGTAAACCAATAGGCAAAAACGGTCTGAAATTTACTCATTGAGAGAAGACTATATAGTTGGCTTGAAGTCTTGTCAATATTTTTGTGAGGTCCGACCTTTGCTTTTTCCTAGGTCGAACCTCAGGATAAAAAGGTTAGCGTTTGGTGAATTGGCGTTTCTTGCGGGCACTGCGAAGGCCGAATTTCTTGCGCTCCTTTTCACGAGGATCTCGCCCCAATAGTTCTGCCCGTTTCAGAGTACCCCGATAGTCCTCATTTAGTTCTACTAGAGCTTTAGCCACGCCAAGACGAATGGCGTCAACCTGGCTGGCGTGGCCGCCACCAACAACCCGGACGCTAACATTATATATATCCGGATCTAATTCTAATGTTGTGAACGGTTTAATCAGCTCATGATGCAAGTATTTGCTACCAGCAAAATACTCAGCCGCTGGTTTATCATTGATGATAAATGTACCCTTGCCACTAGACAAACGCACACGAGCTGTGGCGCTTTTGCGGCGACCGAGAGCATAAAAATAATGATCAGCCATTATTTACTACCCTTTCGTGAGATCGTAAAGTCAACTGGATTCTGAGCCGTATGGCTGTGCTGGGCACCGCTGTAGATCTTTAGCCGGGCCAAACGGCCTTGGCGTAGTTTATTGTCTGGCAGCATACCACGAATAGCATGTTCAATCACAGATACCATATTCATCTCACCAAGTGTTCGTTTATACAGCCCACCAGGAAAGCCGCTATGGCGATAGTAGATCTTTTTAGCCACCTTATTGCCGGTAGTAATTAAAGAGCTGGCATTGATAACAATTACGTAATCACCGACGTCAATATGGCGTGTGAAGCTGGGCTTATCTTTGCCTATGAGTAAACGGGCAGCAACGGTCGAGAGCCGTCCCAGCGGCGCCTTAGAAGCATCTAGAACATGCCAGCTGCGGTTTACATTATTTGGTTTAGCACTGTATGTTTTCATTAACGGTTTCCTCTTCTGCCAGTGCGGCGGGCAGCTTGGGTGATAGCAGTCTTAATACTAATCTTTTGCTTATCTTCACGGAGCATTTTAGCGGGTTTTTCTGTAGTCTCTGGTTCTTTGGTATCAACTTGGGTTTCTTTAGTCTTCTTAGCTGCCTTAAGCTCTGTTTTGGCTGTTTTCTTGGCCAAATCATCGACAAAGCTGACCTTAGCCATCTGGGCGTTGTCGCCACGACGAGCAGTGGTTCGCACAACCCGGAAATAGCCGCTGTTTCTGCCGGAGAGCTTAGGCGTTAGTTCATTTACCAGCTTATGGGCAGCTTCTAGCGTCGCAAGAGCAGATATTACTTGGCGGCGGTTATGTAAATCACCGACTTTAGCCTTGGTAATTAGTCTTTCGGTATAGCTAGCCACGGCTTTAGCTTTGGGTAGCGTAGTCTCTATAGACTCACGCAAAATCAGTGAATCGGCCAAGGATTTGAGCAACGCCCGGCGCTGGTCGCGCTGTTTGCCAAATTTAGTCCCTTTGTAGCCGTGGCGGTGCATGATTTATCCCCTATAGCTCCAGTTCGGCCATTTTTTCTTTAACTTCGTCAAGCGCCTTGTTGCCAAAGCCTTTTAGATCGCGCAGCTCGGCCTCGCTGAGGCTGAGTAAATCTTTAATGGTATGAATATCGTTATTAACTAGCGCATTAGTGGTACGTGCGCTAAGGTTCAAGTCTTCTATCGAGGTCATTAGCTCAGCTGGCTCCTCAACCTCATCTGTTGAGCTCAAATGACTGTCATCTCCGCCAGGTGGCGTTCCTACATCCACCTTGGTCTGACCCGCCAGGGCCGTGTATTGATTAACCAAAATTGCTGCTGCCTCTTCAAAAGCCTCCCGAGGGGTAATCGAACCGTCGGTTTCGACAGTAATAAGCAGCCTATCTAGGTCGGTCATTTGTCCAACTCGAGTGTTTTCCACCTTATAGCGAACTCGCAAAACAGGTGTGAATAGGGCGTCCAGCATTATCATGTCGCTGACTTTTTTACCTATACCTTGTTCGTCAAGTGCACGATAACCACGACCTGTCTCAACCAGTAGTTCTAGTTCGATTGAGCCTTTAGGGTCATCAATTGTGGCTATCACTTGGCCAGGGTTAACGATCTCTACGTCGGCATTTAACTTTAAATCTTTAGCCTTGACTACGCCTTTGCCTTTTTTACTAAGACTTAAGGTTTGCGGTTCATCTGCATAGACCTTGAATCGAATATTTTTGAGATTTAACATGATTGCCACAACATCCTCTTTGACTCCGGGAATAGTTGTAAATTCATGACTTACACCAGTCATCCTAAAGCCCGTAATAGCGGCTCCAGCGATACTAGAAAGCAAAACACGCCTGAGGCTATTGCCTAATGTCATGCCATAGCCGGTATGAAGAGGTTCTATGACAAAAGTAGCACTAGTGTCGCTATGATCCGTTACGCTGGCTAAAGCGGGTGTGTGGATTAACTTACTCATATTTACCTTTCTCGTCGCATCCTTAGCGTGAGTAATACTCGACGATTAGCTGTTCTTTTATATCTGGTTCTGCGTCATCACGCGTCGGCAGCCCCTTGACTTTAACTTCAAATTTTCGACGATTAACACTCAGCCAGGCAGGAATGGCAGCCGGTGCTGGGCTTAGTGTGTCTATTTGTTTAAAATACTCGGTAGTTTTACCGTGATCACGAAGGATTATTACATCCCCAACGGCAACTCTTATAGAAGGTACGTCCGTACGGCGACCATTAAGCATGAAGTGTCCGTGAGTCACCAATTGTCTGGCAGCCCGTCGCGAGACGGCAAAACCAGCTCTGTATATGACGTTGTCAAGTCGTCGCTCCAAAAATTGCAGGAGAGTACTTCCGGATTGGCCACGGGTTCTGGCGGCATCGCTCATCAACTTGGAAAACTGTCTTTCTAGCAAACCGTAAAGCCGCTTAACTTTCTGTTTTTCACGCAACTGAAGGGAGTATTGACTTGCCTTAGACCGCCTACCGCCGGTTTGTTGGCCGGGTCGCCCCGAGCGTTTTACCAGCGCTTTATGGGCTTTGGGGTGCAGAGCATATTCTTCTCTTCGCGACCGCTTAACAATTGACTCTAAATCCCTAGCCATAAACAGCCTCCAGCTGTAGAATTGGGAATTGTGAAACACGAAATACGAATTCTTGTTTCATGTTTCTTGTTTCATGTTTCATGAAAATGTTACACACTTTTAGTTCCTTTTCGCCTTTCGAGGTCGGGTGCCTCCGTGCGGAACACCAGTTACGTCCTTAATACTGTCAACTTCAATCCGCTGGGCCACTAGTGTTCTAATGGCTGCTTCTCGTCCTAGGCCGACTCCTTGAACAAAGACATCGACCCTACTGACTCCGAATGTTTTAGCCGCTGCCAAAGCCTTTTCGGCAGCGACCTGCGCGGCATAGGCTGTACCTTTTTTAGATCCGCGAAATCCAATACTACCAGCGCTGGATGATGCGAGAGTGTTACCTTTATCGTCTGTCACGGTAATGATCGTGTTATTAAAGGTCGCCAAAACATGCACCTGGGCGCGGCTAACACTGCGACGGACTTTTTTTCGCTTGGTAGCTTTAGGCTTTATCTCGGTTATGGAGGCTTGTTCGTCAGTCGCAGTTGGTATCACCTCATTCTTCATTCTGCCAATGCCTTGCATTTTATGTTTTGGCCGCTACTTTCTTAGCTGTTCCGCCAACAGTTACCTTTTTGCCTCGTTTGGTGCGGGCGTTAGTACGGGTTCGCTGACCTCTAACTGGTAAGTTCGCTTTATGGCGTAGCCCACGGTAAGCATTGATATCCTTGAGACGTTTAATATTACTGGTCACTATACGTTGCAGTTCGCCTTCGGTTGTAAAATCACTGGTAATAGTTTCTTGGAGACGCGAAAGTTCAGCATCTGTTAGATCCTTGACTCTTAGGGTCGGCTCAATTTTAATCGCCGTCAAAATCTTAGAACTAGTACTCGGCCCAATCCCGTAGATATAAGTCAGGGCTACACGCACCTGTTTATTATCCGGAATGTTAACTCCAGCAATCCTAGCCACTAAACGCCTCCTTGTGTCGGCTCTGTTAACAGTTGCCTATTGCCGATTAGCTGTGAGTTATCTGTTACCAGTGACCAATTGATAAATGGAAAATGGTAATTTATAGGAAACGGTAAATTGATAACTGAGAATTGGAGCAATTTCATTGCGACTTAGCCCTGCCTTTGCTTATGCCTTGGCCTATTTTTATTGATGATATAAACACGGCCTTTACGGCGCACTACTTTATCATCCGGACTAATTTTTTTGACGCTAGCACGCACTTTCATCCCGTTAGAACCTCACCCTTAGCTTGCGATTATCTTCAAACGCTGGCTGCCCAAAACGACTCCAACGCAAAATTAACTTTAGAGTTGCAGGCTGAGGTCTAACGGGATTCATCCCAAAGCTCATTCTGATAACATTTGCACGCATTACCATGCGGATCATCACTCCTTTAGCGTGGTGACACACTGCTTCATTAATTCTAATTTTCGCGGTAGGTTATCCGACCCTTCGTCAGATCGTAAGGTGTCAATTCAACCTTGACGCGGTCGCCAGGTACCAAGCGGATGTAGTGCTTCCGCATACGTCCAGCGACATGAGCTATAATTACATGGCCGTTTTCCAGTTCGACTCGAAACTGTGTCCCTGGCAGAGCCTCAACGATAGTGCCGACTAGCTCGATTACCTCTTTTTCACGGGCCATAAATATAACCTGGACATCTTAACAAATTTATCATCTGTTGTAAAGCGTTGATTTACTTGCTTTTTTTTCTAAGTCTTGGCCTGGGAATAAAACGCAGTCGCCGAGCACCCATGGCGGCTGTACCAGCCGGTCCTGGTTCATAAAAATAGTCTGGCTGTTCGTATTGATCGTACGTTATCATCAAAGCTCGTGATTCGACTTGGCGCAGTGTGTCAAGCGAGACAGAAACCAAGATCAGGATACTGGTACCGCCAATGGCGATACTTTGACTAATATATACTTGGCCGACAACCGGCATCACAGCCAAAAGCCCCAGTGCAATGGCGCCAAATAGCGTCAAGCGATTAACAATTTGACTCAAGTACTTTTCGGTTTGCTTACCGCTTCTGACATTAGCAATAAAACCGCCCTGTTTTTGCAGGTTTTCGGCAATTTCCTTAGAGTTAAAAGTAACGCTGGTATAAAAATAGGTGAAAATGAACACCAAAAAGAAATAGGTGGCCGGGTAAACCCAGGGTTTCCAACCACCAGCAGCAAAGCCCTGAGCGGTAGGATTTTGAAATAGCTCGCTTAAGGTGACCCCAAAATTTTCCCAGCCGGTTTGAGCAGCTAAGGCTACACCTTGTCCACGGGTCAATATTTGGCCCAAAAAGCCTGGAACGGACAAGAAAGCCACAGCAAAGATAATGGGGATAACCCCTGCAGCAATCAGCTTAACCGGAAGAGTAGTTGTTATGCCACCGTAAGCACGATTGCCCTGGACACGCTTAGCGTAATTGACGGTTAGCTTCCGGGAAGCTTCGTTCAGCTTGACTACTGCCCACGTGACGAAAATGGCAGCCGTCGTCATAATGCCGACGACGATTAATCCTCGTTTAGAAAATGCGTGACCCAAAATTGATAATTTGTCGCCAATTGGACTAGCTGGAACGTAGCTGGTAGAGCGAGCCAGATCGGATATCAAGGATGGCAGCACGCTGACTATCCCTACGGTAATAAGAAGAGAAATGCCGTTGCCAATTGATCTTTCAGTTATGAGTTCGCCTAGCCACATTAAAACCATCGAACCGCCGGTAATAGCTGCTATCATCAGCACCCACTCCATGGCTGACGTATTGGCCGTAATATCTCCCAGCCCGCCAATACTTTGAGCCGCCTGACGAATTAAGTAAATCATGCCGATAGATTGAATAACGGCCAGTGGAAAGGTCAGTACGCGTGTATATTGGTTGATCTTCCTGCGTCCAAATTCGCCTTCTTTATTCATAGCTTCGAATTTGGGAATAGCTTTAGTTAGCAACTGCATGATAATCGAAGCGTTAATGTAGGGACCCAAACCAACAAGCATGATGGAGAAGTTAGCTAAAGCGCCGCCAGAAAAAACATTCAGAAAGCCTAGCAATTGGTTAGCGCCAGTTTGGGTATATAAATTTTCTAGAACCTGGCGCAAGGTCTGGGGGTCGCTGAGCGGTACTGGTATATGGGCAAGGATACGAAAGACCAAAAGCATACCTAGTACAGCTAAAATGCGTTTGCGCATTTCGCTATGACCGAGCGATTTGACAATTATTCCCCAGTTCATCCGGTTCCAGTCGTTTTCGTGATAGGACGACCGATGCGTTCAGTTTTAGTGAAGCTACCGCCAGCTTTTTTTAAAGCCTCGATCGCCGAGCTGCTGGCCCTTGGCAATTTGACATCTTTTTTGGATCCCACCTCACCATTGAACAGTAGTTTTACATTCACATAAGGACTGCTTATTAGACCGGCTTCGGCCAAAGCAACTGTGTCAATAATGACTTTTTTAACATGATTAAGTTGACTGCTATCAATAATCTCTTGCTTTATTCTATGACTCCTAAAACCTCGTAGTTTTGGCAGGCGCATGTAAAGCGGCATTTGGCCACCTTCAAAGCCGGGTCGGACTCCGCCACTTTTTCTGGAGCCCTGTCCTTTGGTGCCTCTGCCGGCTGTTTTGCCTCGACCAGCCGCAATACCGCGACCTGAACGTCGCATTTTGGTCTGCTTGGCCACCGCAATTTCGTTGTACTTCATAAACAGCCTTCGGATATAGTCGTTAGTCTAGCGTCATTAGTCGATAGCTTACTCATTAGTTTTTTCTCTCGAGCCGCCTTTGTGAAGTGTCTTGCTTCGCTTTGGTGACCCACCTGTTCGATGGTACCATTGTCTTCAAAGCCTCAATGGTAGCGTAAACCGTGTTTATACGGTTAGACGACCCGTGCGATTTAGACAGGGCGTTTTCGAAACCTGCCACTTCCAAGACCGTACGGACCACTCCCCCTGCTATCAAACCTGTACCTGGAGCTGCTGGTAGTATTAATATACGGGCACCGCCGATTTTAGCCTGAACTTCGTGGGTAAGCGTAGCTTTATAAATAGGTAGTTTAACAAGGTGCTTTTTGGCTACTTCTGTAGCTTTAGTAACAGCTGCCGTAACATCGGCACCCTTGCTGACACCTACGCCTACTTGACCTTGATGATCGCCAACTATAACAAGCGCTTGGAATCGGAAGCGGCGACCTCCCTTAACGACACGCGCTACGCGATTGACAAATACGACTCGCTCATCAAACTCCTTAGCCTCTACGTGAATATTTTGGTGTCGTCCGTCAGCCATCAAGCGCCTCCACTAAAACTCCAGACCTTTGGCTCTGGCAGCATCGGCTAATGTTTTAATCCGGCCATGATACCGCTTAGAGCCTCTATCGAATACTACTTTCTTGATCTTGGCAGCTTTCGCGGCTGTAGCGATTTCTTCGCCAACCAAGGCAGCCTTTTGAGTCATGTTGCCGTCCAACTTTCGACCAACCGTAGATACATAAACTAGTGTGGAGTCTTTAGCGTCGTCTATAATCTGAGCAGTAATATTCAGATTACTGAGATGGATACTTAGACGAGGTCGGCCAGCCGAGCCAGACAAACTAGCGCGTACCCGACGGGCCCTGCGGATTTGACTCTTTTTGTTGTGCATCAACCTATCCATAATCCTTAAGTCTCCTTACTGCTCTTACCGCTTTTACGGATAACTCGTTCATGTTCGTACTTAATACCTTTACCTTTATAGGGTTCGGGTTTTTTAAGCGCCCGGATTTCGGCGGCTACTTGACCTACTTGCTGCTTATCAATACCGGCAACGGTTATAGTGTTTTGTTCCACAAACACCTGTACGCCAGCTGGTACTTTATACACTACATCATGCGAAAATCCAAGATTGAATTTTAGATCAGAGCCTTGAGCCTCTACGCGGTAACCCACACCGTGAATCTCTAACCTACGCTCGAATCCACGGCTGACACCAATAACCATATTATTAATAAGCGACCGCATAAGGCCATGATTGGAGCGTACGCTCCGCAGATCGTTTTTTCGTTCCACTATCACTTGGTTATTATTAACAGATACCCTGATTCCGGGCATCGTAAACTGAGAAAGCAAGCCTTTTGGTCCACTAACGTTAATTTTATTGTTATCAACAGCAACTGATACACCGCTAGGCAGATCAATTGGTAGTTTGCCTATACGACTCATTAGACGCTTCCCCTGGTCGCTCCGTTAGCAATTAGCCATTGACCACTTACCCTACATTTACCATTAACCATTAACCATTGATCACGGATAACAGGTAACGGGAATGGCGTAGTCATGACTAGTAGACCTCGCAGATTAGCTCACCACCCAGCTTTTTAACTCTGGCTTCTTCGCCAGTCATTATGCCAGCCGAAGTCGAAATCACAACTAAACCTCGACCACGCCTAACCCTAGGTATATCCTTGGCTGTAACATATTGGCGACGGCCAGGGCGACTCAATCGACTAATCTCAGTGATATTGGCTGAAGCGTCTTCGTCGTTGATTGTGATGACTAATGCATTGAGACTGTTTTTCTTAGACGATTTAACGTCTTTCAAAAAGCCGTTCCTGAGCAAGATTTGGGCCACTTTTTCCTTAGTTTTCGAATGCGGTAAGCTAACTACTGCCTTATTCACAGCAATGGCGTTTTTGATACGGCTTAACATGTCAGCTATAGGATCGGTCATAAAAAATCCTCCGGAGTCGCTAGAATTCGACTGTAAAACTGTTGAGCGTTGACTATTGACTGTTGACTCATGTTTTACCAGCTACTCTTAGTTACGCCTGGAATTTCGCCCTTGCTGGCATGCTCCCGAAAAGCGATTCGCGATAGTCCAAACTGTCGCATATAAGCCCTAGGTCGGCCAGTTTCGGTACAACGATTCTTCTGCCTGGTAGGGCTGCTGTTCCTAGGTAAACGCGCCAAACCTTCTAAGTCGCCGGTAGCCTTAAGCTCCGCCCGCCTGCGGGCGTACTTTTCAATCAGTTTTTGGCGTTTAGCATCTCTAGCCAACACCGATTTTTTAGCCATAGATGCTCCTTCCAGTCGCTTCAGGTACTAGTTTATAGGTGCTAGGTGCTAGAACCACGAACCTAGAATCTAAAACCTTATGATTTACGCAGTGAATCATTGGGTCTCCTTTTCGAAGGGCACGCCTAACTTTTCTAGTAATGCGCGGGCATGCTGTGAATTCTTGGCTTTAATTGCAAAGGTAATTTGCAGGCCGTGAGGCGTCGCCGTATCTTCGTACGTCAGTTCGGGAAAAACCGACTGATCGGCCAGCCCGATAGAGTAATTGCCTTGCCTGTCAAAAGATCTAGCCGAAACACCATGAAAGTCTCGCAGCCGTGGTAATACTAAATTAATGAACCGATCAGCGAACTCATACATACGAGCGTCACGAAGTGTAACCATTAGTCCAATCTTGCTGCCCTGTCGTAGCTTAAAGCTGGCAATCGATCGCTTAGCGGTCGTCTGCACTGGCTTTTGACCTGTTATTTTAGACAGGGTATTTTCGGCCACCTCCAATAAGCGTTTGTCATCCTTAGCCCGGCCCAAACCGACATTGACTACAATTGCCTCAAGTCTTGGTGTCTCATGTAAGTTAGCCAAACCCAGCTCATCTTTTAGCTGCTTCATCCAGCTCTCGAAGTATAGCTGTTTGAGTCGTGACCGATAACTTCTGACTTCCACTATTTGATCTCCCTCCCGGAGGTCTTTAAGATTCGGGATCTAGTGCCATCTTTTGAGATTGTCATACCAACTCTAGAAGGCCTTTTTGCAACTGGATCCAATAAACCAACCTTGCTGACCCAGATGGGCTTTGTCAGTTCTAAAATGCCGCCTTGAGGATTTGTCTTAGTCGGCTTTTGATGTTTCTTGACTACATTTACACCCTCGACAGTAATCTTGTTGAGTGTCGGATACACTCCCAAAACCTTACCTGTATGGCCTTTATACTTTCCAGACCTCACCATTACCACATCACCGACCTTCAAACGTACCTTGAAGGGTTTGATCTTTGATCCTTGATCTTTGATCCTTGTCATAGCACCTCCGGAGCTAGCGAGATAATACGACTGTACCCTTTTTCGCGAAGTTCACGAGGTACTGGGCCAAAAATACGCGTGCCTAGGGGAGAGCGATTATCCTCAGATAAAACGACTGCGGCGTTATCGTCAAATTTGATTAGGGAACCGTCGTTACGTCGAATAGGGGTACGAGTTCGCACAACCACTGCTTTGACAATACTTTTACGCTTAAGTGTACCTGCCGGATTAGCTGTTTTGACACTCGCTACTATCACATCTCCCACACGCGCATAGCGGCGGCCGCTTCCGCCGAGCACCCTGATACAAAGCAGCTGGCGGGCGCCACTGTTATCGGCGGCGATTAAGCGTGATTCCTGCTGGATCATGTAACGCTCCCTTCGGTCACTTTAGCTGAAAGCTGAGAGCTGGAAGCCGAAAGCTTACCTGAAGCGGCTTTGGGCTTTTGGCTTGGGACTTTTGGCTCTTGTGGCATGTCGGCCGTGGCATCCGTTTCTCTGAAGGCTACGCGGGCTTTTTCGATAATCTTATACAATACAAAACGTTTGCGAGCACTTAAAGGTCTAGATTCCCGTATTACCACTAAATCACCCACGCTAGCTTCATTTTTCTCGTCATGAGCCATAAACTTGGCCTTTACGGCGTACTGCTTTTTATAGATAGGGTGTGTTTTGCGCTTGACGACAGAAATTACGATAGTTTTATCTGGACTACTGCTTAGGACTCTACCTGTCAATAAACGAGCCATCAGATACTCTCCTTATGTAATTGTTCACCCAATACAGTCATAACGCGAGCAAGGTCTTTACGTTTAGCGCGGATGGCCCGGCTATTAGTAACTTCACCACTATATAGCCTGCGACGCATTTCAGTGATTTCTTCACGCAGCTTGGTGCTTTCACGAGCTAAATCGTCAGTGCTTTTTTTGCGGATATCAGCAATTTTCATAATTACTGTTCTTCCTTAACGCTAAATGACGTTTTAACGGGCAATTTGTGTCCGGCTAGCCGCATAGCTTCTTTGGCGGTCTCTTCAGAAACTCCGTCCATTTCAAAAAGAACTGTTCCTGGTTTTACTTTGGTAATGAATAACTCAGGGTTACCCTTACCGCTACCCATCTTGGCACCTAATGGTTTTTGGCTGACAGGCGTATGCGGAAATACCCTGATCCAAATCTGGCCACCGCGTTTTATATAGCGAGTCATAGCTTGACGGGCAGCTTCAATTTGACGGCTAGATACGCGTTCGGCTTGCTGACTGACTAGACCGTAGCGACCATACGTCAGTTCGTTTAACGACGTGGCGCTACCACCATGCACCCGTCCCTTACGGACCTTACGGTACTTGGTGCGTGATGGCATCAACATAAGAAGCTCCTTACAGTCGAGGAGAATGGAGCATGCAGAATGTAGGATGGGCAGAACCCACACTTCATACTTCTTACTTCATACTTCTGAAAAATGATGACATTTTTCATTGGGTTTCTCCTCGGTATATCCAGACTTTAACACCTATAATGCCAGCACCTGGGTATTGAGCCTTGGCACTAGCAAAGTCTATATCGGCCCTAATCGTGTGCAACGGCACACTGCCCTGAACTTCTTTTTCACGCCGTGACATCTCATTACCGCCCAGGCGTCCGGCAATCTCGACACGAACCCCTTTGGCTCCAGCCCGCATCGTGGCGGCGGCGGCGGATTTCATAGCTCGACGAAAAGCGATGCGTCGCTCTAGTTGGTGGGCAATATTTTCAGCAACCAATTTGGCTTGTAGTTCGGGGCGTTTGATTTCTTCGATATTTATCCTAACTGGTACCCCGTAAAGTCTTTCTATCTGCTCTTTCAGCTCAGTCGCGCCTGTACCGCCACGCCCAATCACTACACCGGCTTTAGCCGTCTGAATAGTAATCGTCACTAGGTTAGGCGACCGCTCAATGTCAACTTTACTGACCGCAGCTCTTGAGCCAAGTTTATTAAGAATTAATCTGCGAGCGGCAAGGTCGGCCGTCAGGTAGTTGGCATACTCTTTCTTATTGGCAAACCATTTACTGCGCCAGTCTTTGTTAACTTGGAGTCGCATACTGATGGGATTAATTTTCTGACCCATCACACACTCCTTGCAGTCGCTTGAGGTGACAGGTTGTAGGTGACAGGTGACAGCTCGAACAGTGTTATAGGATAAATCATTCTTGAGTCTCCACAGGCTTCGCTTTTGATACAGTCTTTTTTGTAACTCTTTGCTCGCCATCAACGAGAACTCTTATGTTGCTAGTACCTCGAGTAAAGCGTCGGGTCCGGCCGAAAGCAGCTGCCCGATAGCGCTTATAGCGAACGCCTGGAGTCACGCTGATTTCGGAAATAAATAGCGTAGCAGGTTTGTAGTTATGATTATGTTCTGCGTTAGCCCTAGCACTGACGACTACTTGCTTGACGGCTTGGGCAGCCCGCCTAGGTGTATGATCCAGAATTGTCACCGCATCAGTAACCATGCGCCCGCGGACTAAGGCCGCCACCACATCGACTTTGCGCGGACTCATACGGACACCTTTATATAGGGCTAGGACAGCCATGATTACACCTTTGCCTCCGCCCTTGGGGTAGAGCTGGATGCACCAGTCTCCTGGCTTTTAGCCAGCTTGCCACCATGACCCCGGAATTTTCTAGTCGGCGAAAACTCACCTAGTTTGTGGCCGACCATGTTTTCGGTAATAAAAACTGGCACATGGACTTTACCATTATGAACAGCAATGGTTCGACCAACAAATTCTGGTGCAACTACGGATGCCCGCGCCCAAGTCTTTATAACAGAGCGGTCGTGTGGCCCAAGTGCTGCAATCTTCTTGGCCAGTTTAGGGTCTACAAACGGCCCTTTTTTCAATGAACGACTCATCTCTTCGCTCCTTCGTCGTTCGGTAACAAGTAACAAACAATAAGTAACAAGTTATATTTGATGAAATTATGCAGCAGTCCTTGTTGCATGTTACATGTTGCCTGTTGCTTAAAAATGCTTTGCATTTTTATTTCCTTTTTCCTTGGTGTCGACTACGGACAATAAATTTATTACTTGCCTTTCGGCGACGTGTTTTGTAGCCAAGAGTCTTTTGGCCCCAAGGTGTTGTGGGTGGGCGGGCCATCCTATGTCTACCACCATCACCACCGCCATGCGGATGGTCGGCGGCTGCCATTACCACACCACGCACAGTCGGACGGATACCCATGTGACGCTTACGGCCGGCTTTGCCTATTTGGACGTTCTGGTGTTGCTCATTGCCAACTTGACCAACTGAAGCCAGGCATTCGACACTGACCAGACGAACTTCACCACTTGGCAACCTTATTTGAGCCCATTCATGATCTTTAGCCACCAGTTGGGCTACGGCGCCGGCAGTGCGAGCCAGTTGTGCGCCTTTGCCAGGTTGTAGTTCAACAGCGTGAATTACCGTACCGTTAGGTATATTTTTAAGCGGTAGACGATTACCCCGTACAACAGGCGCTTCCTCCTCAACTACCAGTTTTCTACCCGGCTTCATCCCTTTAGTGGCCAGAATATAGTGGTATCGGCCATTTTGGTCCTTGATTCGGGCAATTCGCGCGCTGCGATTAGGATCATATTCTATATGCTCGACAACCGCTGATGTGCCTGATTCTAGCTTGAAGTCAATCAGTCTTAAGTAGCGTCTCGCTCCGCCGCCGCGGTGGCGCGTGGTAATGCGGCCTTGATTATTACGGGCCACCGGACCTTTTTTAATTACCACCAGGCCTTTCAAAGGTTTCTTGACCGTAATAGCATCAAAGTCCTGACTGCTCATGCCGCGCCGCGCCGCTGTAACTGGTTTGTACTCTCTGACAGCCATTATATGGTTTCCTTAGCTTTATCATCTGTGCCAGCAAAAAGCGGGATACGCTCACCCTCTTTTAGAGTTACGTAGGCTTTACGAATACCAGCGCGTAACGCTGTTACATGACGGCCTCGTTTCCTATAAGCCCGCAGGGGTTTAGGCGCGGTATTGGCAATCTTAACAGACACAACGTTGACTTTGTACTGGTCGGTTATAGCACTAGCAACTGTGTGGCGATTGGTGTTCGTTGGCACGTCAAACACATAAGTATTACGCTGTTCACTCAAGGCATAGGCTTTTTCTGACAATCTGGGCTTCAGAATCAATGTTTTAGACATCAGCTCTCTCCTTTCGCTGTAACAGGTAGCTAGTAATAAGTAACAAGCTATGTTGCCCGTTGCGTTTTACATGTTGCTTAAAAATGCTACGCATTTTTAGCTCCCAGCCATTCGTGGACAATATCAAGTGCTTTTTTGCTAATAACTATCTGGTCAGAGTTCAAGATGTCATAAACGCTCAGAAACTTGGCAGGAACAGCTTTAACTCGACTGATATTGCGGGTTGCACGTTCAACTAAGCTGTCTTTTTGGCTCACAACTAACAAAACGCTGCCATTGGCACCAATCCTATTAAGTAGAGCAAGAGTTGGCTTAACCTTCCCATCGGGGCAGGCAAATGTTTCGATAACTATCAGTTTGTTTGAATCGGCCGCCAAGGTCAATGCTTGGCGAATAGCCAGTCGCTTAGCCTGGGTACTAATTTTCCGACTGTAATTTTCCTTCCCACTCGGACCAAAAGCCACGCCACCCCCTGTCCAAATAGGATTACGAGACGAACCAAAGCGGGCCCGGCCGGTACCTTTTTGGCGCCATGGTTTAGCACCACCACCGCGAACATCGCCGCGCGTTCTAGCCTTAGCGATATTCTTACGAGCGTTAGCCAGATGCGCTAAGTAGGCGTCCTTTAGTAATTGGTGGCTTTTAGCCTCCACACCAAAAATAGTCTTATCCAGCTTGACAGGAGATGACGCTTTAGCACCGGATTTTGTATATGTTGCCACAGCCATCAGAGAACTCCTCGGTTCATGTTCTGGCTGCGGTAGAGGCTCGAAGCCTTGTGCGTAGTGCCTCATTTTTCTACTCCTCTGAGTAAGACAACTCCTTTTCTGGGACCTGGTACGGCGCCTTTGACGCCAATAACATTGAGGTCCGTATCGACAATGGCGATCTTAAGGTTGCGGGTAGTTATTTGTGTGTGGCCCATCTGGCCAGCCATTTTCTTACCTGGAAAGATACGCTGTGGGAACATCGAACCAATTGAACCAGGCCGGCGATAGCTTCGACCACCATGAGTTTTGCGTCCGCGGTGGAAATTATGGCGTTTAATCGTGCCGGCAAAACCCTTGCCCTTACTGATACCTGTCACTTTGACAACATCGCCGACGGAAAAAGAATCGGCGGCCAATTGGTCGCCGACTTTCAGGCTTAAGCCATCACCTTCCGCAATGCGAAATTCGCGTACAATCTTCGGTGATCCGCCAACTGGCGGATTTGAGGCTTTAAAATGACCAGCTTGTGGCTTAGCTGGTCGTTTGTTGGCTTCGAAACCGAGTTGCAGGGCGCGATAACCGTCTGTGTCAGCGTTCTTAATCTGCGTAACCACATTGGAGCTGGCCGAAAGCAGGGTCACAGGCGTAGCTGCACCCTTCTCGTCCAGGATGCTGGTCATGCCAAGTTTTCTGGTGATCAGCGCTTTCACTGACAATTCGCCCCTTCAAATAGTTATTGATAGTTAATACTACTGTCATATTTGACTATAAATACACATTAGGATAAGTCTGCATTTAGGTGGCAACCCAAAGCAGGACCCAGCTCCAAATGCTGTATCCATAACAGATTACCACAAATAGCTGACAAGTGTCAATCCGCTGTAAAAATCACTCCAGTCGCAAAAATACCGAACGCGACCCCACCGTGAATAGCTGATTGTCAAAAATAAGTTTGGTCTTGGCACTCCTCGTAATTCAGCCACTGGCTAATTTACTCGTCAAACAGCCAATGCCAGCCAAGCTCATTTATTTATTGACAACATCTAATCAGGGCTCGGCAGATGTTCGGATATTTTGCGACTCTCGTTCAACAAAATACTTGACTAGTTAAGGATCTATATGCTCTTCTGGTCACAAGGCTAATCAGTGAGTACTCAAGGTAAATAAATCCTGGGTAAAACATAACTCAAGGTTAACAAGCGAGCCCTATCTTTCTTCTGGGCACCGGAGACAACATGAGTAGATGTTGTTTATAAAGAGGCGTACTTGGTCACTAAAGCATGTTCGACGAAGCAAAGTTGCCAGTGGCAACTTTGTGAGGAGTTCTTTAGCGAGCCTGTTTTAAACAACAGATACATCAAGTTGGTCGACGCGTCCGGAAAAAGATAGGGCGAGCGACCCCTCACATTTTGATTTCGGCGCTTGCCCCGCACTAAAACCTGAGCGGAACAGTCTGCAATCAGATTGTGGAGCTTCAAGTTTTAGTACTGGGGTCGCAGCCGTGTTCACATCTTAATCTCAGCGTCGCAGCCAGCGGGTAGACTGAGATTCATAAGAGAGTCGACGGTTTTCGGGGTTGGATCGCTAATATCAATCAGGCGCTTGTGGACACGCATTTCGAACTGCTCGCGACCCTTTTTGTAAACGTGCGGGCTTTTAACAACTGTAAACGTACTTTTACGTGTCGGTAAAGGAATCGGCCCAGCTATGGTGGCACCCGTACGCAAGGCTGTCTCTACGATTTGTTTAGCCGACTGGTCAATAACCTTATGGTCATAAGCCTTAAGACGGATTCGTATTCTTTGTTTGGGCTCATCAGATGATTGCCGCTCTCTAGAAGTAGAAGCCTTTGGCTTCACTACGGGACTCCGCCGCCCACCCTTCGAGCCATTCGACTCGTCAGTTGCAGGCTCAGGGTCGCCCTGTCTTCGACTCCGAGGTTGCTCAGACTCGAGGAGAGTCTGTCGAATGGGCGACGAGCTCAGGGTTTTGCTTCGCTTGATTGCCGACTGTTTTTTTGTGTCTGCCATGTGAGTTAGCTATTAGCCGTTAGCTTTAAGCTTATAGCTACTTTACGATTTTAGTGACGACGCCGGCGCCAACGGTCCGGCCGCCTTCGCGGATAGCAAAACGCAGACCTTGTTCCATAGCAATCGGAGCCTGTAATTTAACCTTAAAGGTCACGGTGTCACCCGGCATAACCATTTCTTTGTCGGCCGGTAGCTCGACTTCGCCAGTTACGTCCGTGGTGCGAAAGTAAAACTGCGGTTTGTAGCCTTTGAAAAATGGGGTGTGGCGCCCGCCTTCTTCCTTGGTCAGAATGTAGACTTCGCTGTCAAACTCGGTGTGCGGCGTGATGGTGCCCGGCTTGGCCAATACCTGTCCGCGTTCGATATCCTCACGTTCAACACCGCGCAGCAGGACTCCAACATTATCGCCAGCCTGGCCTTGGTCGAGATTCTTTTTAAACATCTCAACACCTGTAACCACGCTTTTGGTGGTCGGGCGGATACCAACAATTTCCACTTCTTCGTTAACCTTGACCACGCCCGTTTCAATACGGCCGGTAGCCACCGTGCCGCGGCCCTTAATGGAAAAGACATCTTCAATAGCCATCATGAAAGGCTTATCGAGGTCACGCTTTGGCTCGGGAATGTATTCGTCCATGGCTTTAACCAATTCCATAATGGCGTCTTCGTTAGCCGTATCACCTTCCAGCGCCTTAGTAGCAGAACCCTTAATGATTGGCGCGTTTTCGTCGAATTCGTATTTCTTTAACAATTCGCGGACATCAGACTCAACCAACTCGACAAGTTCGGGGTCGGCCAAGTCCATTTTGTTTAGAAAAACAAGAATGGATGGCACGCCAACCTGCTTAGCCAGCAAAACATGTTCGCGTGTTTGCGGCATAGGACCGTCAGCCGCCGATACGACCAAGATAGCGCCGTCAATCTGGGCGGCACCGGTAATCATATTTTTGATGTAGTCGGCGTGGCCGGGCATGTCAACATGCGCGTAGTGGCGTTTCTCACTCTCATATTCCTGGTGCGAGGTCGCAATAGTAATGCCGCGGGCTTTTTCCTCAGGAGCGTTATCAATCTGATCATAAGTTACTGGCTTGTTAATATCACTCGGGAGTTTCTTAGCTAAGACGTGCGTAATTGCAGCTGTCAGTGTTGTTTTCCCGTGGTCAACATGGCCCATGGTGCCAACATTAAGATGCGGCTTGCTGCGATCAAAATCTGCCATAAAAAATAACTCCTTTAAAAGATTAGTTGTAGTTTAGCATGGCAAGCAATAGCCACCCCATGCGATTACCAAAGCATTATAGGATAAATCGTAGACTTTTGTAAAGGGGTTATCGCTTGAGACAATCTTCGGCATGTTCGACATGCACACCTTTATCTTTCAATTGCCTCTTTACCATACTAGACAAAACATCTCCATGGCCAAATTCGCGAAATTGCCTTACTCCGGCTTCATAAAGTTCTTCAACACTTTGGCTCCATCTAACAGGTAGCTTTAACTGATTAGGATAAGCATCCTTAAGCTGGTCCGCTAGTGTGATAATCCTTCCAATGTTTGCGGCTATGGGAACTGAAGGATCTTTAACCCTAATACTGTTCATAAATCGCGCAACTCTCTCGATACCTCCTGACATAAGTGGCGAGTGTGCCGGTATCGTTACGCCTAACACTACAGTTCGCCTGGCTCCTTCTTCGTTTGCCTCTTCTATAGTTCTGTCAACTTCGTCATTTCCTCCAGAAACTACAATTTGTTGGTCGGGAATATTATAATTTGCTACAACCGAACCGTTATTTGCGGTAATCCGTTCAACTACTGCATCTTTTAAGCCAAGGATTGCTGCCATTTTCCCGGGATGACGTTTGCCTTCCTCCTCCATTGTTAAGCCGCGCTCATTAACCCATGCAAGCGCGTCTTCTTCATCTATTGCATCGGCGGCTACAGCAGCCGCTCCTTCGCCGACGCTGTGACCTATTACATAATCTGGGATTTCAGCCTTGTGTCGTTTTCTGTAGACAGCCAATAGGCCGAGAGAGACGGCGACTACGGCGATCTGAGTGTTAGAAGTTCGGTCCAGGAATTCTTTTGGCCCGTTCCGCATCATTCCACTTATAGGTCTGCCCGTAATGCGATCGGCTCTTGTAATTACTGCTAAGAATTCAGGAAATGCATCCATCAGTTCTCTAGCCATACCAACTTCCTGCGTTCCCTGCCCTGAGAACATCCATGCTTTTTTCATATGTTGACCTTAATTTACTTACCGGATTTGGCAATGATACCTTCAGCGACGTTTGATGGCACATCGGCGTAATGATCCAGTTCCATGCTACTGCTGGCCCTACCCTGCGTAGAGCTACGCAAAGATGTGGTGTAGCCAAACATTTCGCCAAGTGGGACATAGGCGGTAATTTCTTTGATGCCGGATGAAAGATCTTCCATAGACTCCACCCGGCCACGCTTGGAATTAAGATCGCCGATTACGTCGCCCATAAAGGCTTCGGGCACCACCACGACGATTTTCATGATGGGCTCAAGAAGCACCGGAGCAGACTTTTTAAAAGCATCTTGAAAGGCCATAGACCCGGCAATTTTAAAGGCTACTTCGCTACTGTCCACGTCGTGGTAGCTGCCGTCATACAGTTCAACTTTGACGTCTACGACTGGATAGCCAGCAATTACGCCGTTAGCCATGGCCTCTTCAATACCAGTCCGCGCCGCCGGGATAAATTCGCTGGGGATGGCGCCGCCTTTAATTCTGTTGATGAACTCAAAGCCGGCGCCGGTTTCGTTTTGGAAAAGCCTTAGCCAGACATGGCCGTATTGGCCACGGCCTCCAGTCTGGCGAATGTACTTACCTTCGGCTTCAACTCCGTCTTTACGGATGGTTTCACGATAAGCCACTTGTGGCTGACCGACGTTAGCCTCAACTGCAAATTCACGTTTCATGCGGTCGACAATGATTTCCAGGTGCAGCTCACCCATGCCGGAAATTATAGTTTGGCCTGTTTCGGTGTCTGACTTAATCCTAAAGGTCGGATCTTCTTCGGCTAGACGTGATAGAGCTATGGCCATTTTTTCTTGATCGGCTTTAGTCTTCGGCTCAATAGCGATACTAACTGGCGGTTCCGGAAAAGTGATGCTTTCTAGCAGTATCGGATGCGTTGGATCACAAAGAGTATTGCCAGTGGTTGTGCCTTTTAGGCCGACTATGGCCGCTATGTCGCCGGCGTCCACATGAGAAACGTCCTCGCGCTTGTCGGCATGCAGGCGTACGATACGGCCGACACGCTCTTTATCGCCAGTCGAACTGTTTAAGATATAGCTACCGGCTGTGATCTTGCCAGAGTAAACTCGGAAAAAGGCCAGCTTACCAACAAAGGGATCAGTTGCTATCTTGAAGGCTAGCGCGGCAAACGGTTCGGCGGGATCGGGCTGGCGTTCGATTTCATCTCCGTTTTTAGGATTGGTTCCCCAAGTCGATCCTCTGTCCAGCGGTGAAGGTAGGAAATCAGTAATAGCATCCAGTAATTTTTCAGCAATCACGCCGCGGCCATCTCCTCCCGAAACGACAAAAAACTTACCCGTCAGAACAGCTGTTCGAATAGCCTGTTTAACTTCTTCTTCGCTCAACCCGTCCTCGCCGACTTCAAAATACTTCTCAAGGGTTTTTTCGTCCTCGGCGACAGCGTTTTCGACAAGCAGCGAGCGATATTTTTTGACTTTATCGATCATTTCGGCCGGAATTTCTCCTTCAACTAAATTCTTATCCGTGAAGTCTTTGTAGGAATAGGCTTTCATCGTGATCAGATCTACCACGCCTGTAATAGATTGTTCAAAACCAATTGGCAGATGGATTGGGAACGCGCGCTTGGAAAGCCGGTGGTGAATAGAATCTAAACTTTTATAAAAATCACCGCCGGTTTGGTTAATCTTATTTATAAAGCAAATACGCGGTACTCCGTATCTATCGGCCTGCCGCCAGACGGTTTCAGATTGACTCTCCACGCCCATCTTACCATCAAAAACCACAACCGCGCCATCTAGTACACGTAAGCTGCGCTCAACCTCAACCGTGAAGTCAATGTGGCCCGGCGTATCAATAATGTTAATTTTTTTATCTTTCCAAAAACAAGTCACAGCAGCAGCCGTAATGGTGATGCCGCGTTCTTTCTCCTGGGCCATCCAGTCGGTTGTGGTATCGCCAGCATGGACTTCGCCAATTTTGTGCTTTAAGCCCGTGCGGTAAAGAATAGCTTCGGTGGTTGTCGTCTTGCCAGCATCAATATGGGCAATAATCCCGATGTTTCTAACCTTCTCTAGTTCGTATTTTTTATCTGCCATAAATTAGCTCCTAGCTATTAGCTCATAGCTATTAGCTATTGCATCCTTTGTCGTAAACTTGCAGCCGTAGTATAAATAGCAAAAATGGCGGTTCTACCAACACAGCTCCCAAATGCTTTGTAAAATTCCCATTGACTACCTAGAACCCCTTTATCTGCAAATCGTTTATGTTCAGTTTTCCATCTTTCTACTTCGTCGTGGTATCTGAAATACGATGTGTCCATACGAGTCCCACTTGCCAACATTCTTTGTCGCCTTTCTTCCAAATTCATCAGGTCCTCGCGAAATGGGCGAAGGCCCTGTTGGCTTCGGCCATTTTATGGACGTCTTCCTTTTTCTTCACGGCCGCACCGGTGTTGTTATAAGCGTCAACTAATTCTTGGGCTATACGATCTTCCATGCTCATACCCTTACGGTCACGCGCGGCAGCAACGAACCACAAAATTGTCAGGTGCTGCTGGCGCTGGCCTTTAACCTCAAAAGGAATCTGGTAGTTAGCGCCGCCAACCCGCCGCGAACGTGTTTCTAGATAGGGTTGAACATTTTTGAAAGCTTGATCAAGAACTTCTAATGGATTTTGAACTTTGAGTTTATTGGCCGCCTTTTGCATACCACCGTATACCAGTCGTTCAGCTAGTTGTTTTTTGCCGCCCAGCATAACACGATTAATCAATTTAGCAATTTGCTGGCTGTTATACAGCCGGTCTGGCTCAACATCCCGTACAAGCGACTTGGTAGTTTTTCTAGGCACCGGACGCTCCTTGCAGTCGCTTAAAATTCAAATACCAAACATCAAGCATCAGATCACGCTTAAGAGGTCCGACCTGGTAAAAAGATAGGTAAAATCTAGTGATTTTGCCTAAAATCTCTTTGCTTTTTACAAGGTCGGACCTCCCGCAAAGAAAGCTGCTTGAAGTTTGAAATTTGAAGTTTGAAATTTGAGTATGGGACATCCTATTTTCCTTTTTTGGCCCCATACTTTGAGCGCCCTTGCTTACGGTCAGAAACACCTTGTAGATCAAGATTGCCGCGGACAATATGATAGCGCACACCAGGCAAATCCTTAACTCGTCCGCCACGCACTAATACAACGGCGTGTTCTTGTAAGTTATGGCCTTCACCACCAATATAGGCCCAGACTTCGTGGCCGTTAGTCAAGCGCACGCGGGCAACTTTACGCAGCGCTGAGTTCGGTTTTCTAGGAGTCTTGGTAGTTACGCGAATACAAACTCCGCGTTTAAAAGGTGACGCTTTTTCGTAACTCTTAGTCTTGAGATTGTTGACCACGCGCTGCAAAGCCGGCGACTTGGTTTTGCCTCGGGAAATGGTTCTTGGCTTTCGGACTAGTTGATTAACTGTTGGCAAAAAGCAACCTCCGGTTGCGAAATTAGAAAATAGAAATTAGAAAATAGCTTTGCGATCTGGTTTCTTCTAATGCCTAATTGCTGATTATTCATTGCTGATCTGAAGGAGTTTATCACCTATCTGCCTCTGTTGCAACGCTTTTGGTTGCTTTTCGGGCACCGGTACCAACGGGAATCAAACGCCCTAGAATGACATTTTCTTTTAGACCGTAAAGCTTATCAACCTTACCGCTGGTCGCAGCCGCAATTAACACGCGGGTAGTGTCCTGGAATGAGGCAGCTGATAAGAATGAGTCTGTACTTAAAGAGGCCTTAGTAATCCCAAGTAACAGTTGGTTGTACTTAATTAGCTTTTTCTTCTTCTTGGCAAGCTCCTCGTTAGCTTCGACGACTGCCAGCTTACTAACGATATCACCAGTAATGAACTCACTATCACCCGAGTCTTCAACTTGAACTCGGCTAAACATCTGATGAACGATGACTTCCAGATGTTTATCGGCAATAGTCTGACCTTGACTGGCAAAAATATAGAGAATTTCGTTCATGATATAGCGTTGAGTAGCTTCGATACCCTGCAAGCGCATAAGTTCATGTAAATTAATCGAACCGTTAGATAATCGCTGTCCGGCTTCTACCGTGTCCCCGTCTTTGACCACAAGCTGTTTGAAGCCTGGAATCTCATAACGGACTACGCTCTTGCTGGTCGGTGAGATTGTAATTTGGCTGTCTTTAACTTTAACTTTACCAACCATAGTGGCAGTCAGCGGGTCACCACCATCTTCGTTGGCAGCAATTACATCACCGATACTAATTTCATCGCCGTCTTTAATCTTGGGTTGGCGCTCTCCGATTGATATCTGTACCGGCTTTTGCTTCTTGGCGGTAACTTGGACGACATACTGGTCACCCTCGTCCCAGGCACTGACCGTACCAGTTATATCACTCAGATAGGCCTGACCTTTTGGTGTACGGACTTCCAAAAGCTCTTCCACGCGTGTCAGGCCTTGTGTCACGTCATCCCTAGCAGTGACAGCGCCGGCGCGGTGCTTGGAGTCCAAGCTTAACTGAGTGCCAGGTTCACCAATACTCTGGGCAGCAATAACACCAATTGGATAGTCGCTAGCTACTAGCTCACCGGTTGCCAGGTCGATACCGTAAGATTTTTGACTAACTCCTCGTACAGAAGTGCAGGACAATGCGCTCATAATACTTACGCCACGAATCTGCTCGTCTTCATCAATAGCCTTAGCAATTTCGGGTGTGATTAGCTGGCCAGCCTTGACATACCTTTTGACATTTTCGGCTGCAAAACGGCCAACTAAACGCTGCCCAAGGCTAACACTTATTATGTCCGAGTCGGATCTCATGATCATGTAACCTGGGTCTTCAGCTTCATACTCAACAGTGAATACATCTTGGGCAACATCCACCAACCGGCGAGTCAAATAACCAGAATCGGCTGTCCGAAGAGCGATATCGATCAGTGACTTTCTAGTACCGCGCGTAGCCGTAAAATACTCCAGCGGCGTCAAACCGTATTTATAGTTAGACCTAACGGGTAACTCGATAGCTCGGCCGGTAGCGTCGGCGAACATACCCAGCATACCGACGCTCTTTTTCATCTGAGATATATTGCCGCGGGCACCAGAGGCGATAGCAATCGACATAGTGTTATCCTCTGCGGCAAATTGTTCGGCCAGAGCCTGTTCTACCTTGGTATCAATATCAGTCCATGTGTCGACTGTCAAGCGATAGCGCTCATCATCGGTGATGAAACCAGCGGCATATTGCTTAGATATTTTAGTAGCTCTGTCTTCGCCCTCTTCAACAATGGCCGGCAGTTTATGCAGGTCGGTAAAGTCATCCATACCAATAGATAAACCAGAGTATGTGGCATAGCGAAAGCCGAGATCTTTTAGGTCGTCGGCTATGATGGCTGTGGCGTCCTGGCCATAACGCTGATAAATCATAGCCATAACAGCATGTATTTTTTTATTAGTCATGGCTTGATTTTGATAAGGAAAATCTTCAGGAAAAATTTCATTAAACATTAGCCTACCGAGTGTTGTGTCACGAACCTCGCCACGAAAAGGTACCAAAATATGACTCTGGAGTGACGTTGATCCACGATCTAGCGCCAGTATTGCCTCCGCCAGACTACTGAACGGCTTGGCTGCTTGATTCTCGGTACCCGGACGCTGGTAAGTAAGATAGTAGCAGCCTAGTACGATGTCTTGCTCAACATGTAAGATTGGTGAGCCATCGGCCGGCTTTAAAAGGTTTTTATTACTGACCATAATTTCGCGGGCTTCGGCCTGTGCTGCAGCACCAAGAGGAAGATGAACAGCCATTTGGTCGCCGTCAAAATCAGCATTAAAACCCTTGCAAACAAGCGGATGCAACTGGATAGCTTTGCCTTCGATAAGGACCGGTTGAAAGGCTTGGATACTTAAGCGATGCAGACTTGGTGCACGGTTAAGTAGCACGTATTTTTCTTTGATAACTTCATCTAACGCGTCCCAAACAACAGAGTCGCCGGCTTCAAGCATCCTGGTAGCACTTCTGATATTGTGCGCCAACTCCTGGTCAATTAAGCGACCGATAACAAACGGCTTAAAGAGTTCCAGGGCCATGGTCTTTGGCAGACCACACTGGTGCATTTTAAGATCCGGCCCAGCTACAATCACCGAGCGTCCTGAATAGTCTACACGCTTCCCAAGCAGGTTTTGGCGGAAACGTCCCTGTTTGCCTTTAAGCATATCCGAAAGCGATTTTAAGCGACGGCGTTGACCAGTGGCAGCAACAGCCCGTCCGGAACGAGCATTATTGTTATCGATGAGAGCATCAACTGCTTCTTGCAGCATACGTTGTTCGTTCCGCCGTATCACTTCTGGTGCGTGAAGTTCCATCAATTTCTTTAGACGGTTATTACGATTTATAACGCGGCGGTATAGGTCGTTGAGATCAGACGTTGCAAAACGACCGCCCGTCAGTTGTACCATCGGTCTTAGGTCCGGAGGGATAACTGGTAGAACAGACACGCACAGGCTTGATGGTTTAATGCCCGCACGCTGCATGCTTTCCAAAAGACGCAGGCGCTTCATGATTTTTTTCTTACGCTGGCCTTTGGCTACATCAGCCTCCTTAGTTAAATCAGCGATCAATTGGCTAAGGTCGACTTCTTCTAGTAAATCTTTCAAGGCAGCACCCCCCATACCGACAGAAAGTAAAGACTGAAGCTCGCCAGACAGATTGCGATAGTCGGTCTCAGAAAGAAGTCCAAATTTAACAAGGCCGGAAACTTGGTTTCGGAAAGCATCGACTTCCCTAGCCAGCTCCTCAAGTTCCTTACTTTTAGACTCTGATAATGTCTTAATAAACGTCGGGGCTTTCTTGGCCTCTATCTCGTAACGGGCTTTGATAGCTGCTTCCGAAGCGCTAAAGCTTGCTTCGCGGTCAGCTACAACTTTATTAAGTTTCTCGATGTCGACTCCCGTAATGATGTAGCTGGCAAAATAGGCTACCCGCTCTAAATTCTTCACGGTCATACCCAGTAGTAGACCAATGGCGCTAGGCGTACCGCGCAGAAACCAGATGTGAGCCACCGGACTAGCTAGGCTGATATGAGCCATACGTTCACGGCGGACTATGCTACGCGTAACTAACTCGCCATTTTTGTCTACAGCTGCCTCGCGTGAACGGACCCCTTTATACTTGGCATCATGCGGGTTGATATCTTTAACCGGCCCAAAAATACGTTCACAAAAGAGACCGTCACGTTCTGGCTTTTGAGTACGGTAATTGATAGTTTCTGGCTTGGTAACCTCGCCGTAACTCCATTCTAAAATGTCATCAGGGCTAGCGATAGCTAACCGGACAGCATCGAAATCTGAAATGTTAGCACTGGATCTGTAGTGCCTCACTTTAAGCCTCCCGTCCCATATCTTCACTTATGCTAATCATATCGGTCTCGTTCTCTACCCCTACGCCGCCTTCTGTCAGCGCTAGCTCGTCAGACACAGGATTCTCTAATACGTCGCTATCCTGTAAGCTTTGATCCGGATTGGTGATGGTTGGCAGATGTTTAGCCTCGTCCTTAATATTACGCGCTAATATTTCTTCAGCATCTATTATTTTGTTGTCAGAAGTCAGTAAGTCAACTTTAAGACCCAGACCCTGGAGTTCTTTAACCAAAACATTAAAGCTTTCCGGTACCTTTGGACCCTGAATGGTCGTGCCCTTGATAATTGACTCGTAAGCCTTGGCTCGACCGTAGACGTCATCAGATTTAATGGTCAGCATTTCCTGCAATGTATGCGCGGCTCCGTAAGCTTCCAGCGCCCAAACTTCCATCTCGCCAAAGCGCTGACCGCCGTTTTGAGCCTTTCCACCCAAAGGCTGTTGGGTCACCATAGTGTATGGTCCGGTGGAGCGGGCGTGGATTTTGTCGCTGACCATGTGGTTAAGCTTAATGATGTACATGCTGCCGACGGTGGTGCGTTCGATAAATGGTTCGCCGCTGCGGCCGTCATAAAGCTGTTGCTTACCGTCCGCAGGCAAACCAGCTTGTTTTAGCAAATCCTGAATTTTATCAATCGGCACCCCGTTAAATGCCGGGCTGGCAACTTTGATACCGAGCGCCTGGGCTGCCATGCCAAGGTGTGTTTCGAACAACTGACCGATGTTCATTCTGGATGGAACTCCAAGCGGGTTGAGGATAATGTCGATCGGCGTGCCTTCTTCGTTAAACGGCATATCTTCTACCGGCAAGATACGAGCAATGACTCCTTTGTTGCCGTGACGACCGCCCAGTTTATCACCAACGGATATTTTTCGCATCTGGGCCACAAACACTTGGATCTGCATAATGACACCGGCTTTCAATTCATGGCCGGAGGCGCGGGAAAAGATTTTAACCCCAACAACTTTGCCATGCCGGCCAGTACTCATCCGCTGCGAAGTATCACGAACCTCTTTGGCCTTTTCGCCAAAGATAGCCCGCAGTAGACGCTCTTCGCTAGACAGTTCCTGCTCGCCCTTGGGCGTGATTTTGCCAACTAGAATATCGCCGGGGTGGACTTCGGCGCCAATTCTGACAATCCCGTCTTCGTCCAAGTGACGTAGCGATTCTTCGGACACATTAGGAATATCCCGGGTGACAATTTCCGGTCCCAACTTGGTTTCGCGAACCTCGGTCATATAATCGACAATGTGGATAGAGGTCAGGGTATCGTCCTCAACCAATTTGCGCGAAATGATAATTGCGTCTTCAAAGTTATAACCAGCCCAGGGCATAAATGCTACTAGCAGATCTTTACCTAAGGCTAGTTCGCCACTCTCAATGCTCATACCTTCAATTAAGGACATACCGGCTTTAACCTTGTCGCCACTGTCGACTACAACTACCTGATTAATAGAACTGCCCTCGTTGCTGCGCATAAAATGCACTGGATTATAAGTCACTTTTCTGCCGTTCTTATACTTAACTACGACCTCATCGGCCGTAGCTTTCAAGACTGCACCATCGGCTTCGGCCTTAATCAGCTGACCGGTATTTTCGGCGACGACTGATTCCATGCCAGTGCCCACAATTGGACTACTGGGTTTAATTAGCGGCACGGCTTGACGCTGCTGGTTAGATCCCATCAAGCTACGAAGAACGTAGTTTTTTTCAACAAAAGGGATCAGTCCAGCACTGGAGCCAATACTTTGAGCTCGGCCAGCATCCATGTGTGTAACTGCATTGGCATCGACTTCACCAGGCTCCAACCGGTTGCGCACACTGAGGCGATCTTCTTTAAAATAACCATTTCGATCGACTTCACTACCCGCACCGGCAATCACAGCTTGTTCTTCCTCGGCGGCATCCAAATAGACGACTTGGCTAGTAACTCTAGCTTTTACAGGCCATGTCTTTTGGGTTTTAACGGCTGCCAGACGCTTAGCGGCGGCTGAGGTAATAGTGGCGCCGGCTTTGACTATAACTTTGCCCTTTTCATCTTCTAAGTTCAGCGCAGCAATATGGCCTAGTGCTTCCTTGGCAGTCACGGCGTTGATGACTTTTCGATAGGGAGTTTCTATAAAGCCGTATTCGTTAATCCGAGCGTAACTGGCAAGATTTAATACCAAGCCAATATTGGCGCCCTCAGGCGTTTCTACCGGACAAATTCGGCCATAATGGGTGGCATGAGCGTCGCGGACTTCAAAGCCGGCCCGCTCCCGACTTAAACCGCCAGGACCCATAGATGACAATCGTCGTTTGTGGGCTAACTCAGAAAGAGGGTTAATTTGATCCATAAACTGGCTAAGTTGTGAACTAGCAAAAAATTCCCGCACAGCCGCAACTACCGGACGTGCATTGATTAACTGAGCCGGTGTTACTGTCTCGATATCGGACATGCTCATACGGTCTTTAGCGTTCCGCTCCATCCTCAGCAATCCAATACGAAACTGTCTCTGTACTAACTCGCCAACCAACTTTACCCGGCGGTTAGCCAGCGAGTCTATTTCATCGGCTGGTTCTTGTGTGGCATTTAAGCGGATAATCTCGGCAATGATAGCCGTCAGATCCTCAATGCGCATCACCCGATTGGCGGGTATGTTGGGAGCTTTTAGATCGAGTCGTTTATTAATCTTATAACGGCCGACTTTGCCAAAGTCAAAACGCTTAAAGTTATAGAGCATGTTTTCAATCAGTGAGCGGGCGTTCTCTACAGTAGCTAAATCACCCGGACGCAATCGCCGATAGACTTCGATCAACGCCTCGCTTGTACCTTGGGCCGGGTCCTTTTCAAGCGTGGCATCAATATAACTGATTTCAGCTTGGTCAACGTGTTTAAAAGCAGCCTTTATCTGCTCGACGCTCATACCTAGCGCCCGCAGCAGCGTGGTAACTGGGATCTTACGTTTACGGTCAATCTTGACATATAACGCTCCGCCACTTGTCGTTTCAAATTCCAGCCAAGCACCACGAACCGGAATGACCTTGGCGCCATACAGTGAAATTGTGCCATGTGGTTCAGAAGTAAAAAATACACCGCTACTTCTAATTAATTGACTAACCACAGCCCGCTCGGCACCATTAATTACAAAAGTACCCCTGGATGTCATCCACGGGTAGTCGCCTAAATAAATTTCTTGTTCTTTGACCTCGCCGGTAACCTTGTTGGTAAGCTCAATCACCGCCTTCAGCGGCGCTTCAAAGCTGACATTGTTGTCGCGGGCTTCGGCCTCAGTCAGTTTTGTCGCTTCAAAGTGATATTTCTTGAAGCGTAGCGACAACTTGGTGCCAGTATAGTCTTCGATAGGACTAACCTCCTCAAGCAGCTCACCTAAACCTTCGTCAACAAACCACTTGAACGAAGAGTTCTGATGATCTACCAGATTGGGCGGTCTTAAAATATCATCTTGCTTCGTAAAGTACTGGCGTGCTGGCGCTACGCCTGTTTTTTTTGCGCTCAAATACTAAACTCCCTACTCAATTAGTTTGCCGCGCGAAGCCCACTACGTTAGGCGTAACAATACTGTCATACACAGCAACGCCAAAGTACACTACTTCTTGCATACTAGAGTACAGAGTTAAGAGTTACGAGTCAAGAGTTTTCTCATTCATGAGGTCCGACCTTGTAAAAAGATGTGTAAAATCTGGTGATTTTGCAAAAAAATCACTCTTGCTTTTTGCAAGGTCGGACCTCCCAAGAACTATCTATGCTGGATGACTTTGTCGACCAAACCATATTTTTTGGCCTCTTCGGCAGTCATCCAATAATCACGGTCCACATCTTTTTCTATCCTACTGACTGGTTGGCCAGTGTTTTTAGCTAGAATTTCATTTAACAGTCTCTTGACCCTTATACCCTCCCGCAAGTCAATCTCCAGATCAGTTATTTTGGCCCGCTCAGCCGCCGCGCTGGGCTGGTGGATCATAACTGTAGCGTGCGGCAAAAGCAGCCGCTTGCCTTTGGTACCGGAGCTTAATAAAAAGGCGGCAGCACTGGCATTCACGCCAATGCCAACTGTTTGAACGTCGCACTTTACGTACTGCATGGTGTCGTAAATGGCAAAGGCGTTATAAACACTGCCACCTGGACTATTGATGTAAAAGATGATGTCTTTATCTGGATCCTGGTTTTCCAAGAAAAGCATCTGAGCGACAACAATATTGGCTGTATGCTCGTTTACTTCATCGCCTAAAAAGATTACCCTGTCCTTTAGCAGACGACTGTAGATGTCATAAGCCCGCTCGTACCTACCTTCTTGCTCGATAACGGTAGGCACCAGAATCTGGCTAGTTGGTTTAATCATATAAGCTTGATTATAATCAAAAATTAGCACTCGTCAACCCAGAGTGCTAATTTGTTGGCTCAATTTCTTCAGTAGGTATATCTACATCTCGACGGTAGACTTCAAATTTCAAGATTTTTGGGCAAACTCAACCAATCTGGCGACGGTTTTTTCGGTCATCAGGCGGGCAGCAATCTCGCGTTGGTTTTCTGGCTTATCCAGCTCGGCCTGCATTTGCGGATCTTGATATTGCCCTTTCAATATCTGGATTCGGATTTCTAGCTCTTCTGGAGTCACAAAAATATTTTCCCGCTCGGCAATTTCGCTAAGCACTAATCCAGCTTTGACGCGTTGCTGCGCCTCCGGACGTTGCCTCTCAAAATGTCCTTCTGCCGTTATGCCTTCGGCATCCAGATGTTCTTGCCAAGTCTGACCGCGATACGCAAGATCGCGCTTTTCGTCCTCTTCGCCTCGGGCAATCTGCTCGTCAACCAAACTTTTGGGTACTTCTACCTCTGTTTTTTCGGAGATTTGTATAATTAGTTCGTTTTCGTATTCGCGGTCGGCTGGCATTTGTTTTTCGGCTTTCAGCTGCTTCTTGATATCAGCCTCTAGATCGGCCATTGTTTTAAACAGCCCAACTTTAGCAGCGAAGGCATCATCTAATTTTGGCCTAGTAACTTCATTGACTTTTTTGACGCCAACTGTAAAGGTGACCTCCTTATTCCGAAGACCGACAGCGCCATAATCGTTTGGAAAAGTAATCGTGAAGTCATATTTACCACCAGCTTTGGTGCCTATTAGATTTTCTTCAAAGCCTGGAATAAACTTGCCGCTGCTACGTACCGTCTGGTGCGTGGCGCCGCCAAGCATGAGTGGATAGTCCTTGCCATCTGCTCCGGCAATTGGATCGCCCATTTTATCCTTACCTTCAAAGTCAATTACTACTTCATCGCCATCTTTAGCGGCTCGCTCAACTGCTTTGCGATCAGCTAGGCGCAGCCGCAAAGACTCGATCACACTGCTTATTTCTTCGGCCCTAATTTCAACCGGTTTTTTGACCAATTTAATTTTTTTATAATCAGGTAGTTTGATCGGGCCAATAATTTCTAATTCTGCTTCGAATTCCAGATCTGTGAATGGTACAAACTTTTTTAGATGAACTTCCGGCCGGCTGGCTGGCCGTAGTTTTTCTTGGTCAATTGCCCGCCCATATAGACTATTGAGAGCATGTTCGATAAACTCATCAGCCAGCGCTCTTTGATCAACGTGTTTTTCGATCAGCGCCACCGGCGCCGTACCAACGCGGAAGCCCGGCACTTTGACTTTGCTAGCAAAGTGTTTCAGCACATGGTCTTTGATTGGCGTCAAATCAAACTGGTCAGCCGTAATAAGCAATTTCAGTCGCGTCGCGGATTCTTCGGTTTTCGAAATTCGCATACCGCCAGATTATAGCTCAGACTAACTTATTTCCGTAACTACTTCTTCTATACCAAGATTCTTTTCGTCGCCTGACTCGAGATTTTTGAGTTTGAATTTTCCAGTTTTGATTTCCTGCTCGCCAATAAAAATGGCGTATTTCATGCCAGATTTGGCGGCGTTTTTGATCTTAGCGTCGAGTTTTCGATCGGTACCGTCTACAGCAATCCTTAAGCCTTTGGCGCGCATAGTGGACAAAACTTTCTGAGCTGCATCGTAAACACCGCCAATTAAAATCACGACAGCGTCAGTCTCGGATTTTAGCTTCGGTAGCAATTTGTGTAGTTCCAGAAAGTTTTGCAGCGTTACATCGCCCATGCCAAAACCGACAGTCGGTACCGGCTCCACGCCGAAAGCACCAACTAGACCATCATAGCGACCGCCGCCGAACATTGATCGGTTGTTTTGTGGGCTGGTATCAAAAACCTCGAAAATGATGTCATCGTAGTAGTCCATGCCGCGAATGACTGAAAAGTCGAAAGTGGCTGCTTCTACGCCGGATTTCTTAAGCAGACTCATTAGCTTTTTAAGTTCCGTGACTGAATCATGACCTTTCACCTCAGACAGCAAATCATCGAGGTTCCTCGTACGGATAAGTTTCAGAAGCCGCTCTTGGCCACGACCATCGACAATCTCTTTGAGCTGAGTTTCAAAATCAGGTATTTCAATCTTGTGCCAGCGATCTATGAGTTTGCTGGCGTCATGGTATTGTTGGTCGCTTAGTTGCAGAATGTTGCGGAAAAAATAATCTACCAGTTGGCGGCTGCTGATGCGGATTTCGTAACTACCGTTAGGTGCATTAAAAGCTCTCAGGATGGAATCGGCCACCAAGATAATCTCGTGGTCGGCGCTAATGTCAGCCACGCCAAAAATATCGACATTTAGTTGCCAGTGTTCACGCAAACGGCCGCGCTGTGGCCGTTCGTAACGCCAAAGGTTGGGAATGCTGTACCAACGCAGCGGATAGGCCAGCTCCTGTCGGCGGGCGGCCACCATGCGGCTGACGCTGGGCGTCATTTCCGGCCGAATTGCCACTTGACGGCCACCACGGTCTTCGAAAGAATATAGCTGCTCGTCAATAATTTCCTCGCCGGTTTTAGCTAGGAAAATATCAATCGGTTCTAAAACGGGCGCGTCGTACTCCTGGTAGCCAAAACTCTCGACAACCTCGCGCATTTTGTCAAACATCCACTTTTGCAACCGCTTGTCCTGCGGATAAAAATCCCGAGTCCCTTTATATGGTTGGGTAGATAAAACCATGATTTCCCTCATTATACCTGATAGTTAAAGCTTCTTATTGTCAGATTAGCACTGGCGTGAGATATTTACATTAAATGAAACCACAGCTAACGAGCGCTATCGGCCTGTTTGGTGAAAGTTATCGCTTAGTCAGACGCAATCTTAACAGCTACGCCATAATCTACGCCGTGCCCGCCGCAGTGACGGTCGCCAGCGTGATTGATGTTTTGGTCAATAGCAAGGATGCTGATTGGGGCTATGGTGATGCCTTCAGTTACTCCGTTTTCGGTCCTAGCCTTGGCGCTGATACATCACTACCTACAGCCAGCATAATATTAGCCGTAGTCATTGTAGTGGCTTTAATTGTCACGATTTTAATGACGACTATTCTTAACTTGCGTGTCTCCGCCGGTCAGACTCCTTCTTTTGGTAGTCTTTGGCAAGATTTTATACGTGTTTGGCTTTGGGCAAAACTAATAGGACTGTTTGTAATGATGACTATTTTGATTGTTGCCGGCATGATTGCCTTGATAATTCCTGGGGTCATTTTAATCTGGCGGCTCTTCTTGGCCCCCTACATCTTGGTGGACAAAAATACAGGTGTGACTGAGGCCCTGAGCGAAAGCTGGAATATGACCCGCGGCTACGGCTGGTCCATTTATAGCATTATCCTATTTAGCATTCTGCTAAGTCTGAGCGGCATAATTCCGCTAGTGGGCGCCTTAATCTCATTCGCGTTGGCGGTCGCTTACGCTGCCGCCCCAGCCCTACGCTACCAAGAAATCAAAAAAAGCCCGGTGGGACAAACTGCTTATTTTGCGCTAGAATAACAGTAGTCGCGGGTGAGTGGTGAAATTGGTATACACGCTAGGTTTAGGACCTAGTGCCGCAAGGCGTGGAGGTTCGAGTCCTCTCTCACCCACCAAGACCAAACTTTCTTCAATTTTTGTACGATTTTGACGGCCGGCCGAGACGGCCGCCCAATGCTTTTGCAGAGGTGAATGACCG
>JACPKG010000008.1 GCA_016187175.1 Candidatus Saccharimonadota bacterium
AGGATATATCCGGCAGTAAACTAGGCGGTAGTATCAGTTACTACGACCGCACCGGCCAGACGCTGCTTTGGCAAGATTACGACGCTATCAAGCGGGTACCGGTAGCGGGCACGGAAATTTCACAGTTTATCAAGGATGCTACAGTAGCGGTAGAAGACCGTGATTTTTATAAACACCGTGGTTTTGATATTAAGGCCATCAGCCGGGCCGCCTTTAATGATATTTTTCACCGCGGGGCTAAACAAGGCGGCTCAACTATTACCCAGCAGCTAGTAAAACTCAACCAGGACTGGACCAATCAAAGAAGTATCGGCCGTAAAATTAAGGAAGTAATTTTGGCCGTTGAACTGGAACGGACCTATACCAAAGATGAAATATTAACCGGCTATCTAAACGTCGCGCCTTATGGCGGTGTCGATTACGGCGTCCAGGCGGCAGCGGCCGATTATTTTCACAAATCGGCCAAAGAACTGAACTTGGCAGAATCAGCCATGTTAGCTGCTATACCGAAGTCTCCAGCCATTTATTCTCCTTATAATAAAGAGTTCTTTGATCGCGAGGCCTTTATCGGCCGCTATAACTATGTGCTCGATTCTATGGTCGAAATCGGTAAGCTAACCAAAGATCAAGCCGAGGAAGCCAAAAAGGTTGATATTTTAGCAGCCGTGCAGCCTCAGCAGACCAAATTCGCCGGCATTCGCTCTCCTTATTTCGTGCTAGCAGCTAAAAACGAGTTAAGCCGAAAATTTGTACCGACTGGCGGCAGCGGCTCAACCAAAATTGGCGGCTGGAAGGTAATAACTAGTATGGACCTAAAACTACAGGAACTAGCTGAACAGCAGGTCCAAAAAGGTCTAGTCCAGGTTAAGCGCCAGGGCGGCGACACGGCAGCTTTGGCCGCCGAAGACGTCCAAACCGGCCAGATGGTAGCTCTGGTTGGTGGCGTCGACTTCAACAATCCGGAGTTTGGCCAGATTAACTACGCTCAGACTCCTATACCTCCAGGATCCAGTTTTAAGCCATATGACTATGCCGCACTAATCGAAAATAGTACCAATGCCGGCGCCGGTTCGGTTTTATACGATATTCAGCAACCATTGCCGGGTTACCCCTGCACCAACAAGGCCAATCCGCGTCAGGGCGGCAACTGCCTGCAAGACTATGACTTCCGGTACCCCGGCCCCTTATCGCTACGCTATGCCCTTGGTGGCTCACGGAACATACCGGCGGTCAAGGCTATGCTTATTACTGGCGTTGACAAAACCATCAAAACAGCCGAAGCCATGGGTCTAAGAAGTGGGTACAAGTGTTACGCAGACACAGCTCTGACGCAGACCACGCAGTGCTACGGCGCTTCGGCTATCGGCGACGGTGCTTTTTTGCATCTGGATGAGCATGTCAATGGTTTTGCTACGCTGTCGCGCCTAGGCAATTATTTACCCCAGACCTATATCATGAAGATACAAGATGCCGCCGATAAGACAATTTACGAATGGAAACAGCCTAAGGCCGAGCAGGCGCTCAGACCCGAGACCGCCTATATCGTAACGAATATGGTTTCAGATACGAATGCCAGCTACTTGGCTGGCGGACGACCAAAACCGCAGCGCTATAATGGCTGGAGTTTCGGCATCAAGACTGGTACGACCAACGACGCTAAAGACGGCCTGATGATGGGTTTTTCTACCAAATACGCCGCAGGCGTCTGGGTTGGCTATCATAGCCGCCAAAAAGCCATGAGCGGCTTTATGGAAAACATGACCCAACCGATATTGACTGGCTGGATGAATTCCGTGCACAAAGATATCAAACCTGTCAACTGGACTGAACCGCCTGGCCTGCAGCGTTTGCCGGCCTTCGTCGTGACCGGTCATGTCGGCGTTGGCTCGGTCGAACCAAGCCCCAGCACAGAGATTTACCCCTCATGGTATAGGCCTAAAGGTGCGTCTAGTTCACAAAATTCGGTAGTTGATAAGGTTTCTAACAAACTGGCGACCAGCTGCACGCCCGAGCTGGCCAAGCAAAAGATTTCTGGTAACACCAATGCCGATCAATTTTCAATTGATATTTTCTATGGCGCTAATGCGGCCGCCGGTGCCAATACCAGCTCAGCAGATGACGTCCATAACTGCAGCGACCAAAAACCGACTATAACCTTGACTAGTAGTAGCAGTAGTGACGGCACATATACTTTGACTGCCACAGCTACAGCTGGCACTCATCCTTTCAGCGAGGCCTCCAGACCGCAGTTCCCTGGCACTATTAATTTCTTGGTCGACGGCCAGAGCCTAAAATCCTTCAGTGATCTAACGGAATCACCAAGTACCCGCTCTTTTACTTACAAACCATCTGAAGGCAACCATAGTGTTAGCGCCCAAGTTATTGATAGTGTACTTTATGATTCTAGTAGCGAAACGTTAACTATCACCTATATTCCGCCGGCCACCACAACTCCCACACCAGCCCCAACACTGCCCGTCAATCAAGGCAATGGGCGGGGTGGCGGCAATGGCAACGGTAACGACGACTAATCTTTTTCCAAAAAAGTGTTTAGGGCGCTGCGAACATTGCTGACCGGTAACAAAAAGGCTGGTTTTTTGCCGCTGCGAACAGTTGGTCCGATGGCGGCTTCAAAACCCAGTTTTTTGGCTTCGGCGAGACGCTTTTCTAGATACGGAACGTGCCGGACTTCGCCGGAGAGACCCACTTCGCCAAATACCACAGCGTTCTTTTTAAGCTGCATACTTTTGGCGGCACTGGCGACGGCCATGCAGACGGCCAGGTCAGCCGCCGGTTCGCTCAAGCGGATGCCGCCGACGATATTCACATAAATGTCACGGTCGGCTAATTTTAACTTGGTGCGGCGCTCCAGCATGGCGATTAATAAATTGACGCGGTTTAAATCTATACCGCTGGCCGTCCGTTTGGGGTAGCCGTAGCTGGTACGGTTCACTAAGGCCTGAATCTCCACTAGCAGCGGCCGGCTGCCTTCCATGGTAGCGTGCACAATCGAGCCGTCACTGACTTGCCGTTCGGCTAACAACGCTTCTGAAGGATTATTCACCGGCTGCATGCCTATCTCAGTCATTTCAAAAATGCCGGCTTCGGTCGTGGCCCCGTAACGATTTTTGCTGGCCCGCAGTATCTTAAAGCCGCCAGCCTGTGGCGAATCTCCTTCCAATTGCAAAACCACATCTACGATATGTTCCAAAACTTTGGGACCGGCTATAGCACCTTCTTTGGTAACATGGCCAACTAAAATCAAGGCTGTGTTAGTTGCTTTAGCGGCCGTTGCTAGCAATTGCGTGCTGCCAGTTATTTGGCTGATGGACCCGGCCGCCGAAGTCAATTCATTGACTGCTATGGCTTGCACCGAGTCAACTATTACGACGTCAAAATCACCGCTGGTAATAGTGGTGGCAATATCGTTGGCGACATTGGATACGGCCAACTGTAAAGCTTTATGCTGAGCACCGAGCCTCTCGGCTCGGGACGCTACCTGGCGGGCCGATTCTTCGCCGCTGACATACAGAACTCTGTTGTTTTTCGAAGTGTTATAGGCGATTTGCAGCAGCAACGTGCTTTTGCCAATGCCCGGCTGGCCGGCTAGCAAATTAACGCTGCCGGCGACCAAGCCGCCACCGAGAACTTCGTCAACGTCGTCCAGTCCGGTTTTAAGACGTGGCGTTTTTAAGCTGGCGGCAGCCGTAACTGATTCTAGCTTTAACTTATGGCCGCTGGATTTAGGACTCAGGCTAGAAACATCCACCTCTTCCTGCAAGCTGTTCCACTCGCCACAAGTCTGGCAGCGTCCCGTCCAAGTCAAACTGGCCGCCCCGCAATTTGAACAAACATACCTAATTCCTGGTTTTTTTACCACAGATTTAGTCTATCAACTAAGTAAGCACGCAGTCTAACGCTGAGATTTGAGAAGCTCCTGAACAAAAGCCTGTACCGTTGGACCGAGTAACTTAATTTCCCTCAGATGACCCGATCTATAAAGCTTCTCTAATGTTTCTAGATTCATACTTAGGCTTTCTGATTCTGAGGCATATGGATCCTGCCAGGCAGGCCTATAGGAGCTGGGATTATAGTTTTCGCCAATGCGGATGACTTCAAGAAGTTCATCATCAATAGTCATTTTGCCTTGTTTCTCTAGCGGGACATCTATTTCTCCCACATTGGTTTTACGCATTAACATTGACCATAAATAGCCAACTGCGCGAGAACTTAGCTCTGGATGTTCCCTAACAAAGTGCTTCATATCAATATAAGTAGCATATTGCAATATTTCACTCTCGGCTTCAGGAGCTGGAGACTCTACGACAGCAACTTGGGCATGACCGATAACAAAAGTTGCGCAAGCATATGGCAGCCTATCACGCGTTCTTACAAAAAGTGTATCTTGTTCTTGATCATTAACTACAGTATAAAAACCCGCACCTTCGTCGCTGTCTTTATCAAGCCGTGGGTATTCTCCTGCTCCTGCATCAACTTCAGGCATCTCCTTAGCGATTCGTTCCGCAACTTTTTGGAATGCTTCAAGAGCTCTAGTTTCCCCTTCTTTGTCCGGATCTGGAACCATAAAATCCATGCTGGCTTCCTCTACTGGTACCAGCTTGACTATTCCGAACAATGCATCTGCTGATGATGAGCCATGATAATTTACAACCTCTGCCCATCGAGGGATATTATAACTCGCATCAACAATAGCCAGACGTCTTCCGTGACCTGACTTTTCTAAAGCCCTTAATGCATCGCCATCTAGCCCTCGGTCAATACTTTTTAATGGTGGCATACGAATCTCCTATTCAAGCAAAGGATATATTAAATCGCCTTTTTTGCAAGCATGAGCGTAATAGTTAGCGGACGGTTTGGGCTTGCAGGCGGGTATCGATGGCACCGTATAGTTGACGTAACTCGCCAGCAACAGCGTTGTATTGTTCGACAAGGCTGTTGTACCTCTCTACATCTCGTTTGTACCGGGTAACCCCAGCGTTATAGGTGTCAACTGACGCATTATATGATGCCACTTGGTTGTTATAAGTCTCGATTTGATTTGAGTTTCGCAGTGAATCCAGTCTCGCCTCTTCCGATTGCAGCCTAGCCAGCTGATCCTTCAGGTTAGTTTCCTGAGCATCGATGTTGGCCTTCAGATCCTTGATTTGAACTTCATACTGCTCGGCCTTGGTTCTGCGGTTAGTGAACTCACCTTCGTATTTTTGCGAAAAGGCCACAACCGCCGCCCGGTTGCTAAAGTAACGGCTGTAGTAATCTTCGAGAGTACGGGGTAAAGTTGGAATTTCCGTACCAAAAATTGAGTGCATTTCGTTAAGCAGATCATTCGGCTCGGTCTTTTTGTAAGCTTCGATTGTTGCTTTTATTCGCTCATCACTCAGATGGTTCTGATAGTAATCTTGTAGTAAGCCGTGGACGTATTTTTTGTCTTTGGAGCTTAGACGGTCATAGGCTGCATGGAGCATCTCATGGGCTGAGGTGACTTCTTCAATACCGCCTAGGCGCTCGTCTTGAACGTCATAAACGTAAATGCCTGCTTGGGTCGGATGATAACAGCCTAAAATGATGGTCTGCTCAGCCGCCGAACAGTTTTGGCGAAAGCTATTGGTGTCGCCCAGCAGTTGCGGATGGTTGACATAAAAAATCCGCCTGGCTTTATCGTTCATCGTCCCGGCATTAGCCAGGGCGACAACGGCCTGCGGCGGATCATAGTCACGAAGTTTGGCCCAATCATAAATATTTTGCCGCTGCCAAAAACCAATAATCGGCAAAGCTAGCAAACTGGCTGTCAAAACCAGGCTAACGATCCTTTTTCGACTCATTACTTAAAGTATATCAACAACACCTGAGCGCGTATAATCTGAGCTATGAGCACCCCATTTGAAGTAAGACAAGAGTTCAAAGATCAAGTTGCAGCCATCACTGAAGGACAGGGTATAGAGGCAGCGGTAGCACTTAGAAGCCTATACGCACTTTACTTTGCCGCTAAAGCAACAGCGAATACTGCCGAAAAGGCATTTTTACTGGGCGAAGGATTCAAATTCTCTTTGGGGAATGGAGTCCCTTACCCTGAAGACGAGATGATCTTTGCAGATGAAGCCCACAAACACTATCACCCAAAGTAATAAATTCGAATTCTATTCCCCACCCCTAGTTCTTCACGCTTATTGCTACAAGGATAAACCTTGTAGCTTATGTAATGGGCGTCTGCCGAGCCCTGATTAGATGTTGTCAAAATACTTAACCCTCCTTCGCTACCAACTTCGCCAAGGCTTCGCTGGTCAAGAAAGCTTCGGCGGACAGGCAAGTCAAGTATCTACTACGTGGTTGTTAAGCGAGCCCCATCTTTTTGAAGACATGTAAGTTGAACCTGAGCAAACATGTCAAAAGTACAACTACTATGCTGAGGACTCAGTCGAGCGACTCCATGAGAGTTAGTAAAGAACGAGACCGACCGAAGGGAGTCGTCCGAAGCTGTTGTGCTCTGTGACAAGTGGCTGCGTCAAGTGAAACTTACGTCGAAAAAAGATGGGGCGAGCGTTACTCGGGGGATGCGGCGTAGGTCAGCTCGGGTTTTGGAGACTTTTTGGCACTGACATTCACCACGTCGCCTTTTTGGTAGCTTTCGTCCAACATGCCAGCGGCAATCGAATCTTCCAGAGTTTCTTGCAGCAAGCGGCGCATTGGCCGGGCACCATTCTGGACATCGTAGCCTTGCTCCAACAGATACTCCTTGGCGACCTTGCTGACTTGCAGACCAATACCTTTTTTGACTAAACGGGCACGTAGATCATCAAGCTGCAGGTCTAGAATCTGCAGGGCGTTTTTTTTGGTCAAAGCGCGAAAGACAATAACTTTATCTATACGGTTTAACAGCTCCGGTCGCATCAGCTTTTTCAGATCATCCAACACTTTACCTTTGTTGGTATTATGTAGGTCTTCTAGATTGTTAAGGTCCGCACCGGTAGCCGAAAAGCCAAAACTGCCTTCTTTTTGCAGCTTTTCGGCACCGATATTGCTGGTCATGATGACGATGGTGTTAGTAAAGTCAATCTTACGACCCTTAGCGTCGCTTAAGACACCATCTTCCAGAATTTGCAACAGCATGTTAAAGACATCCGGGTGAGCTTTTTCAATTTCATCAAACAGCACTACACTGTAGGGCTGGCGGCGGATTTTGACGGTCAGCTGGCCGCCGTCATCGTAACCAATGTAGCCGGCCGGCGCGCCAACCAAACGGGCAACGGTATGGTGCTCGCCAAATTCGCTCATGTCGATTTTGACCAAGGATTCCTCTGAGCCAAAAAATTCCCTGGCCAAGACCCTGGCCAGCTCGGTTTTGCCAACTCCAGTCGGACCCATGAAGATAAAGGATCCGATGGGCCGTTTTTCACTGGCGATGCCAGAACGTGAGCGCCGGACCGCCCGAGCTACAATGCCTACTGCCTCATCCTGGCCAATGATGTATTTAGCCAGATTCTTTTCCAGATTAATAAGGTGCTTGGCTTCGCTACGGATAACTTTAGTAACCGGCACGCCGGTTATTCTAGCCACGGTTTCGGCCACATCGTCACTGGTTATAGTAATTGGCTTACCGGTCTTGTGAGTTGCTTCAAGCTGCTTAATTTGCTCATGTAGCTGGCTAGCTTTCTGCTTTTGCTGGGCGGCCTTTTCATAGTCTTCGGCTTCCACGGCGTCTTCGATCCGAGTGTTAACCAGTTTTATTTCTTTTTGCAGTTGGCGCAACTGCGGCGGTGTTTTACCCTTGTTGACGCGCAAATAAGCGGCTGTTTCATCTAGCAGATCGATAGCCTTATCCGGCATATAGCGGTCATTGATATATCGTCGGGCAAAAGCTACGGTGTCGGCTAGCACTTCGTCATTAACTTTTACACCGTGGAATTCTTCGTAATGCTTACGCAGGCCCTTCAGAATAGCCAGCGTCTCGGCAACGGTTGTTTCTGGTACCTGTACAGGTTGGAAGCGACGCTCCAGCGCGGCGTCTTTTTCAACGTAGCGAGTGTATTCGTCGGTTGTAGTGGCGCCAATCATATGGATTTTACCGCGCGCCAAGGATGGTTTTAGGATATTACCAGCATCCATGCTGCCTTCGGCGGCGCCAGCTCCAACAATTAGGTGCAGCTCATCAATAAAGACAATGGTGGTCTTATCATTTTCCAACTCGTTAATGACTTTTTTCAGGCGGTCTTCAAACTCGCCGCGGTATTTGGTGCCGGCGATCATGCCAGCCAGATCCAGAGTAATGATACGTCTATCCAGCAGGCTGTCGGGTACTTCTTCGTTGACAATACGCTGGGCAATACCTTCGACAATAGCTGTTTTACCAACACCAGGTTCACCGATTAACACTGGGTTGTTTTTTGTACGGCGATTCAAGATGGTAATGACCCGCTTGATTTGAGCCTCACGGCCGACAACCGGATCCAGCTTGCCCTGGCGGGCGAGATCGGTCATGTCTGTACCAAAAAATTCTAAGGCGCTTTTTTTGCCGTTCTTACCACGACGACGACTGGTGCCAGCAGCCCGGTCTTCCTCTTCATACTGCTGGCGGTTCAAAAACTGTTCGACTTCACCCGACAGTCTATCAACATCAACGTTCATGTCTCGCATCAGTGTGGTGGCTCGGGCATTTTTTTGACTTAAAATACTGTATAAAATATGCTCGGTGCCGCAATAGTCCTGGTTGAAGTCTTGGGCAATTTCCCAGGCCATTTTTAGAGTCAGTTTGGCCGTTTCGGACAGGCCCTTGCCACCCATACTAATAACCAGTGTCTTCGGTGTTAGGTTAAGGGCCAGGCGGGCTCGATCAAGCGTAATGCCCGCGCCTTCTAAAATCTTTGATCCAATCGAGCCTTCTTGCGCCAGCACACCCAGCAGTAAGTGCTCAGTACCAATATAGGCGCTACCGGAAGCTCTGGCGATGGCATCGGCATGCCTTAAGCTATGCAGAGCGTTATTGGTTAAATGACTCAAAAATTCTTGAAAATCTGGCGAATTTGGAATCATAGAAAAATTTTAATCCTTAAAATTTTTAGTCAGTAGTTGATAGTTATTAGTCTATAGTCTTGAGCATTTTTTGTGCTGTAATTTTTTTGACTAACGACTGTCGACTATTTACTAACGACTAACTCCATTATAGCACAAATTAGCACTCTCGGGTCAAGAGTGCCAAACTTAGCTTAGGTTTCTGCTTCTTGCTTCTGTCCACTCTCACCTGTAACCTGTTCACTGTTGTCGGTGCCGTGTTCCTCAATTGCTTTAAGCAAACTCTCCTCCAGGTCGGCCTTTTTCTTCAGCTTCCCGCCTTCGCCAAAGCTTCGGCGGGCAGGCTGGACGACTGATTTGCCTTCCCCCTTTGCGAAAGCTGCGGGGGACTCCACCACTTTTTCTCCGGCTGTTTGTTTGCCCTTTTCGGCTTCGACGTCCAGCTCATATCCAGTTAGCTTGCCAGCCAAACGAACGTTTTGGCCAGCCTTACCAATAGCAATGCTCAATTGGTCTTCGGGAACAACGACCGTCGCCTTAGCACCCCCTTTGGCAATTTTGACTTTAGTGACATTGGCCGGCTTCATAGCGTTAGAAATGTATGTTTCAGGGTTCCCATCCCAAACAATAATGTCAATCATTTCCTGGCTGCCAATTTCATCGCGCACAGCATTAATACGCGTACCATGGCCACCTACGAACGTACCAACTGGATCAACGCCCTGGACATTGCTGACAACAGAGATTTTCGATCTAACGCCAGCCTCACGAGCAATGTCTTTGATTTCTACCGCGCCCGAGCTCATCTCTGGCACTTCGTTACGAAAAAGCAGCTCCACGAACTCTCGCGACCCACGGCTAACAATCAATTGTGGACCACGGAAACTTTTTTCGACGTCTTTCAGAAAAAATTTAAGCCGTTGGCCCGGGTAATAGCGTTCAGCCTGAATCTGCTCGCTGATCGGCATAATTCCTTGGGCACGGCCAAGCTCTACCCGTACCACCCGGCCCTCTACGCGGCTAATGACGCCATTAACTAGGGTGCCGATTTTATCTTCGTATTCAGCTAGCACGATTTCTCGTTCAGCCTCGCGCAGACGCTGTAAAATCACCTGCTTGGCGGTTTGGGCCGCCACTCGTCCGAAATCTTCAACTTTCTGGGCCAGTTCTACCGTTTCACCAAGCTTGGCGTTTTTGCGGATAACCTGGGCCTCGGCCAGGCCGATTTGGCTACGCTCGTCTTCTATCAGACCGACGATCTCTTTAGCTACATAAGCTGTAACTTCGCCGGTATTCAGATTCATGGTAACTCGTACTTCCTGTTCGCGATCTCCATAATCGCGGCGCCAAGCAGCCGCTAAGGCCTGCTGGACAATATCCTGCACTTGCTCTTCGGGCAAGTTTTTTTCCTCAGCGATAACTCTTATAGCTTGAGCTAGTTGTTTAAAATCCATTTCCATGTCGTTTCACTCCAATTTACAATTTACATTTTTCAATTTTGCCTACTCCGTCCGCCATGGCGGACTACGAAGGCCGGGCAATGAATTATCAATTGCTATTTATCAAACCCTGAATGAAAAAATCCGACCACGTCGGCCGGATAACTGACGTTAATTGTATCAGACTGCCTACTGTGGCGCAAGGTTTGGTTGATACAATAGATTGATGGCTAAAAGCATCGCTCGACTTTATAAATCTTTCAAGCCGACTAGTTACAAGTTAGCTCTAAGCGCTGGCGAAGTCGACAGTTACGCCGAGGGACTAATAACAATTACCGGCCAAAAAATAGGGCCGCCCAGCCAAAGAATTACGTTCCACCAAAAGGGCCTAAAAATCATCACTGCCAAGATTGTCCGAAATGATAAAAAAGGTTCAAGGGAGTATGAAGTTGTCAGAATTAACCATCTACCGACTTTTGAAGAAGTCCGCCTGCACACCGCTGAACTTCTGTATCCCGGTGACTACGAAGTGGTTCTGGACTATAAGATTGATCAACAAAAGGCTGCCCAACTTGAAGGGCTGAAGGACAAAAAACCCAATCGGGAGCTGCTGCCATCCATCGACGAATCTGATGCCTGGAGCAATGTAGAATTCAGACTAATTTGATCAAAATACTTAACTTGTTAAGTACCTCTTGTAGGCCACACGCTTCAGGCTATACGCTCATATAGTGAATTGACCGTTTTGGTAGATAATTTGTTGGTTACCGTCCGCCAATGTGGCAGTTACAGTTCTATCAGCTGTTGAAATCATGTCTACGTGTATCGCTGAATCGTTATAGCCCAGTTTTTGAAAAACGCTCTTGGGCACTTTTACCGTGCTACCAGCGTAGGTGTCGTGATAAGAGTTGCCGACTGCTAGGTGGGTATTACCAAAAGGACCGCCCATGTTCTCATCAAATAGGGTTTCGGCCATAAATTTCGTGATACGGCTTAGCCGCTTATCAGTTAGCGAGTATTCGCCGACCTGTGCAGCACCTCTGTCTACAGCCAGCATTTCCTTCAGTAGTTTCTGGTTCTTGGTCGCCGAACTTTTAATGACCCGCCCTTTTTCAAAATGCAGTTCAATACCTTCGACCTTCGGACCATAATAATAAAGCGGCTGGTTAAAGCGGATCCAGCCCTTTGTACCGCGCCAATCTGGTGAAGTAAAGACTTCAAAACTGGGGATGTTACGGCCGCTACCGCCTAGCCAACGGCGTTTTTCACCCATCACAAGCTGTAAATCTACATCTTCACCTTTAACGTCTAGCTTTTTAATTTTTAGATTGCTCAGCTTCTTGGCTACCCGCTCAACTTCGGCAAAAATTTTACGCCACTCAGCAATAGGGTCGGCGGCATCCAAATAGCAAGCCTTGATAATTTGCTGCCAATACTGATTGAGGGGGAGGCCGGCTTCTTTGGCCATCGAAGGCGTGCCATAAAGAGCCACAGTCCAGGTATGCCGCCCATCATTTTCTTTTTTATCAAACCACTCACGTAGTGGCTTGCGGCTTTTCTGAGCTAACATGATTTTTTTCGGATCTACCCTGTCCAGCTCGTGCACATCGTAATCAGCTATAACTGCGATCCGGTGGTCAGCGACTGCCACTAGGCCTTTGTAATAAGGGACCGGGAAAGCCGTCAGTTGCTCGTTGGTGGCATGGTCATAAAAGTAGCGTGCAAAACCATCCATGTCGTCGCCAAGGGAACTTATCATAAGGCCACCACGCTCAAAGATGACTTTTTTAAGAGCTCGGTAAAACGGTAATGCCGACAATGGCGCTTGCAGGTAAACAAGTTGGCCGGGTTTAATGCCAGCACCACTACTTAGCGCAAAATTAATCAGAATTTGAGCGTATTTCTCAAGAATTTCTGGTGATGGTTGATAACTCATATTGGGATTGATTATACCTAAAAGTTAGTCGATTTCGACTAGTTCTACGTTTTTAAACTCTGGGCCGGAAATCTCGGCACCTGTAATCCGGCAGTCGCCGTGCCAATTATTAGCCTGACACCAGACTCGCACGGCAAACTTTATTTGGTTTAATTTCCTTGGCGTAATGTGTTCCAGCCCGCTGCCTTGCTCTCCGCTGACACGGTATTTAACTTCAATAAAATAGATAACCTTATTATGCTTAGCTACTATGTCTATTTCACAGATTTTGGTCTTCCAGTTGCGAGTCAAAATTTCAAAACCCTGCTCATGCAGCAGCCTCGCAACAACCGCCTCAGCCTTATTGCCTAGAGCAGTTGTAGCCATAGTTCTTCTTGATTTAAGCGGTAGATTGGTTCAAAAAATTGTCTGTGAATTCTTTTGAGCGCGCCAAATTTATCTAAGGCTGCCAGATGTTCCGGCGTAGCATAACCAACATGGGAATCAAATCCGTAGCGGGGGTGGCGCCTGGCCAGCTCGATCATATAGCGGTCGCGGCGGACTTTGGCATAAATCGAAGCGGCCGAGACAATCGGAAAATCAGCGTCAGCATCAATAATGCAGCGGACTCTTTTGTAGCTGCTAGATAAGTAGTTAATCGGCCCGTCCATGATAATTTCATCACCGTAGTCTACGCCCAATTGCTTCAGTGCCCGTGCAACACCTAACTTCATCGCACTACTTAAGCCCCGCTGGTCGATCTCAATTGACTTGACCCAGCCTTCGCCAAAGACACAACTGTTTACTAAAGGCTCAAATAAGGCTTCGCGTTGTTCTCGTGTCAAAACTTTGGAATCGGTGATGCCGCCAGGTAGGCTAACAGATTGTCGAGCCGCAACAATCAGCAACGGTCCAGCTAGACACCCCCTCCCGACTTCATCTACCCCAACCATATAATATAGAGTACTACAAAGTTAAGAGTACAGAATAAAGAGAGAGCTTTAGGTCTCCGTTTTTTCTTGTTGACGAGCCGCTAATACTTGCTTAACTTTAGCTTCCTCTTTGGCTTCTGCCTCGGCTTTTTTGGCTTCTTGCTCCTCGTGAACTTTTTCCTGCTCTTGCTTGATCTTGGTTTCTTCCTCGGCTGCGGCTTCATCAGCAGCAGTATTAATCGCTTCCCTATCAAAATCGACGCCGGCTAAGCGGGCGCTTTTACCTGTTAATTCGCGCATGTAAGTTAAGTAGTTGCGGCGGACTTTGCTGCGTTTAACAACCTCGATTTTCAAAATGCTTGGCGAATGAATCAAGTAGGTCTTTTCTACACCTACGCCACTAGCGATACGGCGAACGCTAAGAGTGCTTGTCAGGCTACCGCGGCGAGTAACACGCAGTACCAGCCCCTCGAAAACCTGCACGCGTTCTTTACTGCCTTCGCGAACCTTTTGGTGTACCCGGACAGTGTCGCCGCTGCGTACGTCAACAACGGCTTTCTTCTTGAACCTGGCGCTAATTTGACTGGCAACACTTTCCATCACGTTAGAACCTCACTCTTAGCTGATAAAAACTTTTGATCGTTGGCAGTATAGCAAAACTTCCACGTTGAGTGAGCTGGAAAGTTGCAGGCTGAGGCCTAAGGTGATCCATAAGTCTCGTAAATACTACCTTAAACCCCCTTTTAGCGCAAGGAAAACGATATCCAGGACAGTCCTGATATTTAACCAACCACTCTATATACCTCCTCGAGGGTTGTTAGGCCATCAAAGGTTTTGAGCAGACCGTCATGCAGCATTGTATGCATACCATCTTCAACAGCTTTGGCTTCTAGCCTTTCAGTAGTTATTTGGTTCGGCGGCAATCTCAGGATTTCCTGGACACCTGGTGTCATTAGCAATTGTTCGCGTAGCGCTATCTGACCGCTGTAGCCAAAAGGGTTTTGAGCTGAGCTACCAGCCTTATACAATGTCACCTCATTTAAATCCGGCCGTTTTAGCTCCGGCGGAAAGGTATCTACTACAACCTGCAGTTGTCTTTTCAGGGCATCATCAGGTTTGTAGGGTTGTTTGAGACTATCATCTAAGCGTCGGACTAACCGCTGGGCCATGACCAGCCGCATAGCGCTGGTGAATAAGGGATTGATACCGACTATGTCCAGCAGGCGGGTCAGGGCCGCAGCGGCGCTGCTGGCGTGAAAAGTGCTTAAAACAAGATGTCCGGTTAAAGCCCCTTGTAGGGCGGTTTTGGCGGTGTCTTGATCGCGAATTTCGCCTACCATCACCACGTCTGGATCTAGCCGCAGCACAGCCCGCAGCTTGTCCGCGAAACTCTGTCCCTCCAGTTTGCCGACTACTGGGATTTGAGTCACGCCGGGCATGTTATACTCCACGGGGTCTTCCAAAGTTATAATTTTTCTTTCGGCCGTGTTGAGTGTATTAATTAAAGAGTAGAGAGTAGTGGTTTTACCCGAACCGGTAGGACCAACAACCAGTACCATACCGGTTGGATGTCTAATGATATCGTCGACAACTTTAGCTTCTTTTTCACTTAAGCCCAGGTTTTGTAAATTGAACAGTTCAAGTCGCAAGTTAAAAAGGCGGGCCACAATGTCCATACCATAGATCGTTGGCACAGTTTCTACCCGAAGATTCAAAGTTACTTGCTCGCCGGTAGCCATTTTATAAGAACGGCTGATGTGGCCCGCCTGGGGTTCGGTGTTGTCGGTAGAAATGTTGGCCGCACTAGCTAATACCGATATAAGGTGTTTGTATTTTTCATAGCTCAAATAAGCTACCGGATGCAGTACACCATCCACCCTAAAACGCACTCGGACATTATCGCGCTGGCATTCCAGATGAATGTCGCTTGATTTAAGAGCGTAGGCTTGTTGAACTAAATAAGCCAGCATGTCATCAGGCCGCACCTTATCTAAAGTAGCGCTAACTGACTCGATCATTTTGCTAGCTTCGGTGCCGCTGATGGCTATGTCCTGATACTCGACCTTTTTAGGCGGGTCATAAAGCTTCATATAGTCCGAAAAGCCAGACTCGGAAATAATAGAAAAGCTTAGGCGCTGATCAGTGAAGCGTTCGGTTAATTTCTTTATGACTTGTTGCGCGGTAGTTGTGGTTATTCCGAAATGAATGTGGTATTCATCAGATGTCAGGGGCACAACTCTCAGATTGTAGAGCTCCGGAACGCTTAGGATATTTTTAAACAGTCGTTTTTGCAGTTGAGTCGTGTCAACATAATTAAAACCTAGCACATCAGCTCGCCGCTTGGTGACTAGCTCTTCTTGTTTTCTGGCATCATTCATCCTGTTTAGAAGTCCAATTCACTGCCAGTAAATGGCAGATTTTATCTTTGATAAAATACTTACTTCTAACGGGATCCATCAACACCATTAAAGCACAAGCGTAAATTAGCTGAAAGCTGAAGGCTAGAAGCAGAAAAGCAGTTGCGATTTCAGGCTTTCGGCTTTTTGCTTTTTTGCTTTAAGCTATTGCTATGCGCAGCATAGTGCTTGTTGTTCATAATATCCGCTCGGCTTATAATGTCGGAGCTTTGCTCAGGACCGCCGAAGGACTAGGCCTAAGCCATGTTTATCTAACTGGCTATACGCCTTATCCAGCCACCAGGCGCGACAGCCGGTTGCCCCATATCGCCAGCCGGGTTGATAGACTAATTCAAAAAACGGCGCTTGGGGCCGAAAAGTTAATGAACTGGAGTCATGAAGATAACATATTTATACTTTTAGATAAGCTTAGGCGCAGTGGCTACCAGATTGCGGCGCTAGAACAGACAAAAAAGGCCACGCCCTTACAAAAATTCATACCAGTTAATGATATAGCTTTGGTTGTCGGCAGCGAAATTGATGGGCTTGAACCAAAAATTCTTGCAATAATTGATGAACATGTCGAGATTCCGATGCAGGGCCAGAAAGAATCTTTTAATGTTGCTATAGCCGCCGCTATCGCACTCTATTACCTCAAAAACCAATGACGGACGCATCTGTAAGACATGTGAAAGGTTAAATCTTGCACAGTGTTGCACAAGATGGACAAGGAGTAGACAAAGCGCTTATAGCAGGATAGAATTAGCTTATTAAAATGGCCAAAATAAAAACGTCTCCCCGCGGCAGGAGTCATGACCACCCTTTTCGACCAAGGAAAGTCAGTACCCGCGCTTTTAACCGAGTTTATTGGCCTTACTTGCCGGTCATATTTATTATCGGCATTTTGCTTTTTGTAGGCGTCCGCCAAGAGAGCTTTCAGTCAGTTCTTAAAAAACCCAGCGGTTCGGTCTTATCTTATGCCTCTAGCATGAGACAAGACGCTTTACTAGCCGACACTAATAAAGAACGCGCTCGCCAGGGGTTGCCCATCCTGACACTAAATGACCGGCTTGATCTGGCCGCTCAGGCTAAAGCGCAAGATATGACTACGCGCGACTACTGGAGCCATAAGACGCCAGATGGCCAACCGCCTTGGATCTTTGTGGCCCAGTCCAATTACACTTATCAAAAACTTGGCGAAAACCTGGCCGCCGGCTTCGAGAATGAACGATCAACAATCAACGGCTGGATGGCCAGCCAAACTCATAAGGCCAACATACTCGATCCCAATTTTAGCGATGTCGGTTTTGGGATAGCTCAAAGCGCCAATTACACTTCTGCAGGCGGTGGCCCCATGACCATCGTGGTAGCCTTTTACGGCAAGGGCAGTGCCGAGACATCAACCTTAAGCAATGTCAGAGGTGACAGTACCCCAAGCAATGTCTCATTGGCCCAGTTAGCAGTAGCCGAGCTACCAATTGTCAGTCTAGCAACTAACCTAGCCACCTTGCTGGCGATAGGCGCAATTGGTATATGGGTAGGCCGACACTTCTTGATTCTAAAACGCGCCTTAGCGGCTGGCGAAAAATACGCCATTAAACATCCTCTTTTGGATATCGGATTAATTACTATTGCCGCTTTATCGTATCTCCTTACCCGCACCGTCGGTTTGATACATTAGGTCTATTTAACCACTACATTCCGTGGGCCAAAAATGGCGGCTAGATCCCTCACGCTTTGCTCGTTTAAGTCGACAGTTTGGGGTAATTTAATAGCTTGTTTAACGCCACTGGCACCGGTTACTATGACAACTTCCGTTTCTCCTTTATGGTTATCCAGGTTTTGCTTTAACGCCATCAGTAGTGATTGGTCCTCGCTATTCTTAATGCGAATGTAGAGCTTTTGCCTAGACGTGCTGGGGTGCCTTTGGTTAGCAAACATGATGGTTTTTTTACCAGTTGACTTGTAATTCTTGGCGTCAGCGACGCTTATTGGACTGATGTGTTCGACGACAACTTTTAGCTCATCAAGCGGCGCGCCTGACACTCTGTCACGGCAACTCAGTTTACCTTTGGCAATCAAAACCATATCTCTTTGTAATGCACCAGGCTGGTAAATTTTGGGAAATATAACAAGCTCTAACTCGCCGCTGATATCGACGATTTTCATAAAGGCCATTTTAGAACCATTTCTGGTAGTTATTTCCCTGATATCAATAACTGAACCGCCGACTACGACTAAGGCACCATCCATTTCTGGCTTTAATTCAGATATTCTCAATGTCTTGTCGGCTAGCATTGCCTCATAGTCGCCTAAGGGATGTCGGCTTAAATAAAGACCGAGTAATTCTCGCTCCCAAACTAGCTGCTCATCTAGTGAGAATTCGACGGCCGGATCTTCCAATGTTAAGCCTGCCGCTACCTGCTCGCCGCTGCTTGCGCCGAACAGGTCAACCTGACCGGCCGCTGCATCACGATGCAACCTATTGGAAAAAGCCAAGATATTATCTAGGTTATGCAGCAGCAGTGAACGGCTGCCAAAATTATCCAGCGCCCCTGATTTTATAAGACTTTCCATGGATTTTCGATTAACAATCTGCGGGTTAACATACCTACAAAAATCATCCAAAGAATTAAATTTACCGCCTAACTCCTCACGCGCCCGCAGTATTTCTTCAACTGCGCCGTGTCCAACGTTTTTAATCGCATCCATTCCGAACCTGATTTGGTTTGTTTCGGGAACCACAGCGAACTCGTGAAAGGACTGGTTGATATCTGGCGCCAGAACTTCGATAGCCATGTGTTTGCATTCGGCTATCTCGATTGCCAGGCGGTCAGTATTGTCAAAATCGCTGGTCATCAAGGCCGCCATAAAAGCCGCAGGATGATGCGCCTTCAGGTAAGCCGTTTGATAAGCAATCAGTGCATAACAGGCTGAATGTACTTTATTAAAGCAGTAGGCTGCAAAATCCTCGAGCTGATTCCAGAAACGTTCCATCAACTTTCTATCAGCGCCGGAGGTTTTGACGGCGCCCTCAATAAAATTATTTTTAAGCTTAGCTAGTACCTCTGGGATCTTTTTGCCGATACCTTTTCGAAGCGTGTCAGCCTGGCCACCAGAGAATCCCGCCAAATCTTTGCTGATCTGCATCACCTGTTCTTGATAGACAATGACACCATAGGTGTTTTTTAGCGCTGACTTCACCGCGGGATGGATATATTCGATTTTTCTGAGGCCATGCTTACGGGCGATGAAGTCGTCTATCCACTGCATTGGCCCTGGACGATAGAGAGCCACCATAGCGATAATATCTTCAAATTCTGTCGGTTTTAACTGTTTTAGGTAACGGCGCATACCAGCCGACTCCAGCTGAAAAACACCGGTTGTTTCGCCGCTTTGCAAAAGCTGGAAGGTTTTTTGGTCGTCTAGGGGAATTTCAGCAATATCAATATCCTGGTGGTAGACTTTGCGAACAATTCGAAGCGCGTTTTTAATAATCGTAAGATTGGATAAGCCAAGAAAATCAATTTTAAGTAGACCAATATCCTCTACCGGTCCCATGGAATACTGCGTGGCAATCACGCCTTTTTGAGCCATTTCTAGTGGCGTAAACTTGACTATATCGTCCGGCGCTATAACTACGCCAGCAGCGTGCACGCCGTGGCTGCGGATAGTACCTTCAAGTTTGGTAGCCAGATCAAAAACCCGTTTGGCCTGCGGGTTAGCGTCATTCTCGGCTTTTAGTTCTGGTACGGCGATTAAATGTTCGGCCAGGGGTGTATGGCGACCCTGCACTGGCGGCGGAATCATCTTAGCCAACCGATCGGCTTCGCTGTAGGGTACCTGCAAGACCCGCGCCACGTCCCGAACCGAGTTACGCGCCGCCATGCGACCAAAGGTTACAATGTTGGCCACTTGATTGCGGCCGTATTTTTCGATGCAGTAGTCAATAACCTCGTCACGCCGGGAGTCTTGGATATCGATATCCATATCCGGCATGCTGATACGATCGGGATTTAAAAACCGCTCAAACAAGAGATCGTATTTCAGGGGATCAATCTCCGTTATTCTCATAGCATATGCCAAAATTGAGCTGGCCGCGCTACCCCTGCCCGGTCCGAAGACAATGCCGCGGTCCTTACCCCAATTAATAAAATCAGCCACTATCAGAAAGTAGCTGCTAAAACCCATTTTCTCGACAACTTGAAGCTCATATTGAGCCCGATCAATAATTTTCTCATTCAATAGTTTCTTAGCTTGGAAAATCGATAATTTTTTGGCTTCTTGTCGACTGATGCTGCCCGCCTTCGCTGAGGCTGCGGCGGGTTTTCGACCGTAGCGCCAGGCCAATCCTTGCCATACTTGTTTTTCCAACAGGCTTTTTTCCGTCTCTCCTTTGCCGGTAGGAAACTTCGGGATGAGAATATTGTCCAGCTCGATCTCGGCGCTGCAGCGCTGGGCGATGGCCCTCGTATTAGTTATTAGCTCCGGATGGCTGCCGCCCCAGCGCCTGATGATTTCTTGAGGATCCACTACATGCAGTTCAAAGTCCTTAAGGCTGAAACGGTCCTCATCGGTCAAATAGGCACCAGTTTGGACGCATAGCAGTATTTCATGAGCTTCTTTGTCTTCACGCTTCAGGTAGTGTGCGTCGCTAGTCACGACTGCTGACAGAGAAAGGTCGGTCGCCAATTCTAATAATTTTTGGTTGACTTGCATTTGTTCTTCCCAGGCCGATGGGTGATTGATATGACCGTGGTCCATCAACTCAATGTAGTAGCGGTCGCCAAAAACCGATTTGTACCAGCCGGCGATAGCTTTGGCATGATCATACTGTCCCTGGCGCAAGGCATCGCTAACTTCACCACCGATGCAGCCTGAAAGGATGATCAGACCCTCGTGATACTTTTCGATGAGCTCACGGTCTATGCGCGGACGGTAATAAAACCCCTCTATGTTGCCGATCGTCGAAAGCTGCATCAGGTTTTGGTAGCCAGTTTGGTTCATCGCCAACATAGTCAAATGGTAGTATTGGCGGTCTTTTTCCGGTTCTTTGTCAGTATATTTTCTCGGTGCAACATAGGCCTCCATACCTATTATTGGCTTAATGCCAGCCGCCTTGGCTGTTTTATAAAATTCAATCGTTCCACTCATGGTGCCGTGGTCTGTCAGGGCCACTGACGCCATGCCATGGTTTTTAATATAACTAATTAGAGCCGGAATTTTGGTTAGGCCGTCTAGCAGCGAATACTGGCTATGGTTGTGCAAGTGCACAAAATCCGAATTCTGGAGTCGTCGTTTGGCCTTCGGCATACTTCAATTATACTTAAAAATTAGTCGTCAGTCCTTAGTCTCCAGTTGTCAGGTGATGACTTTCGACTTTTTGTGACTCTCGACAAAAGCTAAAATTACTTGACTGATCAAGTAATTTTAGCTTTTGAAATACTTAGCGAGGTTTTTCTTGGCCGCTTTGGCTTGTTTCAACGCTCTATTTAGTTGCGGGTCATCAGCGTTACCGGTCTTGATGGCCTTTAAAACATGAGAGGCTTTATTTTGAGCATCTTTGGCTCGTACAACCGCCTCGTTGAATTCGACCCGCGCCTTGGAGCCTAAAGCTAGGGTTTTACTTTTAGCGGTTTTAATTAAATCATTCAACTCATCGTGAGCCCTTTGCAGTTGTTCCTCGGCGTTTTCCTTTAAAGCCTCGGCTTTATCAGCAATGTCCTCACGCGTTTCTTGGCCGCTTTTGGGCGCTGTCAACAGGCCTGTTATGTAGCCAACTGCACCGGCCAGCAGCGCCCCGATGGCTAATTTGCGACCCGTATGTTCATCTTTTGCCATTTCACCCTCCTAAACTTTTCATTAAATTATGGTTAGTCTGCCTAAATAAGCTAGGCATATTATAGTTCAGGACGTCTTTTTCGTGTAAGTCGAGACATTTCATAATGAAAAGTTTCGGCGGGTCATTTATTTTTTCTCTTAATTGTGACTAGTTTGCTGATTAGGTTTATTACCGGCATGGCAGTGACACCTTTCCTGACAGCCGAAGCTGCCGATTCAACGCTTTCGGCCACATCGGCCGCCCGCTTGAACACCCTTATCAGATAGATTAAGGCAACGCTGAAAATTATCAAAAAAACTGCCAAAACTGCGCTAACAATAATTAATAAAACTTCAGCTGCGGCGTCCATCCCGTTAGAAGTCCAATTCACTGCCAATAGTGAATTGGCAGATTTTATAGTTGATAAAATACTTACTTCTAACGGGATCCATATCTTAAGTATAAACTCAGTTTTATTAACCTGCAACTAAACTATGGCTTAGAGATTAAGGAGTTTTTTAATCAATTTTTGGGCAAGACCCGGGTTGGCCTGGCCTTGGCTTTTGGCCATGACCTGGCCTACCAAAAAACCGATGGCTTTTTCATCACGCCTAACGTCCTCAACAGCTTGGGGGTTTTCAGCAATAACTTCAGCGACTATCCTTTCTATCCTGCGCTCGTCCGAAACCTGTAGCAGTTTGAGACGGGCAGCGATAACCTTAGGTTTATCTGTAGAGCTGAGCAGTTGTTCAAACACCTTTTTAGCGCCACTGGAGCTTAACTCACCTCTGTCTACCATTTTAGATAGCAAAATTAACCTTTCGGAGTCAATTTCTGGCTCTATCATACCGGCCATTTCTGGTTCGATAGGCTGGGCATGTATCAACCAAAAGGCTGCCCTACGAGCGTCATTGGCGTTAGCTTTATCTAGAACGTCCAAGATGGGCTCTACGATTGATGGACGATCCAGAATATCTTCGATGACTTTGGGCTGAATGTCTATTTTAGATAACTTGTGCCGGATCATTTGGGGCAACTGGGGCATAGAATCTTCAATTTCCCGAATATATTGACCGTCAAGTTCGATAGGTGGAACATCCGGCTCAGGCATATAGCGATAGTCCTGCGCTTCTTCCTTGCTGCGCTGGGCAAGGCTTTTTTGTTTAATCTCGTCCCAGCCACGAGTTTCCTGGATAACCCTCCCGCCTTTTTTGAGCAATTCTGCCTGGCGCTTAATTTCATAATCAACGGCCGCTTCAACGCTGCGGAAGCTATTGAGGTTTTTAATTTCACTACGTATACCAAGCTTGTCTGGGTCTTGGCTAACGCTAATATTTATATCAAAGCGCAGATGGCCGTGGTATAGGTCGCCATCTGTTACGCCAGCATATTTCATTATCAGCCACAGCTCCCTGGCATAAGCTTTAGCTTCAGCGGCACTATGGATATCCGGCTGACTGACGATTTCCAGTAACGGCGTTCCGGCTCGGTTAAGGTCAACCAGGGAGTAGTCGGCACCAGCTGGATGGGTATTTTTGCCGGCGTCCTCTTCCAGGTTGGCTCGTTCAATCCTTATGCATTTCTTTTCACCACCAACTTCGATATGTAGGTGCCCGCCCGCTATAATGGGCGATTCATACTGAGTTATTTGGTAGCCCTTGGGCAAATCAGGATAAAAGTAGTGTTTACGTTCAAAGTGGCTAAGTTTTTGCGGCTGAGTACCTAAAGCTATAGCAGCTTTGGTGCAAAGTTCAATGGCCGCCTGGTTAAGAACTGGCAAGGCGCCGGGCAGACCAACGCAGATATGGCTGATCAAGGTGTTGGGCGGAGCTTCCCGAGCATCATTGCCAACAGCGGCAAACAGTTTGGTCTTAGTCTTAAGCTGAACATGGGTCTCAACCCCAATCGTCGGCACATACACTGTTAACGGTTAATTGTAAACGCACGGTAAACGCCTTTTTCATAGGGCACCCAAATCCTTCAGGCCTTGCCGCACACCGGCCAAGGCCTGCTTGGCTTCGTTTTTACGCAGACGAGTCGTCGGCTCGTGGACTAGGCGGTTACGCAGTTTGTGGGCATACCAAATCGCGTCGTTATCAGAAATTTCATGCTGAGCAGCAACTAGCCGCTCACCCATGGTCTTGCCCCTGTAGCTTCGTTTTCGAAGGGCTTCGTCCAGCAGTTTATCGGCATCAATAACAGCCAGTATCATGCCATCGTAAGTTTTTACGCGGGCTAGAATCTCCAGCCACTTTTTTTGATAATACTGCTGGCTGAGCTTACGCGGCCGGTGGACGACCAGCCGGCTAAGAATAAAGAGTACGAGTAGGCCAAAGATAATTGCTGCAATCAGAAAAATTATGGTATTCATGAAGTCGCCTCAAACGCTCTAGCAATTTCCAGTAGCTGCCTATCAGCTTTTTGCGGAGCCAGAATTTGCAGCCCAACTGGTAAGTTGCCTGATACACCAACCGGAATGCTAATAGCCGGGATGCCAGCGATGTTGGCCGCTACAGTCATGATGTCCGATAGATACATGCTTAGCGGGTCTTTCGTCTTTTCGCCAATCTTAAAAGCAGTTGTTGGGGCAGTCGGACCGATCAAAAAATCATATTTAGAAAAAGCCTGCTCAAATTCCTGAATAATTTTGGTGCGGACTGTCTGGGCCTTTTTGTAATAAGCATCATAATAGCCGCTGGAAAGAACATGGGCGCCGATCATAATCCGGCGTTTAGCCTCGGAGCCAAAGCCTTGCTCTCGAGCCAGTTCATAGCTTTCTTCAAGGTCTTTGGCTTCATTGGTAAAGTGGCCGTATCTTTGACCGTCATAACGGGCCAAATTAGAAGAAACTTCAGCTGGGCAAATAACGTAATAAACGGCTAGGGCCAGCGGCAAGCTGGGTAAACTAACTTCTGATACCTCAGCGCCCGCTACCTTGATTTTGTCGGTTGCCCCATCAATAACTTGGCGAACGCCGCTGTCCAGCCCTACATCGAGATACTCCCTAATAACGCCAATCCTCGAACCTCGAACCTCGAACCTCGAACCTCGGAGCGAATACCCTTCTGGGTTTCGCCCTATTGTGGTGCCGTCAAGTTCATCCTTACCGCTCATGACCTCCAACACTAAAGCGGCGTCAGCGACAGTTTTTGTCAGCGGACCAATAACGTCAACGCTGCTGGCCATAGCGACCACTCCGCTGCGACTCACCAAGCCATAGGTCGGCTTTAGGCCAACCACGCCACAAAAACTGGCCGGTAAGCGCACTGAACCGCCAGTATCAGTGCCCAGCGCGAAAGGCGCCATGCCAAGCGCAACCGCCGCCGCCGAGCCGCCGGAACTGCCGCCTGGCACCCGGGTTTTGTCGTATGGATTTTTGGTCACAAAAAAATCACTGTTTTCTGTGCTGCTACCATGGGCCCAAGCATCCAGGTTGGCTTTGGCCACGCAAATCGCGCCTGCGGCTTCCAGTCTATTGATGGCTGTGGCCTGGTACGGCGCCTCAAAGTTCTTCAGCATATTGCTGGCGGCTGTGGTGTTGCCGCCAAGCGTCAAAAAATTATCCTTAGCAACAAACGGTACGCCGGCCAGCCTGCCGATTGCCTGTCCGTGCTTTACCTGCTCATCAATTTCTGTTGCCCGCTGCAGCGCCCGTGTTTTGACAACTGAAATAATGGCGTTAAAATCCGATTGTTTAGTAATCTTCTTTAGCGATTTTTTTACGAGTTCGGTTGCGGTAGTCTTACCAGCTTGGACATTGGCGACAATTTCCGAAATGGCGGGCCAATTATTCATTATCCGCCCCGCTAAACTGCCAGAGGTCCGACCTGGCAAAAAGAGAAGTAAAATCTGGTGATTTTGCATAAAATCTCTTGGCTTTTTGCCAGGTCGGACTTCCCATAATACCTAAAGGACTCTTTGGACTTTAAATTGATTTTTTTCGACTGCTGGAGCGTTTTTTAACAACTCTTTAGGTTTGGCTTGGTATTCGATCGGTTGATCGGCTCGCATAACATTTTTTAAGCCCGTTACCTGGTAGGTCGGCTCAAGACTTCTCGTATTAACTTTCTCCAACTGCTCGACGTATGAAAGGATGTCTGAGAGTTCCTGCCTGAAACGTTCAATTTCTTCCTCTGTCAGTTTTAGGCGTGATAACTTCGCCAATTTAAGAACTGCGTCACGGCTTAACTTACTCATCCCGTTAGAACCTCACCTCTGGCTCATGATTATCGTCCATCGTTGGAAATCCAAGGCAACCCCCACGTAAAACTAGCTTATAAGTTGCAAACTGAGGTCTAACGGGACTCATATATCTAATAGATTAGTATAGCAAATCATCGAAGTTGTTGGCTGCTTGGCAGACTTTAAGCATCGCCTGTGAGCGCGGGACGTTGTATTGCTCGGCACCAGGGTCATAGTCCGGCTCCCAGTGCAGCGATATGCCACGCACGATGATACTGGCCAGTAGCGGCCGAAAAACTTCGTCTTCGCTCAAACCACTCTTTTGCATGAATAGTACGACCAGGTTTGCTGAAAATTCTTTGGGCCCCCTCACCCAGTACTTAACAAAGTTATTGGCTAGACTATAGAACCTTGGCCACCGGGGATCCAAGTGTTCAGGATCAACCAAAACAAATCCTCCAGGATTATTTGGATCAGCAAATATATGGTCTGGCTTGATGTCGCCGTCCTGCCAGGCCGGAACCAAGGTCGGTCGAAGCGTGTCAAACCGAGTCTTGGCATCTGATACCACTTTTCGCTGGTCGGCGGTTAAATTTTTCGGCAATTTTTCGGCCATATAGGCCGCTAAACTGTCGCTTTTGAAGGTTTTGCGGATTTCCTCTCCGCTCGCCGGTTCTTTATCAAGAACAATTAAGAAATTAACCAAAACTTCAGTAATCATCGCTGGATTGGATTCAACTTCGTTGCCCAATGAACCGCCCTTAATCCACTCGGTTACAATCCAATCTTCGTTTTGGGCGTAAATCTGCGGCGCTCGAAACTTGAAGTCTGTTTTTTGCCCCATCCGGTTGGCGGTCTCTGAATTCTCTGGAACCCTGGCCAGCAGTTCGCGAGCTTTGTCGGCCTTGGCTTTTTTAGCAAAAACTTTTTGGCCTCTATATTCCGCCTCATAAGCCTCGAAACGATTCGTCGACTGAATTGTTCTAATAATTTTTAAGCCTGGGGGCATGAAATCATTTTAACTTAAAAAAGTTCGGGTGACGTGGGAGGAGGGCACCCCACTGCCCGCAGACAAGGTCGAGGACAGTGGGAGGTGCCTCGAGCGGCAGGACCCGAGGTTTTAAAGTTTAGCTCTAATTTCCGCAATCAGGTCGCGCAGGTCGGCGGCTTTTTCAAATTCTAAATTAGCTGCCGCCAAGTCCATCTGAGCCGTTAGGTCGCGGATAAGGTGCTTATACTCATCCTTTGGTATCTTTCGCAGATCCAGTTTCGGTTTTTCTTGCTTGACTGTTCGTGGCAGCATTTCGCTAACTTCACGGCTGATACTTTTTGGTTTAATAGCATGCACTTTATTGTATTTATCTTGAATTTTGCGCCGACGATTGGTCTCATCGATAGTGCGCTGCATACTGCCAGTGATAGTATCAGCGTACATCAGTACCCGACCTTCGACGTGACGGGCCGCCCGGCCAACTGTTTGGATTAAGGCCTGCTCGCTGCGCAAAAAACCTTCCTTATCAGCGTCTAAAATTACCACTAAGCTGACTTCCGGCAAATCAAGCCCTTCGCGCAGCAGGTTGATGCCGACCAGTACGTCATAAACTCCTAGACGTAAATCACGCAAGATATCGGTCCGTTCCAGTGTGTCAATTTCGCTGTGAATGTAAGCCACCTTGATATCAAGTTCCTGCAAATATTCCGCTAGGTCTTCTGCCATTCGCTTAGTCAGAGTGGTCACAAGCACACGCTGTCCCTTACCGACAGTCCAACGGATTTCAGCAATCAAATCATCAATCTGGCCGGAGGTAGGCCGGACTTCAATGACAGGATCAAGCAGTCCGGTTGGCCGGATAACCTGCTGTACGGGTTCGGGGCTGCGAGATAGCTCATACTTCGCTGGCGTAGCCGAAACATAAATAACCTGATTCATATGCCTCTCGAACTCTGTGAATGTCAGCGGTCGATTATCCAGGGCGCTAGGCAGGCGGAAGCCGTGTTCTACTAATACTTCCTTGCGCGCTCGGTCACCGTGGTACATGCCCAGCACCTGCGGAACGGTCATATGTGATTCGTCAATGAACATTAAATAGTCGTCTGGAAAATAATCCAGCAGTGTGGCTGGCTGTTCACCTTCTTCACGATCGGTCAGGTATCGACTGTAGTTTTCGATACCTTTGACAAAGCCGGTTTGCTCCAGCATTTCCAGATCAAAATTTAGGCGCTGTTCTAAGCGCTGGGCTTCCAGCAATTTGCCTTCTTTTTCAAACCAGGCCAGGCGATCATCGGCTTCTTCACGGATTTTAATCAGTGCCCGCTTCAGTTTTTCTTCCGGTGTCACGTAGTGGCTGCCTGGAAAAATACTTAACAAGTCAAGCTTTTTTTCTATCTCACCGCTAAGGGGATCTATTTGAGTCAGGCGTTCCACTTCATCGCCAAAAAATTCAATGCGGTAGGCTACTTCTTCGCCGACCGGGAAAATATCTACCACGTCTCCCCTGACCCGGAAGGTACTGCGGTGAAAATCCATGTCGTTACGGCGGTACTGAATGTCTGTTAGACGGCGGAGCAGTTTGTCGCGCACCAAGCGTTCGCCAACTTTAAGCTTCAAAGTCATACCGGCATAGTCCTCCACCGAGCCGATGCCATAAATACAGGAAACGCTAGCCACTATAATCACGTCGCGTCGTGACAGCAGCGCCGCTGTGGCGGCGTGGCGGAGGCGTTCAATTTCCTCGTTGATATCACTGTCCTTCTCAATATAGGTGTCGGTACGCGGCATGTAGGCTTCCGGCTGGTAATAATCAAAGTAGCTGACAAAGTAGTGGACGGCACTGCTTGGAAAAAATTGCCGGAATTCGTTATAGAGCTGAGCGGCCAGGGTTTTATTGTGGCTGATGACTAACGTCGGCTTTTGGGTGTTGGCTATCACGTTGGCCATTGTAAAAGTTTTGCCACTGCCAGTAATCCCTAACAACGTCTGATGTTTCTTGCCCTTCTGCAGACCTTCGATTAATTGAGCAATCGCCGACGGCTGGTCGCCCGTCGGCTGATACTCCGAAGACAGCTTAAATGCAGCCATCCCGATTAGACCTCCGCTCCGCGGCAGATTTCTGTCGAAATCTTAGGTCTAACGGGATAGGCCCCGTTAGAAGTCTGATTCTTTACTGAATCAGAAATCTTCGCTAAAAAATTACTTCTAATCGGGGCCACCCTTAAATTGTATCAACTAGGAGCTGTAGAGGTGGCGGTAGTCAGCGTGGAGTTTATCGAGCATGCGAGTCAATTTTGCGACTAGTTCGTCGGGGTCGGGTTCAAAAAGGACGAGTTCTGGTTTGGCGTTAGGTAAAAGCTTGAGCAGATCTTCTATCTGGTCGCCAATACCGCCAGCGCCTTCTAAAACTCCGATTGGTGTATGGGTTTCGGCGGCGATAGTGAATTCATGAAGAGTGCCTAGTCGGCCGCCCACGCTGATGACCGCGTCAGCTGAATTGATAAGTAGCGCGTCACGGCCGCCATAATGCAAGCCAGTGTATAAAATAGCGTCATAACCTTCGATGGGCAAACGATACTTTAAAACATGCTCGACTTTCGTGGCAGCCGGACTCAGACCAAGACTCATCTTGCCGCCGGCTTTTTTGTAACCAATGGCGGCCGTGTTAGGCAAACCCGTGGTTGCGCCAGTCATCAGGCTATGGCCGGCCTTGGCAATTGCCACACCGACAGCCAAAGCTAACTTTTCGCCTTGTTCAAAACTTGGCCCTTTGGCGGCGCCCGAAACGCAAATTTGATATTTTCCACTCACCATGGCTAGTTACTTCACCACCGCATAATCTTCTAGCAGTTGTTTCGGTTGGGGCACTACTGTTTCTTTAATCCCGCCCCCAACTCCTTCTAATTGAGAAGGGAAATTAGCTTGGTATTGCCGGTAACGATTTATTAACTCTATCCACAAGGCTTGCCCGGCATGATGTGATTGCTGCCGTGAATAGTTAAGGCCAGCTAGGTGGTTGGTGGCTACGTCTTTAATATGCAGAGAAACGGCCCTTTCATTATCCAGCGCCAGCAAGTTGCTGGCGTCCCGCCAGAAGTCAAATATTGGGTTTATATGGAAAATTGTACTTATATGAGCATCAAGACTAAGACCCTCTAAACCCTCTAGGAGTATTAAGCTTAGGTATAGCGCCGAGGCGTGACTTATCCGCTGGCTAGGCCAAATAGCTACCGAGCCGCCAGGTTTGCTAACGGCCACATAGTTAGAGGGTCCAGGGCAGCCTTGATATAAACTACCGCTCAACCTGACAAAACCTACTGACCGTAGTTCATAGCTAGTAGTCGGCGTAGACTTAACGGCTTTAGCAAAGGACTGTTGCCATGAAGCCGATTCAATATATGGGGCAGCTATTAGTATTGCCCGTAGATCTGCACGCTTAAGCATTGACTCTAACGAGCGGTAGTTTAACAACTTCATCGTCTTTTTTGGCGGACAAGCCCGCAGCAGCGATTTTGCAGCAACCGACTTAAGGGCCCAGACTTCACTATGGCCGTGTGTATGCATAAGCAGTTCGATAGCCTTTGATAGCCGTTCATCAAAGCTCGAATTAGCATTTAATCCCAGCGCCTTGTTTAACAGGACGATATCGCCGTCGAACTTGGCCTGCAGGCTGTAATATAGTTCCTGACTGGTTGTATCACTCGGATCAAGACCAAGCTGGGCTTTTTTTTGTCTGACCTTATTGGTAATTTCATTAACCAAGCGAATATCGGCGCTTGGATAGCCGTACTTTTGTTCAAGCCCGGCAATAGTTTCTCCTACCTCGTCTTTAGCCTGGCCTAACATTTTAGCCAGAGGAGCTGACATTCCTTAGCGTATCCTTTCCGGATGGTACCAGCGCGGTGCGCTACGCAGGTACTGTTCGACTTGACGGACGCTTAGCAGCCCGGCTTGGGCGCCAACTTTTTGGACAACGCTCATGGCATTGATCGGCGCCCAAAGCAGCGCGCCCTGGATATCCGCGCCGCGCATGATTGCCGCTACAAAAGTTGCGCTAAAAGCGTCACCAGCGCCTGTTCGTTCGAACGGTGGTTTAGGGTCGGGATAAATCGGCATTTTGTAGCGGTTCACCCCGTCGCTGGCGTAGGCGCCGGCGTGTCCATCACTAATAACTACAATTTTTGGCCCTAAATCATGCAATCGGTCTAGTAAATCATGGATGTCATGGCGATCCCCGCCAGAAATGACGGTTGCTTCCTCTCTATTCACGGCCAGTAGCTCACTCCGCTCATACAGTTTCCGTAGTCTTTTTACCCCAGCTTCGATCTGGAATGTGCCTGGTTGAAAGGCTAATTTAACCGGTGGGTGAGACTCCAGCCAGGCAACGATTTGGTCGTGATACTCCAGGGCGTGTTGAGAGACAGAGCTAAAATATATCCACTTTGGGATATCAATCACCCGGAAACTCGGCCAATGGTAGGCGTATTCTTCATGTTTTATTAGGATCGTCCTGTCTTCTTTATACCAAAGAACGTAGTGGTAATTACTTTTTTTACCCGGATTAACATGTACAAAACGTGTGTCAACGTCTGCCTCGCGCAACGCCGTCATAATTTCGCGCCCCCACTCGTCACCTCCTACATTGGTAATCAGCCCTGAGTCAAACTCCAGTTTAGCGAAGGCCACGGAGGCATTACCAGCATTCCCGACCGCCGGAATTACTTCGGCGTGGTCAAAAGGCACTTTACTGGCAAAAGGCATGGACAGCCAAGGCGAATCGTTTTTGTCTTTAATAACTTTGACTTCATCCTTCAGCAGTTTAATAAAGACGTCTGTAACAACGTCGCCCACCGCTAGCACATCCAGTTGTTTTTGGCTCATTTCACCCGCCTAAACTCTTCATCATATTATGGAGCGTTCGATTCTTTTTCATTCGTCTTGATAGGAATATTGCGTTTTTCTCCTCACTGACGAAACATTGCATAATGAAAAGTTTCGGTGGGTGAAATCCTTACGCCTATTTTAACATAAGAAGTTAAAGAGCGATTGTCTGTATTTGCGTTATTTAGTTAGACATGTTTCAATATCCTTATGGCACTTGAGAGGCTACCTCCTGCTGACGCTGATATTGACCCTAAAGATAGAGAAGCGGCCATGCTATTATTCGGATTTAAGACTGTTGCTGAAGGTCCGCCTGTAACTTTCGACGAAAATGGGAATATGCATACAGTGTTTGCCGATTTAAGTCAAAAACGCGAAATTTTCAACATTAATGATGTCCCGTCTGGATGGTGGCTGCCGGGACCCGTTTTTAAAAGATACAGAGAATGGGATCAGGCTGGTTATCCTCACAGGATTGGCGAGAGATTGGATCCTGCTGTTAACTATATTTTGAAGGCCTGGGCATATTCTTTAGAGCTTGCTGAACCATTTAGGGTGTCCTTTTTTGCAAACGACCCCGCTAGAGTAAGAAGGATCTATCCAGAAGGGCTAGCTGCGCCGCGCATAGGTCTTCTGGAGGTTGATGGCCGATATTCTGCGCAGTACTTGAGTGCAATTGGCAGCGATCGTCCGCTTGAAGTGGGCCTTCCTTTTGTGGCCGGTAGACTTCAAACATCCTTTCAGCTACCACTTGATCAACATATACGACCGAATCTCCATCTACTTGATACTTTCAAACTCACCTTTCCCGATGAAAGGGCTTACGAAATCCCGGGTGGATTTATGCACTTAATTCCATCACCACAGCATCTTAACGGACTAGATGCCATCCATCTCATACCAGGACCTTCAGAAATTTAAGATTTGGCCTTACCGGCGCTGTTAAACCATTCGACTAGGCTCATGGTTTGGCTCGTCCTGACGAGCCAAACATGTCAATTTTGGACTCCACGACTTTTTGGACTTCATTAATTACTTTGTCCATCAGTTTAACTACGGCATACTCGGTTTTGTTTTGGGCTAAAACTTGCTCGAGCGTGTTACGGAAGGCAATACGCATATCGCTGTTGATGTTAACTTTGGTGACGCCGATTTTGACTGCCTCGACAAAATAGTGGGCTGGCGTACCGCTGCCGCCATGTAAGGAGATATTGCAGTCAATTGCTGCCCTAATCCGACGCAACAGGTCGAGATCTAAAACTTTAGGCAAAGGATAATGACCGTGCAGATTACCGATCGCCGCCGCATACGTATCAATACCGGTAGCTTCCACAAACGCTTTGGCGCCTTCGGGGGTAGAAAAGGTCTTTTTTATCTCTTCGTAATTTATGACTTCCTGGTGAACATTGCTACTGCCAGCAAAATAGTGCGGTTCCGCCTCGACTAGGGCGCCAGTTTTTTTAGCCGCTTCAACCACTTTTTTGGTGCCGGTAATAATTTCTTCATCCGTGGCATCGTGCTTGGCCTGCGAAATATCGATGTGGATACATTCAAAACCGGCATCAAGGCCGGCGATGGCATCTTCAACACTTGGGCTGTGGTCCAGGTTGATGTACATTTCAATTCCGTATTGTTGTTTATAGTTATCCACCCTTGCTAACTTCAACCAGCAGCGGTGATTTTTTAGCCACGGCTGCCCGTACTACGGCAATCAGGGTTTCTTGGTTATCCAGATTAAAGGCACCGAGGGCGAAGTGTTCGGCCCGGGCGCGGGCAAAAGCCGCTCTGGCGGCTTGGCAACTGCTTCGAATCTGGGCAATGGTTAGCGGCATATTGTTTCCTTAATGAGCATGGTTGGTGTGGTCGGTTAATAATTTGTGGGCGGCTTTGGCGATGGCTTCCGCATCCAGACCGAAGTGTTTCAGCAGTTCTTCCGGCTCGCCGGATTCACCGAAGCGGTCCTTTATACCAATGCGAATCATCGAAGTCGGTAGTTTCTCGCCTAATAGCTCGGCCACGGCGCCCCCCAAGCCGCCGATTATTTGGGCCTCCTCAGCAGTCACAACGTGGCGTGTTTTGGAAGCGCTCTGCAGTATAATTTCTTCATCCAATGGTTTTATGGTCGGTATATGAACCACGTCAGCACTGATATCCTTATTCGCCAGCAGCTTTGCGGCCGTCAGAGCCTGGAAAGTCATAGTGCCCGTAGCCACAATTGTAACGTCTGATCCCTTCCTAAATACGTAGCCTTGGCCGATCTCAAATGGCGTGTGGGGTGAGGTGAAAACAGTAGTGGCCTCGCGAGCTAGGCGCATATAATTTGGGTGCTTGTCTTTGGCCATTGCCAGCGTCGCTTTTTCAGCCTCCACGCTGTCACAAGGGGCAATAACCACCATATTGGGCAGTGTCCGCATGAGAGCGATGTCCTCCAACATTTGGTGAGTGGCACCGTCAGGACCGACGCTGACGCCGGCATGTGAGCCAATAATTTTAACCGGCCGGTCATTGAGAGCGATGGTAGTACGGATTTGTTCCCAATTGCGACCCGGGCTAAAGGCCGCGTAGCTAGAAACAAAGGGAATCTTGCCCATAGCTGCCATGCCGGCTCCAATTGTTACCAGATTCTGTTCGGCTACTCCAACCTCTATAAACCTCTCGGGAAACTCATTGGCAAATAGATGCATTTGGGTAGATTCCGTCAGGTCGGCACAAGCCGCCACAACGTTTTTATTAAATTTGGCAGCTTCAAGCAAACCCCGGCCAAAGCCTTTGCGAATCGGCTCTTTCTCACTCCAATCATGTCTTAAATGCATCTCAGGCACCGTGACCTCCGGTCACAGAATGCAGAATGTAGAGTGCAGAATGCAGTAAAAGCCTTTCATTCCTCATTCTTCGTTCTTCATTCTTGATGTGTAGCATCATTGGTGTTCGCTCCTGATTTTGCCACCTAGCGTGCGTAGTTCGTGCAGGGCTTTTTTGGCCTCTTCGCGATTCGGCGGTTTGCCGTGCCAGTGAAAGTCATGTTCCATAAAGTCAACGCCCTTGCCCGGAATCGTATGGGCGATAATAACGACTGGCTTCTCAGTCACCGCTTTGGCCATTTCGACCGCACTGATAATTGCTTCGATGTCATTGCCGTTAATCTCCAGCACAAACCAGCCAAAAGCTTCCCATTTGGCGCGTAGATTTTCCAGAGGCATTACTAGTTCTGTTGGCCCATCAATTTGAATGTTGTTACGGTCAACGATAGCTATTAAGTTACCGGGGTTGTATTTGGCGGCCAGCATAGCTGCCTCCCAGCTGTTACCTTCGTCCAATTCACCATCGCTACAAACCACATAAACGCTACGGCCTTTGATTTCATCCATTTTTAGCGCCAGGGCCATACCGGTAGCCTGTGACAAACCACTGCCTAGTGGCCCGCTGGTGGTCTCCATGCCTGGCAAGCGCAAACGCTCGGGGTGGCCCTGCAAACGTGAACCAAGCTGGCGCAGAGTCAGCAGCTCAGTTTTTGGAAAGTAGTCGGCGTGCGCCATCGCGGCATAGCGTACTGGCACGCAGTGACCATTGGAAAGAATCAGGATATCGCGTTCGTCCCAATCTGGTCTTTTAGGATCGTGTTTGAGAATTTTAAAATACAGCGCCGTAAAAATATCGGCTAGTCCCAAAGGACCGGCGGAGTGACCGCTGCCAGCATGTTCTAACATCCGGATGATGTCAACACGGATATCATTAGCTTTGCTCTCGAGCTCCTTAATCGAGTAATCCACCATACTTCTTATTGATTTTATCATCCTTCTAGCCTAACTTTTACTTATGTTGCCTGAGGCACACACGGTGCGCGCGAAATGTGTTAAAGCTCAACGCATTTCGTGACCCGCATGTGCCGAATGGCAATGTAATAAAGAGTTAGGTCGTCCCGGTTTCGTCGGCAATGCGTTGTAAACGATGAAATACTCTTGCCGGATTATCGGCTTCATGAATAACAGCGCCGACAACAAAAACATCTATACCACCACTAGCCAAATGGGAGATATTTTGTTCGTTAACACCCCCGTCCCAGCCGATTTCTAGCTGTGGTTTCTTGCTTTTCAGATAGCTAACCTTGTGCAGCAAATTCTGGTTAGCATAGCCGCCGTAGTGCCCGAGGTTACCGCTGAAAATTAAAACGTGGTCAATTTTCGGCAGTGCCGGCTCAATCCTGGCGGGATTAGTTTTTGGCAGCAGCGCTATTCCGACCTTGATGCCATAATGAGCGCAGTAATTAGAAAAAGTTTCGAAGTCTCCTTTAGCTTCAGCGTGGACAATTATCATGTTGGGCCGATGCTCCGATATTACCTTTACTGCTAGCCGAGGGTCCTCGTACATGAGGTGAAAGTCCGCTTTAATGCCTACTGGCCACCACGCCCCCTCCGGCTTCACGGTTTTGGAGGCTGCAAATTTTCCGTCGGTTAGATCAATTTGGATCCGATGGGCAAAACCAGCTACCTTCTCCATTTGGCGGCGGTATTGTTCTTCGTCAGTGGCTAGTATGGACGGACAAATAACGGCCATATCAGACCTCGTCAAGTTTGGCGTTGCGGCGGACGTGACGTTCTTCGCCGGAAAACGGCACTTCCAGCCAAAGCCTAACAGCGTTTTTTATATCATCCGTGCTTAAAAAACTGACCCCCAGGCTAAGCATGTTACTGTCATTATGAGCACGGCTCAGGCGGACAATTGCGTAGGGGTCGTGGCTAGTTTTGTTGCTAGCGTCAATCACCCGCCTGGCAATAGCCAGGCCGTAAAAAACGCCGCAGCGCACCCCACGGAATCTGTTGGCCGCAATAGCTTCGCCTTCACCGCTACGGCCAAAAATTACACCTCTATCACATTCCCCATTGGCAACCGCTCTGGCCGCCGGAAAGACGTAATCGGGGTAGTCGTCGTCTGGTTTTAGCGACTGCGGCCCAAAATTCCGGCAATTATGGCCTAGTGACTCTAAATAACTTTGCAACTCTTTGAGCTGTTCGAAGCCGGCATGGTCAGTAGCTAGCGCAATATTCACAATGTGTCTCCGCCGCCATTAACCATTTTGCCCTTACCATTTACCCTACATCGTGATAAAGGTTCGACCTTGTAAAAAGATAGGTAAAATCTGGTGATTTTGCCTAAAATCTCTTGGCTTTTTACAAGGTCGGACCTGTCAAAAAGGTAAACTGTCAACGGATAACGCATGGTGAATGATGAATGGTGAACAGTCAACATTTAAAACCTGCGGAAACCGTCAATGTTCTTAGCGATACTTTCGTTTGGAGAGGAAGAAGAAGGAGTCGGTTGTGCATCCGCAGGCTCGGGTTGCTCAAGCAGGCTGTCGTGCGGCGGTGCCAGAAGTGGCTCGGCCGGCTCAGGATTTTTGGACAAGCGGCGCGCCACATCGGCCGTCAGTTCCACCAAGCGGTTGGAGTAACCCCATTCATTATCGTACCAGGCGACAACCTTCACAAAATTGCCGGTTACAACATGTGTTAGGCCCAAATCGACAATCGCCGAGTGGCTATTACCGATAAAATCTGTGCTGACCAGTTCCTCTTCGGTGACGGCCAAAATTCCTTGGAAATAGGGGTCGGCTGCCGCTTTTTTGAAAACGTCGTTAACTTCATCAACTGTCGTATCTTTTTTTATTAAAACAGCCATATCAATTAACGAAACTACAGGTGTAGGCACCCGGATACTTAAACCCTCAAATATACCTTCGACGACTGGTAGTGCCTGGGCCACGGAAATTGAGGCGCCAGTCGTCGTCGGCACGATATTGCTGGCGGCACTGCGGGCTTCGCGCAGATCCTTGGCCGGCGCGTCCAAAAGGCGTTGGCTGGCAGTGTAGCTGTGAATGGTAGTCATCATAGCTTTTTCGATACCGAAATTTTCTTCCAAAACTGCCATCACCGGCGCTACGCAGTTAGTGGTACAGGAGCCGTTGTTAACAATTTCACCGGCTTTCTCAATAGCTTCTTCATTAACACCCAAAACTATGGTTGTCGAGCCAGCACCTTTAGCCGGTGCACTGATTATGACTTTCCTGGCCCCAGCGCTGATGTGGGCTTTGGCCTTCTCTGGGTCGACAAACAGGCCAGTAGATTCAATGACAATATCTACGCCTAGGTCTTTCCAGGGCAGGGCAGCTGGATCTTTCTCGGCCAGCACTTTGATCTTTTGGTCCTCAACTATGATGTTTTGTTCATCAAAGCTAACTTTGCGATGGTATTCACCGTAATTGCTGTCGTGTTTGAGCAAATGAGCCAGGGTTTTGGCATCGGTTATGTCATTAACCGCCACAACCTCCAGATCCGGCCGCTCAAAAGCAATCTTAAAGGCGTTTCTGCCAGTACGGCCAAACCCATTAATAGCAATTTTGGTTTTCATGAAAGGCTTACCCGCCCCCTTTGATTAAGCTTACGTTTATCTAGCGCTTATTGTACGAGTATGACCATTCTAGCGCAACATCTTGATTATCTATCAATCTCCACGCCGTCAAACTGGGGTAGGCCTAGTAATTCTTCGATATTATTGACCTTTTCAAAAATATCTAAAGATTCGCCCAAATACCCGGCTTTGTCCAGTATAAGTTTCTTAACGTCTACGAATGGTAGAGCTTCAACTTCAATTTTTTCCCCGGCATCCAGATGAGGTTCGGCTATCTTTTTACCATCCCAGGCGATATAAAAGTAAATGAACCATTCTAATTTCGAATGCGGTTGGGTAACTTCGATAAGTCGCCATTTTGTAAACTGAAAGCCCGTTTCTTCCAACACTTCGCGTTTCGCCGCGTTCAGAGTATTTGTATCGTGATTGTCCACGCGACCTGTAGGCAGGCTTTTACGTGAACCAGTGTGCGGTTGATCGTCGTCTAAAATTAAAATTTTATCTTTCACTACTGCTATCACAGCAATGGTGTCCGGTCTTCGCAGCATCTCGAAAGTATGAAGCGAGCCATCAAACATCTTTTGTGGCCACTGATAGACATCAAAAATCTGACCCTTAAAAACACCTTTAGCATTATCGGGTATCAGCACCGCATCAACGGGGATTGTTTTATTCATTGTTGATGGGCGCGGGCTATTGAATCAGCGATGACTTTTTTGGCTTCATCGGCGCCGCCCCAGCCCTTGAATTCAACCTTCACACCCTGCCAGTTGTTCTTCCAGTCCTTAACGTGTGTATAGAAATACTCGACTTTCTTTTTGAAGTATGGCTCCAGATCATCCACTGACTTGATATGCTCTTTACTAATATCATCTTTGGCCACACAAATTAGCTTCTCGTCGCCTTCGCCGTCATCGATCATATAAAGGATGCCGATTGGCCGGACCGGCACCAAAGTACCATGCACGATAGGCTCATCAATCATTAGTAGGGCGTCAAGTGGATCGCCATCTTCACAAAGAGTTTGGGGAACATAGCCATAGTCTGTTGGGTAGCCAAGAGTAGTGGCGTTCACCCGGTCTAAAATTCTTAGGCCCGTTATCTTGTCGGTTTCATATTTATTACGGCCGCCACCTTTTTGAATCTCAATGATTACATTGACAACATCAGGCGCATCTTTACCGGCGGTAACTGTTTGATCAGGCATTTCTTCTCCTTTTTCTACCCAACATTGTACTATACAAGCATAAGATGAAAATTATCGGCCACCGCGGAGCTCGGGGACTAGCGCCAGAAAATACAATTGCCGGTATCCAAAAAGCCTTGGAGTATCACGTTGATATAATCGAATTCGACGTACGCGTCACAAAAGATGGTATCCCTATTCTTCACCACAACCCACAACTGGTCGATCAAAGCGGCAACAAATTGTCTGTCTCCGGCCATACATATAGTGAGCTAAAAGAGCACAAGGACGATTTAGCCATGCTTGACGAGGCTCTGAGCGTAGTCCATGGTCGAGCGCCAATATACGTTGAAGTTAAGACTAAAGTCAGGGTTGCGCCAATTGTAGAAGTTCTTCGCAAATACAAACACCCTTATTTACTGGCTTCCAAAAGCCAAAAGACATTACTTAAGCTTCATGCAGCTATGCCAAAGGTTGCAAAGATAGTCATTGAAAGCTGGTCGGGCGTACGGGCAGTCTATCGTGCCAAACAAGTTGATACTAAATTCATAGCTATGAATCAATTGTTTTTGTGGTCCGGTTTTATTAGATCTATGAGACACAGGGGTTACGAGCTTTATGCCTACACCCTTAATAATCCGAAGAGGGCCCGTTACTGGACAAGATACGGTCTGGCAGGGGTGGTGACAGACTTTCCGGACCGCTTCCAGAACAAAAAGCAATAAACAATCTGTTCTCTATCCTCTAATAAAGTTGGGGGTGGCCTACTACTGGTTGCGGCAGCGGCCCCCGCTCTTGCGTCTCTAGATATTCACGGATCATCAGTGCGGCGGTGGCTCCTTCGCCAGTAGCACTGGCAATTTGGAGGGTCGCGCCACTACGAACGTCACCAGCACAAAAAATACCAGCTACCCTAGTCATTAAATGAATATCGGTTTTTATAAAGCCCCGCTCATCTAACTCGACACCACTGTCTTCTGTGAATTTGGTATTTGGTAGCAGACCGACAAACACAAATACGCCGTCGGTTGGAAATTCAACTTTCTGGCCGCTGTTTTTATCTGTGCCAATGACCTTGGTAACCTTGCCGTCTTGGCCAACAATTGCGTCGGTCGTAGTATTGAGATGAATGGTGATTTTGTCTTTATGTTTCACTAGCTCTTTGATTAGCACGTCACTAGCCTTCAGGCTGCTGCGAACCAGCATATCTATGTGGCTGGCGAATTTGGTCAAAAAAATTGATTCCTGGGCGGCTGAATTACCACCGCCAATCACTACCAGTTTCTTATCGCGGAAAAAGGCGCCGTCACAGGTTGCACAGTAGTGGACGCCCCGGGCATAGTACTCGTCCTCGCCTGATACACCAATTTTTTTATACTCACTGCCCGTAGCGATTAACACCGTCTTGGCATAGATATCGCCTTCGGTGGTGGTCAGCTTTTTTAGTTTGCCCTGGTCTTCAATTTTTTGGACTTCACCCAGCTCAATTTTCGCGCCGAAGCGCTCGGCTTGTTTGCGCATTTGTTCAGATAATTCCAGGCCCGATATGCCTTTTTCGAAACCAGGGTAGTTATCAACCCAGTCAGTAACAGCTGCCAAGCCGCCAATAGCTCCTTTTTCAAACAACAGCGTCTCTATATCTTCGCGGGAGGTATAAAGCGCGGCGGAAAGAGCTGCCGGACCAGCTCCCACAATTACTAAATCGTGCGGCAATTTCTCACTGCCTCGGCCCTCAACCGTCTGTGTCTGATCCATCGTTTTAATATATCAAATTAGGCAATCGCGGGTGCGAGCTTTTGGAGATTAAAGCCAATTACGACTTCTTGGGTATTGTCTTGCTTAGTAACAATAGTTATTGGCACGGTCATAGCGCCACTAGCTTTGAATACTTCATCTTGGCGTTCAGGGTGATCTTCCAGGTTCACTTCGTTGTATGGTAGGCCCTTGGTCTTCAGGTAACGTTTAACCATGGGGCAGTAAGAACAGGTGCTGGTAGTGAAAATAGTGATATTTTTGGGCATTTAAGGGACCCTCCTGGGCTGTTTGTTAGTTAATTTGTAATTTGCTTTTGTTGTTTATGATTAAACTGCTATTAGTTTAACTAGCGCTTGTGGTTTAGTCAATACCACTATATATTGTGTTTTTCGCACCAGAATTCCACACCGCCGACCCTATTTAACGTCTAGAAGGACAATGTCAAAGACCAAATCCGCATTAGCCGGTATGCCCGACCCTAACGGTGGATTAGCGCCATAAGCTAGGTCAGCCGGGATTAGCAGGCGGCGCTGACCATTAACCTTCATGCCGGGCAAACCATTCGTCCAGCCCTTAATAACCTGGTTTAGGCTGAATGTTACAGGTTGGCCGGTATCTATCGAGCTTTCAAAAATTGTGCCTGTTGCCGCCACCGCGCCGGTGTATTGTACTGTTACTGTCGCTCCCGGTTTAACTTCAGCGCCTGTCCCCGCGACTAAATCTATTGACTGCAGCGAATCCACTTTTGCAACGGGCGTAAATTCAGCCAATTTGGCACCCTTAAGTCGCTCTGTTTTTACTTGGTTTTCTTCAGTGTCGACTTTTTGGTGAGTGGCCTGCCAAAAGCCAACTACACCAACTCCCAAACCGGTGGCTATAAATAAAACTGCCAGAAATATCCAGCCGGCCCGTCTTAAAGCACTCGTCATCTTAAACCCTTTCCGCTTTCAGCTCTTTCTTGGCCCTGGTTGATATTTTATCAAGTAATTTGTTCGACTCGTCTGTCGTCAAGGTTTTGTCCGGATGGGATAAAATAATATGCCAGGTAGTCTGTTTATGTTTTTTATCGCCCGGCCGCATCGAGGGTTGATAAATGTCAACCGGAGTTAACCAGTAGTTATAGCCGTGCTCATCCGATATTTGGCCAAGAGTTTTTAATACAAAGTCCGTTAGCTTACCGTAGCTTAAAGTGGCGTCAGTCCGTAGACAGAGATCTTGTTCGATAGCCGGAAATTTGTTTAAAGGTTGATATTGCAGCGGTTGGACGGCCGACAGCAGGACCGAAACATCTATTTCCGCCTGGGCAATAAAGTTGGGCAGTTTGAGGGAGCGCTTAAGCGCTTGGGTTGGTTCGCCAACCAGCCCAAATATCTGGCCTTTTAAATGAACAACAGCTGAACGCT